>JAEUSW010000020.1 GCA_016788285.1 Flavobacteriales bacterium
TCGAGCGATTCGCCGGTGAGCGCGGCCTCCTGCATGCGCAGGCCGTGGCACGCGGTGAAGCGCAGGTCGGCGGGGACCACCTGTCCCGCCTCGAGCAGCACCACATCCCCCGGCACCAGTTCGCGTGCGGGCACGGTGCGCAGTACGCCGCCGCGCCGCACCGTGGCCTGCGGGGCCGCCATGCGTCGCAGGGCCTCCAGGGCCTTCTCCGCGCGGAACTCCTGCACCATGCCGATCACAGCGTTCACCCCCACGATGGCCAGGATGATGAACGTGTCCGTGAGGTCGCCCACGGCACCGGCCACCACCGCGGCCGCAAGCAGCACGATGATCATCAGGTCCTTGAACTGGGCGAGGAAGAGGCCCAGGACGGTGCGCTTGCGTTTGCCCTTCAGCTCGTTCGGGCCGTGCTCGAGCAGGCGTTCCCCGGCCTGGGCCTCGCGCAGGCCCTGCTCCCCGACGCCCAGGATCTGGCGCAGCTCATCGAGGTCCAGCAGATGCCATTGCATGGGTCAGGAGATGCGGTAAAGGAGGATGAGGTTCACGACGTACACCACCGCGATGAGGAAGGTGTCCCAGGCCAGCAGAAAGCGCTTGGGCGCAGTGCGGAAGGTGAGCCCCACGATCACGATGGCGCTCATGATGATGGTGCTGAGCACCGAGAGCAGGTGGGCGTCCGAAGCGTCCTTCAGCAGGAACCCGCCGCCGTACACCAGGTCGTCGATGGCGAGGATCACGATGTTGAAGAGGTTGCTGCCGAGCAGGTTCGACACGGCCATGTCCACCGCGCCGATGCGGAGCGCGGCCACGGACACCGCCACTTCGGGCAGGGAGGTGGAGGTGGCGAGCAGCAGGGTGCCCACGAAGGAGGCCTTGAGGCCGGTCTCCTCGGTGATGGTCTCGGCGAAACCGGGCAGGAAGAGTGCCGCGGTGATGACCACGGTGGCGTGCACGGCATACCACAGGAGCACGCGCCGGAGGCCTGCGCGGTCGCGCGCTTCCTCATCCGCGACAGGCGCCTGTCCGAGATGCTCGTAGACCAAGCGCATGGCGACCACGTACACCACCACGAAGACGAGGCTGAGCCCGCCCACCCAGCCCATCACCACGTACTGCTCGGGCAGGAAGAGGCCGAACCCTACGAGCGCCAGCAGCACGACCCCCAAGGCCGCGCTGAGCACCTGCTTGGGTCCGACCGCGCGCAGCAGGCCCGGCCCGCGGTGGAAGGCATCGAGCACCGAGAGGATGAGCAGGTTGAACACGCAGCTGCCCAGCACATCGCCCACGGCCAGGTCGGCATTGCCGTGGAGGCCCGCGGAGCTGATGCCCACGAAGAGCTCGGGCAGGGAGGTGACGGTGGCCATGAGCACCAGGCCGAGCCAGGCGCGGCCCATGCCGGTGAGCTCGGCGAGGCGGTCGCCCAAGCGGGCCAGGTGCGTACCGCTGAACCAGATGGATGCGGCGCAGAGGATGAAACCCAAAGAGGCGATGAACATCGGGTTGTGGTGAAAGTAAGGTCCGCGGGAGCAGGTCACTTGCACCGGGTGGTATATTCGTCGGAATGCTGCCCTTCGACCTGGAGATCCATCGACCTGGCGCCCGGTTCACCATGCATCCGTGGGGAGGGTTGTATTGGCACGAACGGAACTGGCTGTTGGTGGCCGACCTGCACCTTGGTAAGGCGGCCCACTTCCGAAAGGCCGGGGTCCCGCTTCCCGAAGGGGACGATCACGCCACCATGGACCGTCTGACCCAGGTGCTGGACCATTTCAGTCCTTCTCGGCTGTTCATCCTGGGCGATCTGTTCCACAGCGATGTGAATCGCAGCTGGGATGGATTCGTGACGTGGTGCCGGTCGCGTAAGGAAGAGTTGCATCTGGTACCCGGCAACCACGATCGGCTCAGCGAACGACGGTACCGTGATGCCGGACTTCTGGTCCATGACCAGGAGATGGTGGAAGATGGGATCACCTTGTGCCATGATCCCTTGGGCAGGAACAGCACCGGTGAAGGCTACCGCATTGGTGGGCATGTGCACCCCGGGGTGGTCTTGGCCGGAACCGGTCAGCAGCGGATCACGCTCCCCTGTTTCGTGGTCGGACCCAGGAGCACGTTGCTGCCAGCGTTCGGTCTCCGTCAAGGCCTTTTCAGGGTGAGGCCGACACCCTTGCAGCGCATCTTCGCCTGCACGCCGACCAGCGTATTGGACGTGACCGGTGTGTCCGTCCCCATCGGATCGCGCACGCGCTGACCGTCAGACCGACCAGTCTTCGCCGGTGCGGAAGACAGTCCCCTTGAACAGGGCCACGATGCGTTCGCGCTGGTCCGTCACGCTTACTTCATAGGTGGCGAACCGCGCGGACCGGTTCCGCTCCGAAGTGGTCGCGGTAAGGATGTCGTCTGCGCGGACCGGCCGCGTATGGGTGATGCCGGTCTCGATGCTGACCGCCTGAATACCGTACGAATTCGCTGCGAACGCCAGGGCGCTGTCCGCCAGGCTGTACGCCACCCCCCCATGAGCGATGGCGAAGCCGTTCAGCATCTCCGGCCTAACGGACATGCGAAGGACACACTGCCCTGGCGCGACGAGGATGCGTTCGATCCCTAACCAGCGGCTGAACGGGTCGTTGTCGAACATCTTCGAAACCACACGCTCGGCCAGGGTCTGTGGGTCCATGTGCCCAAGGTAGCGGCAAGGGGTGGACTCGGAAGAACGTATGTATGGCCATACATACGTCCTTGGCGATCGGTCGGCAGGGGCCTGGCTTCGGTAATCCCCCGCTGGACCAGCTTTTTCCGCTCGTTGATGACGTGAAGTTCCTTCAACATCGATCCCGCACTTCCAGCAGCGCAAGAGCGATGACGTTTTCTATAATCCCTTGGTGGTCAATAATATTCGTGTTCCTCTGGCCTGTCCGCACGCGGTCCGGACATATGTATGGCCATACATGCGTTCGGCGAGGTCCCACCCGATCCACCCCTCCCGCCTGAACCCCTTCCCAACCCCTGTCGCATCTTCGCACCCCTGTTCACCCTCCATGGCCTCCAGCGCTTATCTCATCGATGCGGTCCGCTCGCCCATCGGGGCCTTCGCAGGGGCCTTGGCCCCGGTCCGTGCGGACGACCTTGCTGCCCATGTCCTCCGCGAACTGGTCAAGCGGCACCCCGGTCTCGATCCTGCCGCCGTGGACGACGTCGTCCTGGGTTGTGCCAACCAGGCCGGTGAGGACAATCGCAATGTGGCCCGCATGGCGCTCTTGTTGGCCGGGCTCCCTGTGAGCGTGCCCGGGGAGACCGTGAACCGATTGTGTGCCAGCGGCATGAGCGCTGTTGTCCAAGCCGGCCGGGCGATCCAAGCGGGCCAAGGGGACTTGCTGATCGCGGGTGGTGTGGAGCACATGACCCGAGGTCCTTGGGTGATCAGCAAGACCAGCACCCCGTATGGACGGGATGCGCAGCTGCACGACACCAGCTTTGGCTGGCGCTTCGTGAACCCCGCGATGAAGGAGAAGTACGGCGTTGATGCCATGGGCGAGACCGCGGAGAACCTCATCGAATCCTCGCCCATCAGCCGGGAGGACCAGGACCGGTTCGCGCTTTGGAGCCAACGCAAGGCCGCAGCTGCGGTGAGCAGCGGACGGTTCGCCCGCGAGATCGTGCCGGTGCCCGTGCCGCAACGGAAAGGCGACCCCGTTCTCGTGGAGCAGGACGAGTTCATCAAGCCCGGGACCACGCTCGAAGCCTTGGCCGGCCTGAGGCCCGCGTTCCGGAGGAACGGCACCGTGACCGCCGGGAACAGCAGCGGCCTCAACGACGGTGCCGCTGCCGTGCTCGTAGCGGGGGATGCCGCCTTGGAGCGGCATGGTCTGACCCCGATGGCGCGCATCGTGACCGCCGCCGTGACCGGTGTGGAGCCGCGGATCATGGGCATCGGGCCGGTGGGCGCCACACGGCTGGCCTTGAAGCGCGCCGGATTGAGGCTTGAGGAGATGGACATCATTGAGATCAATGAGGCGTTCGCGGCACAAGCCCTGAGCTGCACCCGCGCCTTGGGCCTCGCCGATGACGACCCACGACTGAACCCGAACGGCGGCGCGATCGCCCTGGGGCATCCCTTGGGCATGAGCGGTGCACGCTTGCTGCAGACCGCCGCCATCGAGCTGCGGGACACCGGCAAGCAGTACGCCTTGTGCACCATGTGCATTGGTGTCGGCCAGGGCTACGCCGTCATACTCGAACGCTGCTGAACTACCTTCACATCAGCTTTCATGGAACCCATGCTCCGCATATTTCTGCTTCTCGCCTTGAGCGCCAACCTGATGGCCGTGGCCCAACAGGCGCCGAAGGTGCGCGTGAAAGTGAAGGCCGACCTTGGGCGCCGACTGGAGGACGGCACCACCCTGCACACCGTGGTGAAAGGGGATGAAGGCGCGTTGATCGCCATGCAGGTACCGGCCGATGCTGCCGTGCTTGGCGGGCGTCCCCAGACCGGAATGGCATGGAACCTGGTGACCTATGACCGCGTCACCCTCTCCCCCATCAAAAGCGCTGCTCCGAAGATGGTGTTCGGGGAGTCGCCCGTGGCCGTGGAGACCATCGGCCGCCACCAGCGGAAGCTCTGGCTGTTCGGGTCCAAGATCGACCTAGAGCGGTCCGGAGTACAGGTGCTTCGCCAGGAGATGAACCCCAGGAGCCTGCAGGGGGTCAAGGGAGCGCAGGAGCATGCGCTCTTGTCATTCGACCGCTTCGGCAAGGACCAGAACTGGTTCACCCAGGGAGCAGCCGCGGGGCTCACGTTCACGGCGAGCGTGGACACCAATCGGTTCATGCTGAACCTCGATCCGCGAAGCACCCAGCGACCCGGAGCGCCCTGGTTCGCGGCCGTGTTCCACAAGGACATGAGCCTCTACTGGGCCCGGGCCATGGAGGTGGACCCCGCGGTGAAGGAGATCGTGGTGTCCGGAACGATCTTGGACGCGGACGGAGTGCTCTGGCGGCTTGTGAAGTGGGTGACCGATCCCGCCCCGAAGGTCAAGGACCAGGTCGGCTATTCATGGGCCGTGGTGCGGATGGACAGCACAGGGCAACAGCAGGTGATCGTCGATCTGCCCGGAGCACCTTACGCCCAGGACGTGCGGATGGCCCTGCGCAAGGATGGTGCGCTCATGGTGGCCGGCACTTACGGCGAACCCACCCTGCGGCGCGACCAGTCGAAGGGCCTGTTCTTCACCACCTTCGACCGCAAAGCGCTCGCATGGGGCCCCTTCAAGCTGCACACCTTGCAGCCTGCCGTGGTGAAGGAGAAGAAGGAGTTGCAGGTGGACGTGGTGGCGGAGGACCTTCAAGTGTTCAGCGATGGCGGAGCCGTCCTGCTGGCGAACGAAAGCGCCTTGCGCACCATCCAGAGCAAGAACTTCGCGAATCAGCCGGTCACCCGCCAGAGCTATGTCACGAGCGATCTGCATGTCATGCGCGTGGATGCTTCGGGTGAACAGCTGTGGTACAGCGTCCTGGACCGGCAGATCAACCTGGAGAAACCGGGCCGCGGATCGCCCGTGGCCTTCGTCCAGAACGACCTGCTGCATGTGCTCATGAACGATGACATGGCCAACGAGGAGATCCGCAGGTCCGGCGAGCCCGTGCCACCCTTGGACGGTGGCGGCGAGGCGCTGCTGCTCGAGTTCAAGGCGGACGGGACCTCCAAAGCCCGCTCCGTGGTGAACGGAGGGGCCGATGTGGCCACCGTGCTGCCCGAACGGCGCTGGCCCGTGGCGCCGAACGAGACCGTCATGCTGGCCGGCTTCAAGCTTCAAGGCGAGAAGACCTTCCCGTTGTCCGTGCAGTTCGAGCAGGAGATGAAACGCTGATCCGACCGACCGCTGAACCTACTGCCATGCTCCCTCAGGAACAGATCAACCTCTACATCGCTGAACAGCCCGAATGGCAGCGCCGCACCTTGGTGCGTCTGCGCCAGCTCATCCACTCGGTGGACGAGACCATCGAGGAGACCTGGCGGTGGAACATGCCCCATTACGACCATGATGGCATCATGCTCGGCACCATCGCGCTCAAGCACGCCGTTTGTGTGTGGTTCCACAAAGGGTCGCTGATGAAGGACCCGCACAAGCTCTTCGACAAGCCGGAGAAGGACGAGGCCAAAGGCATGCGCAAATACCGCATCGAGGAGGGGGGCACCATCGACGAGAAGGCGTTCGTGGACCTGGTGAAGCAGGCCGTGAAGGTCAACCTCAGCGGAGCGAAGCTCCCGGATGCCAAGCCGGCCCGGAAGGCCGTGGTCCTTCCGGAGGAGCTGGACGCGGTGCTGCGCAAGGACGAGGAGGCCTGGGCCATGTGGGAAGGCTTCACGGCGGCGCAGCAGCGCGAGTTCGTGGAATGGATCACGGATGCCCGGAAGGACGAGACCCGCAAACGACGGGTGGCCGAGGCCTACCAGGAGATCCGCGAAGGCCGGACCCGGAACGAGCGCTACAAGGTGAAAGGCTGACCGGCGACCCCGGAAAAGAAAAGCCCCCGGTCGGCGACCGAGGGCTTCCGAAGACGTGCTCGCCGGTTACTTCGCGTCCTTGTTGTGGCGCGCGTACCGCTTGTTGAACTTGTCCACACGACCGGCCGTGTCGATCAGCATCATCTTGCCGGTGTAAAAGGGATGGGACGTGTGGCTGATGTCCAGCTTCACGAGGGGATACTCGTTGCCGTCCTCCCACTTGATGCTCTCCTTGGTGGCCGCGCAACTGCGGCTCAGGAACATGTAATCGTTGGACATGTCCTTGAACACCACGACGCGGTAGTTCTCGGGGTGGATGCCGTCCTTCATGGTTCTGCGGTTCTCGGCCCGCCACTTCGTGCGACGGGGGCGCAAAAGTAAGCCGGATCGACCAGTTGACCAAATGGCCGGCCGGGCAATGATCCCGGGCCCACTTCCGTAATGCAGGCCGAGCCATCTTTGCACCCCATGCCGCACCGCCTGATCCTTGCCCTGTTCGCCGGACTGTTCATCCTGGCGGGGTGCCGCAAGGACCTTCGGTTCACCGAGGACGGGGTCACCCTCGACTTCAGCCGCGACACGATCCTGTTCGACACCGTGTTCACCACGCTCACCACCTCGGTGACCAAGCGCTTCACGGTGCGCAACCCCGATGCCAACGCCGTGAAGGTCGATATCGCCCTGGCCGGCGGGGCCCCCTCCCCGTTCCGGATCAACGTGGACGGCCTCAGCGGCGACAGCTTCGAGGACGTCGAGATCCTGGGCAAGGACAGCATCTTCGTGTTCGTGGAGGTGCTGCCCGCCGCCGGAGGGGTCAACACCCCCTTCCTGGTGGAGGACTTCATCCGCTTCAACACCAATGGCGTGGAGGGGTCGGTGCTGCTGCAGGTCTGGGGGCAGGACGCGGTGGTGTACCGGCCGGATCAGTTCGTGCAGGGCTTCCCCCCCTTCTCGTACATCGCCGGCGGTTTCGATCAGAACGGGGTCCAGATCTGCGGCGAGACCGTGGTGTGGACCCCCGAGAAACCCATCCTGATCCTCGGCTATGCGGTGGTGGACAGCTGCAATGCCCTCGTCATCCAGCCCGGCACGCGGATCTACGTCCACGGCGGGGGCGGTCTGTGGGTGTACAAGTACGGCCGCATCACGGCCCAGGGCCTCGTCGATCAGCCCATCGTCTTCCAAGGCGACCGCCTGGAGCCCGCCTATCAGGACCTGCCCGGCCAGTGGGACCGCATCTGGATCAACGAGGGTGAGGCCGGTCAGGACAACGTGTTCGAGCATGTGCAGGTCCGGAACGCGCTCATCGGCATCCAGTGCGAGACCTTTCCCTTGGATCCCCTGGCCCCGACCAGCGCGGCCAAGCTCGTGCTCAACAACGTCAGCATCCGCAACTGTTCGGCCGCCGGGATCCTGAGCCGCAACTACCGCATCTCCAGCAACAACCTGCTGGTGGCCGATGCCGGGCAGTTCTGCATGGCGCTCACCGGGGGGGGCGAGTACTTCTTCAATCACACCACCGTCTCCAACTTCTGGTCCTACGACGTGCGGAACGATCCGGCCTTCCTGCTCACGAACACGTATCAAGGCATCGACGGGGTGGTGCAGGTGCGCGACATCTCGAACAGCACGTTCCAGAACGGGATCATCCATGGGGCCAACAGCAACGAGTTCCTCATCGAATTGGAAGCCGGGGCCAACGCGCAGTACACCTTCACCAACTTCCTGCTCCGCACCGATCAGCCCACGAGCGATCCGGTGCATTTCCCGGACCAGTCGTCGATCATCCGAAACCTGAACCCGGCGTTCGTGGGCAGCGGTGATCAACACCTCACCGCGGCCTCGCCGTGCATCGATCGGGGCATCTTCAGCACGATCGAGGCGCTCACGGACCTGGATGGTCAGCCGCGTGGGTTCCCGCCCGATCTGGGCTGCTACGAATACGTGCCCTGAGCGGCCTCAGCGCTTCCGGTCGAAGGCCTTCACGTAGGCGCCGTTGGCGTACACCCGCTGAAGGGCTTCGGCCGCAGCATCATAATCCGGCCGGATCAGCAAGGCCACCTGATAGTCGGCTGCGGCGCTGTCCAACCGCCCCAGCCGCTCGTACGCCACGCCCCGGTTGTACCAGGCCTGGTAGTAGGTGGTGTTCAGGTCCGTGGCCGCGGTGAACCAGTCGATCGCGGTGCGCGGGTCCTGCCGGTGTTCCAAATGGATGAAGCCGGTATTGTAGGGGGCCAGGGCGTTCAGGCTGTCCACCTCGCTGATGCGGGCGTAGGTGGCCATCGCCAGGCTGTCCTCGCCATGCTCCTGGAGGTACATGCCCAGGTCGTATAGGGCCTCCACGCTGTTGGGACGGATGGCCAGCGCCGAGCGGTAGTAGTCCACGGCCAAGCGGTCGTGAAGGGCCGCATGCAACAGGCCGAGCTGGATGAAGGCGCTGTAGTGGCCCGGGTCCTGCTCCACCGCGGTGCGCAGGCTGGAGATGGCCAGCGCCGTGTCGCCCGCCTCCTTGTAGATCCAGCCTTTGAGGTAGTAGCCTTTCGCCAGGTTGGGGTCCATCCGCAGCGCGGCGTTCACCAGCTCCATGGCCTCCCGGTAGTGGCGGAGCACGAGCTCGATCTCGGCCAGCTTGAGGCGCGGATCGGGGCGGTCCGGCGCCAGGGCGATCGCCCGCTCGAACTCGGCCCGTGCCCGGTCGACCATCGTTTGCCGGTAGTACAGGTCACCGCGTTCCATCCGGTACGTGGCGTTGGTGCTGTCCGCGGCGATGGCGCGCTCCCAGTCCTTGAACGCCTGCCGCAGGCTGTCCGCCGCAGTGTACAACCGGGCTCGCTCGGCATAGAGCGCGGCGTTCGCGGGGTCGGCCACGATGCGCTGTTCCAAGGCGGCCAGTTGTTCGGCCAGTCCGCCGGGGGACGCGGCGGGGACCGCTCCGTCTCTGGTCGGCGCGGAAGGCCTGCAGGCCAGGAAGAGCAGGAGGATCAGGGATCCGAGGGGGCGGGCGCCGTGGGTCATGGGAACGAAGAAGCCCCTTCCGGGGGAAGGGGCCTCTAAGGTAGGGTCGGGCCGAAGGGCGCCTCAGGCGTTTTGAGGAGCGGCTTCCCTTAGACCGTCCTTGATCTTTTTCTCCAGCTCCTCGCACAGCTCCGGATTGTCCTCCAGCAGCTGCCGCACGGCGTCCCGGCCTTGACCCAGTTTGTTGTCCTCGTACGCGAACCAGCTTCCGCTCTTCTTGATGATGCCCTGCTCGACCCCCATGTCGATGATCTCGCCGGACTTGCTGATGCCCTTGCCGAAGAGGATGTCGAACTCGGTCTTGCGGAAGGGCGGCGCCACCTTGTTCTTCACGATCTTCACCTTGGTGCGGTTGCCCACCGCGGTCTCCCCGTCCTTGATCTGGTTGGTGCGGCGGATGTCGATGCGGATGCTGGCGTAGAACTTCAGCGCGTTGCCACCGGTGGTGGTCTCCGGATTGCCGAACATCACCCCGATCTTCTCGCGCAGCTGGTTGATGAAGATGCAGCAGCAACCCGTCTTGCTGATCGTGCCGGTGAGCTTGCGCAGGGCCTTGCTCATCAGGCGCGCCTGCATGCCCGGCGAGGCATCCCCCATCTCCCCTTCGATCTCCGCACGCGGGGTCAGGGCCGCCACGCTGTCCACCACCAGCAGGTCGATCGCACCGGAGCGGATCAGGTTGTCGGCGATCTCCAGGGCCTGCTCCCCGTTGTCCGGCTGGCTGATCAGCAGGTTCTCCGTGTCCACGCCCAACGCCTCCGCATAGAACCGGTCGAAGGCGTGTTCGGCGTCCACGATGGCCGCAATGCCGCCCTTCTTCTGCACCTCCGCGATCGCATGGATGGCAAGGGTCGTCTTTCCTGAGCTTTCAGGGCCGTAGATCTCCACGATGCGGCCTTTCGGGTAGCCGCCCACGCCCAGCGCCAGATCAAGGCCCAGCGACCCCGACGGGATCACTTCCACCTGCTCCACCGCATCGTCCCCCAGCTTCATGATGGCCCCCTTGCCGAAGGTCTTCTCCATCTTGTCCATGGTGAGCTGAAGGGCCTTCAGCTTCTCCTTGTTGATCTCCACCGCTGCCATGTGTTTGGGATTTGTTGTCGCGTTGATCGATCGTCCATCGGCTTGACGCCTTTTTCGTCAGACGAACGCCGGACAATTAAGCAACGCGCCACCCCGATCGCCAAAAAAACCGGCGGAAAGTTTTCAACAGGGAGCCTCCTCGTGCCCTCGTTCGGTGCGTGGGAAATAGCCTCTGAAGGCATCGTTCGTATCGACGAACAGGTGATAAGTTTCGACGAAACTTGACAGCGGGGTGCGCTTCGCCGTTGCTTTGTGCCCGTTCGTCCGGCTTCGATCGACCCTGTGGGCTACTTGGACACCAACAGGATCACCGATGAGGACCGCGAAGACCCTTGAGCGCGCGAGCGCGCTCGTGCTGCACCGATGGAACGCCCTGCCGGCCTGGCTGGCCGATGGGGAGCTCTGGTGCCTGCTGCTGGTGGGCCTGTTGCTGCTGTTCGTCCCTTGACGCCCTTCACCGGGGCGCTCGCATCCGATAACCGCCAACCGATCCAAGATCCCATGCAGCACCATTCACCCCCCAAGACCGCGCTGCGACGCGCCAAGGCCCTTCTGTCGGCCTTGGTGCTTGCGGCCACAGGCGCTCAGGCGCACACGCCACCCGACCGACCGCACGATGGCCATGCGGACGGCCTGGATGCCCTGCTCCATGCCTACGAGCAGCGCATCCACTTCACGGAGAACCGCGGGCAGTTCAACCCGCACGTCCGGTTCCGGGCCGACTTCCCGCTGGGCCAGGCCCTGGCCACACCCGAGGGCATGTTGGTGAAGGCCTATGATCCGGAGGCCGTCGCCGCCCGCGAGGCCGAAGGTCATCGCATCGAGGAAGAAGCCCGCCTTGGGCTGCCGAACCGCCCGCTGCTGTGGCGCGAACGCGGGCACGGCTGGATGCTGCACTTCCGCGGCGCCCTGCCCACCATGCGCATCGAGGGCCTCAAGCCGCACGGCGATGCCTCCAACTACTTCGTGGGCGAGGCCGCGCGCCACGCCGCAGGCGTCAGCAGCTTCGAGGAGGTGTGGTACAAGGACGTGTACCCCCGGACCGATGTGCGATACTATGCGGCCGAGGACGGTGCGCTCGAGTACGACATCATCTGCAAGCCCGGCAGCGACCCCGCCGACATCCAGCTCGAGCTGAAGGGCATCGAGCGCCTCCGGGTCACCGCGAAGGGCGAGCTGGTCGTGCCCACCAGCCTGGGGGAGATGCTCTTCCCCCCACCTGTGGTGTACCAGGGCGGCGAACGCGGCGAGCAGCGTGTGGATGCCGCCTATGCCGTGCAAGGCAACGTGGTCCGCTTCAACCTGGGAGCCTACGACCGCACTCGCCCCCTGGTGATCGACCCCATCGCGCTGCGCTGGGCCACCTGGGTGAACACGAACAGCTCCGGCGACAACCACGGCCACGGCATCTGGGTGGACCCGAACGACGGGGCCATCTACGTCCTGGCGCGCGTGGTGGGCACCACGGACAACATCACCGTGGGCGCTTTCGACGAAACGGCCAACGGCAACCTGGAGATCATCGTGGGCAAATACCTGGAGCCCTCCACCGTGGGCGGTTCCGGGACCCGGGTCTGGCAGACCTACATCGGCGGCGGGCAGGATGATAATCCGTACGCCATCGAACAGGGGCCGGACGGCAACCTGTACATCACGGGCCTGACCGGCAGCACCAACTTCCCCCTGCTCGGCGGCACCGGGTTCAGCGGCAGCAGCATCGACCAGCAAGCCCAATCGGGCGACGACATCTTCGTCCTGAAGATCAACCCCGCCGGCACCGGCATCAAGGCCTGCGTGATCGGCGGCAATGGCGGCGAACTGTCCTACGACCTGCGCACCACCGCCGGCGGTGATGTGCTCGTGTGCGGATCCACCACCAGCACCAACCTGCTCACCCAGAACCCCGGCAGCGGTGCCACCAACACCAACGCCGGCAGCAATGATGCCTTGGTCTTCCGGGTGAACGCCGACCTCTCTACGCTGGTCTGGATGCGCAACAGCGGCGGCACCGGGAGCGATGTCGCCACCATCATGCTGCACAATGATGCCACGGGCGACATCTTCGTCGGTGGCAGCACGGCGAGCACCAACTTCCCGACCGTCAGCCCCCGCCAGTCCACCCGCGGGGGGAACTCGGCCGGCTTCCTGCAACGGTTGACCTCAGCGGGCGGGGTCACCTGGAGCAGCTACTTCAGTTCCGCCTCCAGCGCCGCTGCCTCCGTGCTGTGCATGGAGTTCAACACGGCGCGGACGGAGCTGTACTTCGGTGGCGTCACCAGTGGATTGGCCGCCGCCAACATCAGCGGCGCCGGCGTGTTCGACAGCTCGCACAACGGCAGCAACGACTTCTACGTGTGCCGCATGGGCATCGACCAGACCTTCATCGGGTCCACCTACCTCGGAGGCAGCGGCAACGAGGTGAACATGATGGGCCTGAACGTGGACCAGAACAACGATGTCTATGTGTTCGGCTACTCGAACAGCACCAACTTCCCGACGAGCGCGGCCCCGAACGTGCCGCTCCAGACCACCAACCAGGGAAGCAACGACAAGACCTTCTCCAAGCTGGAGCACGACCTGAGCGCGCTGCTCTTCAGCACCTACTACGGCGGCACCGCGGACGATTACGATCCGGTCGGCGAGCGCGGCATCAAGTTCAGCAACTGCCGCATCTACACCATCGTCACCGCCCGCAGCAATACCATCCCCCTCACCCAGGGCGCGCTCAACACCACCAAGGTGAGCTCCACCTCCCGGTATGAGCCGGGGCTCGTGGTGTGGGCGAACCCGCCGGACCTGCTGGGCAACAGCATCACTTACCAGGGTGTGGCCATCTGTCCGGGCAGCACGCCCGGCGACATCACCGGCTCCGAACCGAGCTATGTGCTGCCCACCATCGTGCGCAACAACGTCTCCTCCCCCTATCCTTCGTTCGGCAGCGCCGCCACCTATCAGTGGCAGATCAGTGCCGACAGCCTCACCTGGACGGACATCGCGGGCGCCACCGGGCAGGACCTTCCGGGTTCCCTGATCGGTGCCATCACGGCGGACACCTACATCCGACGCATCATCGGCGGCGATGCCTGCATCCTCGCCGGGGCGGCCGATCAGGTGGTGAAAGTGCGCATCATGACCGCGAGCGGAACGGTGAGCGATGCCTCCTGCAACGGCGGCAGTGACGGCAGCGTCACGGCCACCGCCGATGGACAAGCGCCCTTCACGTTCGCCTGGAGCAACGGCCAGACGGGCGCAACCGCCACGGGCCTGAGCGCCGGACCGATCAGCGTGACGGTGACCGATGCCAACGGATGCAGCGCCAGCGCCAACTTCACGGTGGGTCAGCCCACCCCGCTCTCCGCCACCATCAACACCACCCTGGATGCCTGCAACACGGGCACGGGTGGCGCATCGGCCAGCGGCACCGGCGGAACCCCGGGCTATGGCTATGTGTGGAGCACGGGCGCGGTGGGACCGAACCTCACCAACGTCCCGGCCGGTCCCTACACCGTGACCGTCACCGACCTCAACCAGTGCGCCGTCACCCTGCCGGTGAACATCTCCGGCACCATGCCGCCCACGGCCCTCGCGGGCAATGATGCGGAGATCACGTGCTCCACGGGTCCCTCGGTGCAACTGAGCGGCGGCAGTGTGCCGAGCGGGCTGAACTTCGCCTGGACCGGCCCGGGCATCGTATCGGGCGCAGGTTCCGCCACCCCGACCGTCAACGTCGCCGGCACCTATGTGCTCACCGTCACCGATCCCCAAACGGGCTGCACCGGCACCGACCAGGTCGATGTGACGGTGAACACCACGCCGCCCGGTGCGCAAGCGGCCGGTGGCACGATCACCTGCGCCACCCCGTGCGTGACGCTGCAGGGCACGGGCACCGGCAGCTTCAGCTGGACCGGTCCGGGCAATTTCAGCAGCACCGACCAGGACCCGACAGTGTGCACGGCGGGCACCTACACCCTGGTGGTGACGGGCGCCAACGGCTGCACGAGCACCGCCACGGCTGAGGTCATCGCGGACAACGCCGCTCCCCAAGCTTCGGCGCAGGGCGGCACCATCAACTGCAACATCCTGTCCGCTCAACTGCAAGGCAGTGGCAGCGGCACCCTGGCTTGGAGCGGTCCCGGTGGGTTCACCAGCACCGATGCCGCCCCTGTGGTGAACGTGGCCGGCACCTACACGCTGACCGTCACCGGGGCCAATGGCTGTGTGACCGCGGTGAACGCCGACGTGACCATCGATGGCACCACCGCCAGTGCCGGCGCCGTTGGAGGGGAGATCAGCTGCCTGCAGCCGACCGTCCAGCTCCAGGGAGCCAGCCTCACCCCCAACGTGAGCTTCGCCTGGACCGGCCCCAACGGGTTCACCAGCACCGATCAGAACCCCCTCGTTGCCGCCCCGGGCAGCTATGTGCTGACGGTCACCGGCACCAGCATCCAAACGGAGAATGGTCCGTTGGCCTGCGTGGGAACGGCTGAAGCGATCGTCATCGGGAACACCGATGAGCCCGGTGCCCAAGCCGCCGGTGGCACGATCACCTGCACCACGACCTGTGTGACGCTGCAGGGCACGGGCAACGGCAGCTTCAGCTGGACCGGCCCGGGCAACTTCAGCAGCACCGACCAGGACCCTACGGTGTGCACGGCGGGCACCTACACCCTGGTGGTGACGGGCGCCAACGGTTGCACGAGCACGGCCACGGCCGAAGTGCTGCTGGACAATGAGGTGCCGGGCGCGCAAGCCGCCGGTGGCACGATCACCTGCACCACGACCTGCGTGACGCTGCAAGGCACCGGCAACGGCAGCTTCAGCTGGACCGGCCCGGGCAACTTCAGCAGCACCGAC
>JAEUSW010000122.1 GCA_016788285.1 Flavobacteriales bacterium
GCTCACCTGGCAGATCACCAGCAACAAGAACAACGGCACCACGGGTTCCATCCCCGCCAACAACTCGAACGTGGTGTGCAGTGCACCCGGTCAACGCGGCATGATGGACGAGGCTCCGGAGGCGGCCGAGCTGCGGGTGTACCCGAACCCGTCCTCGGGAATGGTGTTCCTGCAACTCCCGGATGGCGGTGCTGATGCGATGGCGGTCGAGGTGTACAATGCCCTCGGGGCCCTCTGCCCCGTGCGGGTCGAGCGGAGCTCGGACACGGTGGTCGGCCTCGACCTCTCCACCTTCGGCCACGGGCTCTACATCATCCACATCGTGCGCGACGGACAGGTGGAGACCCGCCGGGTGATCATCGAGTGACCACCTCCGCGGGGAGGGCCGCCGACCGTGCACCGGTGGGCGGCCCTTTTCGTTCGGCCCCTATCTTGTGCCGCATGCTCCGGACCGCGCTGTGCGCCCTTCTGCTCGCCGGCTCCATGCCCGGCTTCGGCCAGGACCCGGTGATCGACAGCCTGAAGGCGGTGCTGCGGTCCGGCGGGCCCGATTCCTCGCGGGTGCTGACGCTGCTTGAACTGAGCGCCCAGTACTACCGCACGGACGCCGGGGAGGCGAGGCGTCTCGCCACCGAGGCCCGCGACCTGGCCCAGGGCAGCGGATACACCAGCGGGCTGGCCCGGGCCCACAAGGCCATCGGCATGAGCCACTACTTCCAGGAGAACTGGGTGGACTGCCTGGTGGAATGGAAGCTCGCGCTGGAGACCTTCCGGTCCATCAACGACCGCAACGGGGAGTCGAACATGCTGAACAACCTCGGCGCGGTGCACTTCAACGGCGGGGACGACAAGGCCGCGCTGGACTACTACCTGGAATCGCTTCGGGTCGCGGAGGCCCACCAGGATTCCCTGCGCACGGTGACGGCCCTGGTGAACATCGGCACCGTGTACCTCACCAAGGAGAAGAGCAAGCCCCTGGCCTTCGCCTACTACAAGCGCGCCCTGCCGCTGGCGGAGGCCTTGGGCGACAGCTACGCCATCGGCACCTGTGCGGTGAACCTGGGCGAGATCTACCTGATGCAGGGGAACAAGGCCGATTCGCTGAAGTACTTCAAACCGGATTCGGCCCTCCACTACTTCGAGATGGCCCTTGAGGCGTACCGCGGGTCCACCACGGGGAGCGTACCGGTGGCCTTGAAGAACATCGGGAAGGTGTACGCCATCCGCAAGGACTTCGACCAGGCCGTGCGCTACCAGACCGAGGCCTACGAGATGGCGAAGGGCATGGACGCGCGGTTGGACATGGCCCAGGCGCTGTTGAGCCTGGCGGATACGTACAGGGAGAAGGGGGATCTGCGCGAGGCGGTGGCCAAGTTCAGCGAGGCCAGGACCATCGCCTCGGAGGTGGGCGCGCTCTACGAGCTGCAGGATGCCTATTCGGGCCTGGCGAAGAGCTATTCCAAGGTGCACGACTATGAGCGTGCCTTCACGTACCTGAACCTCTATTCGGAGATGAAGGACACCCTGTACAACGCCGACATGGACAAGCGGCTGCAGGCCCAGACCCTGAGCTACGAGATCGAGAAGAAGGAGGGGCAGATCACGCTGCTGGAGAAGGACCAGGAGCTGAAGGCCGTGGAGCTCAAGCGACAGAAGGCGATCCGCAACGGCACCATCGCCGTGGGTATCCTCTTCCTGGCGCTGGCCGGTGGCTTGTTCAACCGCTACCGCTACACCAAGCGGGTGAACAGGATCATCCAAATGGAGAAGGACCGCAGCGAGAACCTGCTGCTGAACATCCTGCCCAAGGAGGTGGCCGAGGAACTGAAGGCCAAGGGTGAGGCCGAGGCGAAGCTCATCAACCACGTCACCGTCCT
>JAEUSW010000169.1 GCA_016788285.1 Flavobacteriales bacterium
CGGGGCCACGTTCTTCTTCAGGCGAAGGTCCGAGCTGTTGGACCAGCTGCCTCCGCCCGGTTTGGCCGCGCTGCCGTTCACCAGCAGGTTGAAGGCGCCGGGTGCCGAGGTGCCGATGCCCACGTTGCCCTGCACCAGCAGGCCGTTGGCCGGCGCCGTGTTGGTGCCGCTGTAGCCCGCACCGATCACGGCCGAACCTTCCACATCGAGCTTGTTCACCGGGAACTCGACACCCAGGCCTACGCGTGTGGTGGGGTGTGAATACACGTAGTCCCCGTTATTCGTGCTCACCCATGCGCTGTCCAACAGGGTCTTGGCCTCCTTGGCCATCAGCGCGAAGGGCACACTGACCAGCGCCGCGCTCGACGGCGCACCGTAGTTCGTACCACCGGCAAGGTCGACCGCCACCAGCAGGTTCCAGAGCACGGCCCCGTTCCAATCGATCTCGGCGAACGTGGCGAAATTGCCGGCACCCGTCGGAGTGCCCAGGCCGATCCGGGCGGAAATGACGCCCGATCCATCGGAGGTCAGGGTCTGTGTCTCCTGGTAGGCGAAGGCCAGGCCGAAGGTGATCGTGAACTGGACCCCGACGGTCTGGTTCGGCAAGGGCGTCCCGCCCGCGTTGCGGACCACGGCCTGGTAGTTGATCGATTGATACTGTTGGAACGACTGGGCCTGGGCCAGGGTCAGGATCGCGAGGAGCAGGCCGGTGAACAGAGCGCGCATGGGCAAGGGTGTTGGTTCAGTTTGGTCTTGTTCGGTGTTCAGGGCAGTTGGGCAGCACGGGTGGCCGTCGGCACGGTGCCGCCGATCACCTGCAGGATCACATCGCGGTCGTTGGACCCACCGGCATACTTCACGGTACCGTCCATCGTGATGTCCTCCCTGCGGTACCCGGTGATGGTGGCGGTGGGCACGCTGCCACCGATGGCCGTGAGGATCGGATCGCGGTCATTGGCCGAACCGGTGTACTTGACCACGCCGTTGCCGGTGGCATCGCCGGCCCACAGCATGCGGCTGCTACCGGAGATGCGCTGGGCGTTCGTGCCGAACGTGGCCGTGGTGCCATTGGTGAAGTTCACGGTCACGGGATTCTCCGCGAGCGCGATGGCCGACTGCGACAGGATGCCGAGGTGGTTCCGATGCTGGACACTGATGAAGTAGCTGGCCGCCGGCCGGGTGAAGGTCACGGGCGACACGCCATCCACGTCAACGATGTCGCCGTCCCGCTGCACCAAAGCGCACCGGGCGGCCTGTACCGAGGTGTTGTTCCCCGCGTCGCGCAGCTGCAGATAGATCCAATCGACGATGGCGTTGGCACCGGAGACCTGCAGCACGGAAGGGGCGATCGTCTCGAAGCCACCACCCGCCACCATGGGATAGCCCAGCGCGCTGTACGGCTCCACCAGGGGAAGATGACCACCCGTCCGCAGACCGTCCGTCATCGCGGGCGTATTGGTGGTCCATGGGCCTTGAAGGAAGGCCTTGATATTGACGTTCACACGGACGAACGTCCCCTGCTGGAACCCGGGGGTCAGGATCCCTCCCGTTCCCGTATTGGTGGCTGAGAAGGACTCCCCCACGGTCCACGATAGGGTGCCTCCACCGGGCAGCACGCTGGTGGTTCCACCGGAAGCGATGATGCGCTGAGCCGCGCAGGGCGCAGCGGCGGTTAGGAACACGGCCGCGATCAAGGGGAGGCGCATGGCAGGGACAAGTGTTTGAGCTGGAAAAATAGACGATCCGACGATCCAGGAAAGCCGTTCAGCGAAGGATCTCCCTTCGGGGCGGGGCGCGCAGGGCAGCGCACGGGCCTCGACGGACCTCTGGAGAACGACCTTCGGACCACGTCCCGTCCTGCGGCTCGATCACCAGCATGCCGGCGACCGCAAGGGACCCGAGCCACATCCCCGTCGCGCAGCGGTCCGCCGCCCTCTTTCCGGACCGGGGCACATCACCATCAGCATCGATATCGGTCACGGGATGCCGGAATGAAGGTGGACCCGTACCGTTCCGCTCCATCCGCAGGCCGGACATCCGCCCCCCCGGAATGAGCGGAGGCGGCCGAAGCCGCCTCCACAGGATCGGTTCCGGACCGGAGATCAACGCTCGGCCTTGGCCGGAGCGGTGCCATGTTCGATGGCATCCAGACGGGCCTCGGTGCGCTCCAAGGCGTTGGTCAGCCGCGCCTGCTGCCCGCGCAAAGCGTCCAGTTCAGCGCGCAAGGTGGCGTTCTCCGCATGCACATCGCGCAAGGCCTCCAGGTCGGCGCGCAGCGTGGCGTTCTCGGCGTGCAGTTCGCGCAGGGCCTCCACCGCCAGGGCCTCGAAGCCGCGGATGGTGAGCCGCTTGTAGCCGTCCACCTCCTCCACCCAGTCGGGCATCACCTGCTCCACCTCCTGGGCGATGAAGCCGATGCGGGTGCCGGGCAGCTCGTGGATG
>JAEUSW010000183.1 GCA_016788285.1 Flavobacteriales bacterium
CGGGGCTTCGCGCTGTGCCGGCGCACCGTCCGCGAGCGCCGCTTCCTCCACCGCGCCCGTTTCGCCGGCGACCTGCACCGCAGGTGCGTCCTGGGTCGCTCCGTTGCTGGCGGTGGATGGTCGTTCGCTGGCGATCGCACCACCTTCCCGGGCGGTGATGCCCTCCACCGGGGCGACCTGCACCGGCGTGGCCGGCGGCTGTTGCCCCCCCGGGGCGGCGATGGTCCGTGCGGCGGCCTGTTCGGCGGTCATCCGCTCGGTGGTGGCCGTGGTGGTGGCGGGGCGGGGGTCCACTGCGGCCAAGGCCTCGCCCAGCTGCCAGTCGTACAGGGCGGCAGGTTCGTCGGCCAGTTGCTCGGCCGCGAGCCCGTTGTACCGCTCGTCCACAGCCAGGGTGCCGATGCGTTCCACGTTCTGCGCGATGCGCCCGGCGAGGGCCTCCACGGCGGATGCGTCCAGTTGGCTGGCCGGGCGCAGACCGGGCTGCTTCACCAGGCCCGCCACCAGTTGACCGCGGGTACGCATCGTGGCCACCTCGGCCTCGGCCGCGCGGGCCCGTCCATAGGCCTTGGTGACCTCCTGGCCGAGATAGCCGAGCTGCTCACGTTGTTCCGTCAGCTCGCGCGTGATCTCGTCCTGCCGGGTCTTGCCCTTGGCGGCGGCCAGTTCGCGTTCAAGCCGGCCGATGCGATCGCGCAATTCGCTTTCCTCGCTGCTCTTGCTGCGGGCGGCGGCCATGGCGCGCGTGGCCTCCAGCTCCTTCTCGGTGGCCTCCCGCCGCACGCGCTCCACCAGGTCCGGGCCGGCGCCGGAGCCTTTCGCCGCCTCCTCGTGCTCGCGGGCCTTCACGAGCAAGGGCAGGGTACGGTCGGCCTGCTTGGCGTTCAGCGCATCGCCGAGCTCGGTGGCCAGGGTGGCGGTCCGTTGGGACCGTTGGGCGGTGGCCATCCGCTCGGCGTCCAGGTCCTGCCCGGTGCGCATGGCCGCGCGGGCCTTGGCGTTCGCATCAGTGGCCCGTGCGCGGGCCAACGCCGCCTCGCGCATCAGCCGGTCGCGCGCCGCCGTGTCGGTGGTCAGCACCGCCTGTTCCACCAGGTCGTTCGCTTGGGCGGCAGCGCGCTCGGCCTCCTGCACGGCTTCCTGCGCCAGGGTGAACGCGGCGCCCGAACCATCACCCAGGTCCTTCGCACGCTGTTCATCCTGCTGAGCGGCGCGTTGCAGGTCGGCCACCACGGAGGCCGCGGTGCGGTCGCCGGTGAAGCCGGCCTCGTTCATCAACTGGTCGGTGCTGCGGGGGGCCTGCTGCTCGGCCACCGGCGGCGGGGCCGGGGCCTGCCCCACGTCCAGCCGGGCGCGTCGCTTGATCTCCTCGAGGGCCATGGCCACCAGGTCGCCTTCCAGCGCCTCCTCGAAGTAGTTGCGGATCACCAGCCGCTCCTGGCCGCCCTGGTCCTCGAGCTTCAGCTCCTGGCGGTAGGCGCGCGGACCATCGCTGCGGGGCACCTCCACGATGCCGGCGTGGGTGCGGCCCGATGGCCCCGCCTCCACCAGAAAGCGGTAGCGGCCGCTGCGGGGCAGGCTGATCAGGTAGGTGCCGTTGATGTCCGTGCGCACATCGGCCACCACCTCCCGCGTGAGGCCGTCCTCGACCACGATGTGCGCCTTGCGGTCCTCCGGATCGAAGGCCGAGGCGAAGGTGCCCTTCAGCACCGTGAGCACCACCGGTACCTGTTCGGTGCTCACCCGGTACACGTGCAGCATGTTCTGGCTGCTGCTGCGCGCGGAGGCGAAGCAGGCCTGCCGCCCCTCCCCGTCCACGATGTAGAACAGGTCCTCATCGGGGGTGTTCACGGCGAAGTCCAGGTTCTCCGGACGGCCGAAGACGTCCATGCCCCGGTCGTAGGCGCTCTTGAAGATGTCGTAGCCGCCCATGCTGTTGTGCCCCTTGCTGGCGAAGTAGAAGCTCTTCCCATCGGGATGCATGAAGGGGAAGTCCTCGTCCTGGTCGGTGTTGATGAAGCCGGCCAGGCGCACGGGGGCGGCGAAGGTGCCGTTGGGCAGGATCTCCGTTCGGTAGATGTCGCGCCCGTTCTTCCCGTCCTTGCCATAGCTGCCGAAATAGATGGGCCCGGGCTTGTCCGGCAGGTAGATCAGCGAGCGGCCGGCGTACTTCTTGTCCAGCGGGGTCTTCAGTTCGTCCGGGGTCACCACGATGCGGCCACCGATGCCCTCCAGGTCGTAGTAGCGGAAGAACTCGCGGTCCTCCACCTCCACCTTGCTGCTGACGGTGATCTCCTTGAGGCTGCTGAGCAACTGCTGGCCGTTGCGGCACTGCTGTTCCAGCGCATCCACCGGATGGGAGGCGATGGCCTTGGTGTCCCCGGTGCCGCGGAACCGCTGGTAGGCGTTCAGCGCGTCGGTGAAGCGGTAGTTGAGGTGATAGGCGCGCCCGAGCCAGAACCAGGCGAGCGCCGGGATGGACGGGTCCTCCGCTGCGTACTTCAGGAACCCGATGGCCTTTTCCCGGTCGCCGCCACCGTGCAGCACGCAGGTGCCGAAGTGGTAGTTGAGCCGCCGATCACCGGGCTCCAGGCTCACCAGCTGCGAGTACAATGGCAGGGCCTCGGCGAACCGCTCCTCGGTGAAGAGGGCGTCGGCCTTGGCGCGCAGCTGCTTGTCGCCCTGTCCGTGGGCGAGGATGGCAGCGCACGACCACAGCGGGAGCACCGCGAGGCGGGTCATCATCGAAGAGCGCGCCTTTGTACCGCTTGCAGGGGTCCGCGGTTTCATGAGCCTCGGGCGTTCCGACCGGCCAGGTCCATCCGGTTCTCCTCCCCGCGCCACAGGCGACCGATGTTCTGACGGTGGGTGTACAGCACCAACAGGCAAAGCAGCACGGCGAACCCCACCTTCACCGGGCTGCTCTCGTGGAACACCAGCACCACCGCCAGCGGATAGGCGACCGCGGCCGTCATCGACCCGAGGGAGACATAGCGGGACAGGCTGAAGACGACCACGAAAGCCGCCACACAGATGAGGGCCGCGCCGGGATGAACGGCGAGCACGCCGCCCAGGGAGGTGGCCACGCCCTTGCCCCCGCGGAAGCCCGCGAACACCGGGTAAAGATGGCCGAGCACCGTGGCCAGGACGAGCACCACACGAAGCCACATCCAGCCTTCGCCGTCCACCTCCAGGCCCGAGAGATTGGGCAGCACGCGCACCGGAAGAAAGCCCTTCAGCACATCGATGAGCAGCACCGGGACCCCGGCGCGCGGCCCCAGCACCCGGAAGGTGTTGGTGGCCCCCGCATTGCGGCTCCCGTGCTCGCGCACATCGATGCCGTGGAAGGCCCGGCCCCACCACACCGCGGTGGGGATGCTGCCGAAGAGGTAGGCGAGCACCACGCTGAACGCACCGTACACCCAGGGGAAGTCCATGGTTCAAAGTCCGAATCGGTCGCGGAACTCGTCCACCTTGCGTTTGTTGGTGAGGATGAACTGGTAGGCGGGCTCGTCCTTCTTGCTCTCCAGCACCCGCTTGTCGTCCTTCAGTTCGCTCAGCATCGTGTTGAACTGCTGGTCGCTGCTGTAGGCATAAAGGTAGTTACGCGCGTATTGGAAGAAGTAGTAGGTCTGGTCGTCGAGCATCAGCAGGATGGTCATCGCGTCGCCGCTGCGCTTGCGCTGCAGCTCCACCTTGCCCTTCACATAGCGGAACACGGGCTTCTTCAGCACCGTGCCCACGCCGATCGGCCCGCGGCTCAGCCAGCTCTGTTCCACCTCGTCCCAATAGAGGTTGACGTCACACAGGTTGAGCGCCTTCACCAGTTCGTCGGGCAGTTTCTTGATCTCGCCCTTCAGGCTCAGTTCACTGATGAGCTTGTCGCTCTTCTCCAGGCCGAGGACCTCGCGCAACGACCGTTCATAGGGTGTCTTGGTGATGTCCACCTGCTTCTGGTCCGGATAGGCGAGCATCTCGGTGGTCATGCGTTCCAGTGCGTTCTCCAGGAAGAAGAAGTCGGCCATCATCACCACGCGGGCGGTGGTGCTGTCCGGTCGGTGCACCAGGGAACCCACGTTGTCCACGACCACACGGCCCAGGTTCAACCCGTGCCGGATGCGGCCGTCGCCTTGCACCAGGCAGTCCTCCGTGCCCAGGCTCACCAGGTCGCCCGGCAGGCTGCGCTGGCGGATCTTCTCCTTGTTGCTCACCACGTAGGACTTCTTCGCCTTGTCGTAGAAGAGGAGGCCCTGCGCGGTGATCACCGCGGCATCCTTGCGATCACGCTTGCGGCTCAGGAAGGTGCCGTAGGTGGTGAACGGGTCCTCGCTGGTCAGGAAGACACCGTTGCCGATCGCCTGGCCCTTGTCGTCGAGCAGGGAGTCGCTCACCGGGATGAAGACCTCCAGGGGGTCGATGCGTCCGCTGAAGCGCATCCAATTGCGCTCCAGGCCCGTGCAACCGTGCTGCACGCGGGTGCTCCCGGTGAAGGTGAGCTCCTTGATGCTGGCCTCCAGCAGCACATCGCCGAAGAAGTCGAACGCGGGGCTCAATTGGAAGCCCTCATCCTCCAGCACCCGACCTCGGGCATAGGTCTGGTAGGCGGTGTCCACGTTCACGTTCTGCAGGCGGATGGTGAAGGTCTTCTTGTTCTCATCCACATAGTCGTATTGCCCGGTCGCACTGTACTCGCGGCGCTTGCGGATGTCCACCGTGGCGTTGTAGATGCGGTGGTGCTTGGTGACGAAATTGGCCGTGATGACCGCGTTGGTGAGCGGGTCCATCTCGGCGTTGCGGCGGATCCGCACGCGCATGCTGTCGGGTGTCACCAGCGCGTCGGCCACCTGGATGTACTGCACATCGTTGGCGGTGATGAGATGCCGTTTCAGGTCGTACCGGGCCTTGGGTGCCATGAAGGCCAGGGAGTCCTGGTCCGGCCGGATGCTGATGAAGTTCGAACCGGACAACTGGAGGTCCTCCGAACCGGCCGCGGCCGTGCGGTCGCTCTCCAGCTCGATGTCGCCCTGGTCCATGTACCACTTGAAGCGGTCCATGTAGCAGATGTACTGGTTCACCGGGAACTCCACCTTGGTCTCGTCGCCGTTGCTCACGAACTCGCCGAGGCGCTCGTCCAGCTTGACGGTGGCGTTCACGTTGTCCGTCTTGAAGGCGATGCTGGCCGTATCCCCCTCCGTGAGCCGGAAGTCGCTGGTGTCGGAGTGGAGCTGCATGGTCTTGAAGTCGAACAGGTCCGCCCGCAGCGTCGCGTTGGTGAAGTCCACCAGCCCGGCGCCGGTCATGCCCTTCGGCCCCAGGTCGGTGTGACCATGCAGGTAGGCCTGTCCCTCGTACATCACCATCGGGGCGCGGGTGGATGCGGCAAAGAGGTTCTCGCGCTTGGGTTCGAGGCGCACGAAGACCTGCCCCCCCTTCACGCTGGGCACGTTGAGCGAGGCCGTGCTGGCAGCGTTGATGAGCGTGTCCGCCACGCCGAAGGTGCTGTCGGGACAGAAGACCAACGACCTGGAGTTGGCGATGGTGGTGAGGTAGGCCAGCTCGCCGTCGCCTTGCAGGCCGTTGAAGTTGAGCGTGATGGTGTTGTCGAACTTGGACCGCTTGCCATAGAGCGGCATGCCCCCGTCGCCGGTGGACCGGACGAAGCCGAGCGCGTAGTCCGGCTGAAGGCGCAGCGGCTCCTTGATGTCCGGGAAGATGCCCGCGCTGACCAGGGTCCCGGGGAAATAGAGCCCCGCGTTGGTGAAGTTGTCGAGGCTGTCGAGCTGGAAGGGGTCGCTGCGATAGTAGAACCGGTCGCGGTCGTAGACACCCTGCTGGATGCGGGGGTTGTCATAGTAGACGAAGGACTCCTTGGCACTGTTGAACTTGGGGAACTGGGGGTAGTTCTTCTGCTGCAGGCCGCTCTTGTTCGTGGGCGCATCCACCTCGAGGGTCCCGCTCACCTGCTCGAGCACGTTCCGCACGCGCACCCAGCCGGTCTCCCCGTTCTCATCGGGTTCGAAGCTGTCGGCGTAGAAGCTCACCGAGTCCACGTTCAGCAGGTCCACGGAGAAGGGGTCGTAGTGGAAGTAGTACTCCTTGCCATGGAACTGGAGCTTGCCGGCCTGCACCATGCCACCGAAGGTGAAGTCGCGTCCCTTCTTGATGGTGATCTTCTGGTCGCTGGGGAAGATGCGCACGTCCTGCGAGTCGCTGAGGATGATGCGCGACACGCCCACCAGCGCCAGGTCCCAGTTCAGAAGGTTCAGTGAGGCGTTCACCCCGTCCTGGCCCTTGCTGTTGAACTGCAGCACGTCGTAGTCGACCTTGCCCGCACTGGCCAGGATGTGCTGCTTGAGGCGCGGCTTCACGTGCACATCCTCGGTCTCGGGGTCATAGTCCAGATAGCCCTTGTTGGCCATGTCGATCAGCAAGGGCACCACCTGGTCCTTCTGCATGCGTGTGCCACTGGCGAACTCCTGCGCGGAGAAGTCCATGCCGGCCTGCTTGGTGAAGTCGTTCAGCCGCACCAGCGGATGGATGGCGTCGATGCCGAGCATGGCCATGTACCTCTTCTCCTTGAAGTAGTTGAAGCTCTCGAAGCTCGCCCGGTCCTGGGTGCTGCCCTGCAGGTTGCCGAACTGCACCACCGGATCGCCCTGCTTCCACGTGAGGACCTCGAAGTACATGTCGAGCTGGTGGTAGGTGTCGTAGTACGGGGCCTTGCTGAGGCCCTCGTCCTTCTTGATCAGGGTGAGCAGCTTCTTGTCCTTGAGGTAGCGCAGGCTCACGCTGGGGTGATGGATGCTGTCCTTGTCGACCACCAGGCGAACGCCCACATCCTCGCTGGTGATGCGCTCGGGCTCGATGCTGTAGGCCAGCCCCTGGGTGATGATGAAGGGGCGTTTCTCGCGGTAGAAGGTGAGGTAGGCGGGCTCCTCCCGCGTCCCGTATCCCTGCAACTTGGCCCCCTGCATGCTGAAGCCTCCCTCGAAGTCGATGCCGTCGACGATGTCGCGGATCTTCATCCGGCGGTCGTAGCTCTCGAACCGCGGGTAGCTCGCGTTGTCCTCATCCACGTTCGCCAGCACCTTGTCCGTGAGGCGGCCCAGCAGGGTGCGCTCGAAATAGGGGTCGTTGAACTGCACGCTGTCCACCTCGAAGGTGCTGCTCTTCATGCGCACCTCGTAGGGGCCGTTCCATTCGGCGAAGGTGGCCGTGGGCTTGAGGCCCGCACGTTGCCAGGTGACCTTGCCCGCACGCCCCCGCCACAGCTCCAGGGTGGGGTAATAGGTGCCGCTGGTGCCGATGATCACGGCACTGTCCCCTTTGGCGAAGCACCGCAGGTCGGTGCGTTCGAACACCACCTTCGGTACCGAGTCGTAGGCGAAGGTGAAGCCCGTGCCCGCGGCCTGCCATCGGGTGCTGGCGCTCTCATAGATGGTGCGGTCGCGGAACAACCCGGCGCACATGGTGATGTAGCTGCTGAAGTTCTTCTTGCGGCCGCTCTTCACCAGCTCGTCCAGGCTGGTCATCCAGGCATCGAACTCGGCCGAGCTGCGCCCGCCATTGGCGAAGGCCGCCACCGCTCCGAGGTAGTCCTTGAAGTGCGGGTAGGCCTCGAACCGCTTCTTCTGCATCGCGTTGGCGATGTCGATCACGCGCTTGCGCTGGCCGTCCTGGTAGTAGCTCCCGTTCCACACCGGGGTGAACACGGTCTCCATGAAGGCCTTGCCCTCCTTCTTGTCCGCCTCGATCAGCAGGGCGCTCATCTCCTGCAGGAAGGCGGCGGGGTCCTGGGAGAAGGCCTTTGTCTGCGCCAAGGCCGGACGCAGCGCGACGGCCAGGCCGAACAAGGCGAGGATGATGCGCGGAACGGTGTTCGAGCGGAGCTTCATCATGGTCGGTGGCAGGCGAGCAGGGTCCATTCGCCGTCGTGCGCGGCGTCGCCATCGCGCAGGCCGGCCATGCGCGCCGCAGCGCGCAGTGCGTCCGTGTCCGGGGCCAGGAATCCGCTGAGCAGGAGGGTACCGCCCGGCCGCAGCGCCTTGGCCAGCGCCGGCATGCCGCGAAGCAAGGTGTTGCGCTCGATGTTGGCCAGGATCAGGTCCCATCGGTCGGGGTGCAGGTCGTTGACGTCCCCACGCACCACCGGCCACCCCGCACAGCCGTTGGCATCGAGGTTCTCGCGGGCGTTGTCCACCGCCTGCGGGTCGTTGTCCACCGCCAGCAGATCGGTGGCTCCACGCCGTGAGGCCAGGATGGCCAGCACGCCGGTGCCGCAGCCCATGTCGCACACGGCCTTCCCCGTAAGGTCCATCTCGAGCATGGCCTCCACCATCAGCCGGGTGGTGGCGTGGTGCCCGGTGCCGAAGGCCATGCGCGGGGTGATGACGATCTCCGTGCCGAAGCCGGGCTCGGCAGGATGGAAACCCGCCCGGATGAGCACCTGCCTTCCTACACGCACCGGTTCGAAGCCCGCCTCCCACACGGCGTTCCAGTTGGTGTCCGGCACTTCACGTTCCTCGATGCCCACCTGCACATGGGCCCGGTGCGGTGCGATGGTGCCGTCCACCGCGCGCCGGTCGTACCGCTCGGAGCGGATCGCCGCCTTCAGGCCCTGCGGGGTCTCCTCGAAGCTATCGAACCCCAGCCCGGCCAGCTCGACCATGAGCAGGTCGCGCCAGGGCTCCAGCGGTCGGATGAGCAGGTCGATCTCGGTCCAGGGCATGGCGTCACTCGGGCTTCTTCATGCGGTGGGCGATGCGCACCAGCTCCAGAAAGGCCCCTGCGTCCAGCGAGGCACCGCCGATGAGCCCGCCGTTCACGTCCGGGCCGGCGAAGAGCTCCGCCGCGTTCTCGGGCTTGCAGCTGCCACCGTAGAGGATGGGGATCCCTTCGGCCTGTTCCGGGGCAAGGGCACGCAGCCGGCCCCGGATGAACGCGTGCATCTCCTGCGCCTGGGCCGCAGTGGCGTTCAGGCCGGTGCCGATGGCCCATACGGGTTCATAGGCCACGATGAGCTTCGCCATGGCCTCGCCGGGCAGGCCGGTCAGGGCTTCGTGCACCTGAGCGCCCACCACCTCCTGGTGCCGGCCGGCCTCCCGGTCGGCACGCAGCTCGCCGCAGCAGTAAATGGGCGTGATCCCGACCGAGAGCACGGCCTTGATGCGCGCATGCACGGCCGCATCGGTCTCTCCGAAGTACTGCCGCCGCTCGCTGTGCCCCACGATGCACGCCTTCACACCACAACTGGCCAACATGCCGGCGCTCACCTCTCCGGTGTAGGCGCCGGAGACCGCTTCGTGGCAGTGCTGCGCGGCCACCGCGATCGGAGCGCCCTGCAGCCGCTCCACCGCCAAGGACAGGAAAGGGAAGGCCGGCGCCACGAACACCTCCACCCCGGCGGGCAGCTCTGCGGCGGCCTGGGCCAGGTGCCCGAGAAGCTGAAGGGCCTGTGACCGGTCCTTGTTCATCTTCCAGTTGCCGGCGATCACCGTGCGCATGCGGACGAGCCGCCCCGTTTGACAGGCGGTCGGACAAAGATGGGCGGCCGCTCCGGTGACCCGCCCCGCCAGCAGGCCGCGATATCAACAGCCCCCTGGGATCAATCCGCCGGGGCGCGGAAGTACTTCAAGGGCACGAGCAGCATGCCGAAGCACTCGCCATGTTCGGGCCCCTTGTGCTTGTGATGCGCGAAATGCGCGCGGGCCAGCCCCTGCAGGTAACGCCCCCTCACCTTGCGGCGCCTGCCCGGCCGGTTGTGGATCACCACCTCATGCACGTACACGTAAGCGATCCCATAGAGGAGGATGCCGATCCCCACGTACAGGCGCCAGTCACAACCGCCCATCACACCGGTCTGCATGAAGAGCCAGCTGGGCACGGCGAAGATCAGGGCGAACCAATCGTTGCGCTGGAAGCGTTGATCCGGCCCGGGCTGGTGGTGATCACGGTGCAGGCCCCAGCCCACGCCATGCATGATGTACTTGTGCGCGGCCCAGGCCACGCCCTCCATGGCCAGGAAGGCCCCGATGATGCAGCCGATGTGGAGCAGGAGCAGCATGTCCGGTACAAAGGTGCGACGGCCGCCCGCGATCCCGAACTTCGGCCCCTCCCCGCCCCCATGCCTTCACCGACCGACCGCCGATGTGCCGTGATCGGCGCTGGTGTCGCCGGCCTGGCCGTCGCCATCCGCCTGGCGCATGCAGGCTGGACCGTCACCGTCTTTGAACGAGGCCCGATGGCCGGCGGCAAGATGGGCGAGCTCCGGCTGGCCGGCCACCGGTTCGACCGCGGGCCCACGGTGCTCACCGTGCCGCACCACATCGATGCCCTGTTCACCCTGTGCGGCGAGGATCCCCGGGCCCACTGGCGCTACCAACGGCTCGACCCGGGCTTCCACTACCACTTCGAGGACGGTACGGTGGTGCGCACCTGGGCCGACCAGGACGCGCTCGCCGAGGAGTTCGCAACGCGCACCGGGACCGGGCATGACCGCATGCTCAGGTTCCTGAAGCGGTCGAGGGAGAAGCTGGACATCACCCAGCGCGTGTTCCTGGAGCGCTCGCTGCATGTGCCGCGCAATTACCTGAACACCTCCACCCTGTCCGGCCTGCTCCGGTTCGGGCGGATCGAACCGCTCACCAGCATGGCGCGGAGCAATGCAGCGCTGCTTCAGGCGCCGAAAGCGGCGGCCATCCTCAACCAGTTCGCCAGCTACAACGGCGCGAACCCCTACCAGGCGCCGGCCACCCTCAACCTCATCTCCTACTTCGAGCTGGCCCTGGGCTCGTACCACGCGGAGGGTGGCATGTACACGGTGGCACGGGCGTTGGAGGACCTCGCGCGACGACAGGGCGTGAGGTTCCACTACAACACGCCGGTGGAGCGCATCGTCGTGGAGCGCGGGCGGGCGAACGGTGTCGTGGTGGGCGGACGGATGGAGGGCTTCGATGCGGTGGTGAGCAACGCGGACGTGCTTCGCACCTGGCGCACCCTGCTGAAGGACCAGGCCGCGCCCCGCACCTCCCTGGCCCAGCCGCGGTCGAGCTCGGTGATCGTGTTCCACTGGGGCGTCGGGCGGCTCCATCCCACGCTCGGGCTTCACAACATGTTCATGAGCGGCGATGCCCGCCGGGAGTATGACCGCATCTTCCGCGACCGCACGATGCATGATGATCCCTCGGTCTACGTGCACATCAGCAGCAAGATGAACCCGCAGGACGCCCCGGCCGGGCATGAGAACTGGTTCACCATGGTGAGCGCGCCCAACAACAGCGGGCAGGACTGGGACGCCCTGGTGGAGCGGACCAGGGACCATGTGCACGCCAAGCTGTCACGGATGCTCGGCTCGGACATCGCATCCTCCATCACCTGCGAGGCGGTGACCGACCCGCGCACCATCGAGGCGTTGACGGACAGTCCGCAGGGTGCGATCTACGGCAACAGCGTCAATGGCATCCTCGCGACCCTGTTGCGCCACCCGAACTTCACGCGCCGCATCGACAACCTGTTCTTCTGCGGAGGAAGTGTCCACCCGGGCGCAAGCATCCCGCTCTGCCTGTTCAGCGCGCGGATCACCGCCGACCTTGTGCGGCGCCGCTTCAAGGCGTGAAGCCTCAGGGCAGCTGTGCCTTGGCCTCCTCCAAAGTGGGCGTGTCGCCGCAGGACCATTGCCCACGGACAGTGCCCTGTTGCAGCAGCACGATGCCCGGGTTGCTCCGCACAACGGTCTTCACGGTCTTCTCGTCACACTGCACGAAGTCGAAGGGCGTCTGGTGGGTGTGGCGGAAGTCCTCGATGCGCTCGAAGGGACTGGCCGAGACGCCGTAGACGTACCAGCCGGCATTGAAGGCCGCCTGGGCGAGCTCGTTGATCCCGGGCAGGCACGTCGCGGACGCCTTCTCCACATTGTAGACCATCACCAGCAGCACGGGGGTCGGGTCCCCGAGCACATCGGCGGTGATGTCGTTGCCATCGCGATCGGTGAGACCGAAATCCTGCACCGGGCTTTCCACCCCGGCCTTGAGCACCTCCACCCGCCGGTCGACGTAGACCCAGGTGCTGTCGTCCCAGGGGTAGGCACCGCGGGTGTCGAACTCCTTGCTCTCGCCGGTGGCCTGGTTGCGGTAGGTCATGTAGATGACCTGCTCAGGCGCCTGGCCCATGGTCTTCTGTTCGCTGATGCTCTTGCCGACCGCGTAGGGGCGGTAGTCGATCCAGGGCAGATGAGCGTAGCACCACCAGATGAAGACCGCGCCGAGCACCGTGACCCACCCGGCGGTGGTCCATTCGGCGCGCGCACCCTGGGCATACCGTTTCACCATCAGGTAGCCCAACAGGCCCACCACCGTGAAGGCGAGGTAGAAGAAGGATCCGAAGACCCAGCTCCAGACGGCCACACCGATGAGCCCGCCAGGCAGGAGCACCTTGTCGTCCGCAGCGGTGTTGAAGGGGATCCCCGGACGGCGGACGGCCGCGAAAAAGATGGGCAGCACGAGCACGAGCAGGATCACGTCCTTGGTGAAGCTCTCCCACGGCGTGAGGCTTCGGCCGATGGAGCCCTTCATCGCATCGCCGAAGCAGCCGCAATCGGTCACGCAGGTCACCCCACGTTCCTCGGCCACGCCGTTGACGAGCACGGTGTAGGTGCCATTGGGGTCGCAGGTGGCGGTGTAGGCGGTGAGCCAGCCAAAGAAGAGCGTGAGGAGGAGCAGGGCCCAGGTGGCCAGCTTCATGCGGCCGCCCACCAGGACGGCGAAGCCCAGCACGACCTCGCCCAGGCAGGCCAGGATGGCCAGAGCGAGGGACCACGGCTCCAGCCAGGGCATGTTCAGGGCGCTCTCGGCGAAGTACTCCTGCAGCTTGTAGCTGAAGCCGAGCGGGTCGTTGGCCTTCACCAGGCCGGACACGATGAAGGTGGCGCCGACAAGGATGCGGCAGAGGAGGATCAGGGTGCGCATGGTCGCTGGGCCGCTCCGCAGGGGTCGACGGCGGGGCGCAAGTTAGTGGGGGACCGGTCCGGGGACCGGCCGTTCACACTTCGTTAACGCACCATCGGATCAGGCCCCTTCATCGAGCCGGATCATGGCGAAGACGCCATAGTTGATGATGTCGAGGAAGTTCGCATCGATGCCCTCGCTCACAAGGGTGGTCCCTGCGTTATCCTCGATCTGCTTGATGCGCAGCAGCTTCATCAGGATGAGGTCCACCAGGGAGCTCACGCGCATGCTGCGCCAGGCCTCGCCGTAGTCGTGGTTCTTGCGGAGCATCAGGTCGCGCGCCTGGCGCAGGGCGGCCTGCACCTTCGCCGATGCGGTGGCCGCATCGAGGTCGGGCGCATCCACCACGCCCAGCTCCAACTGCACCAGCGCCATGGCGGCGTAGTTGATGATGCCGATGAGCTCCGGACGCACACCCTCGCCGACCTTGCTCTCCCCCACCGTCTGCAGGGTGCGGATGCGCTGCGCCTTGATGAGGATCTGGTCCGTGAGGGAGGGTACGCGCAGCACGCGCCAGGCCGTCCCGTAGTCGTGCGCCTTCTTGGTGAACAGGGCCATGCACTCGCCGGTGACGGCGTCGTACTCGGACAAGGTGCGTTCCATGCGGCGGCGAAGGTATCAGGCCTATGCGGAGCGCCTCCGCCACCACCAGAGGCCCAGCCCAGCGGCCAGCAGACCAACCGCGACCCAGAGCCAGGAGGACGTGGAGCTGGTGCTCGTGCCTTGCTCGACGGACGCCGATGCGCGCTCAACGCTGTCCGCCACCATGCTCTTGCGGAACTCGACGCGAGCGAGCAATTCACGCGTCTGCTGGCGCTGCAAGCTGTCGCTCAGCACGACCCTGCGCTCCGAGTTCCGCCGCACGCAGTCTTCGTCGCCTGTACGTTCACACGCCTTCACCAGGCAGCCGCATGCCTTCTCCTCCACATTCCGGAGCTGGAGATCGGCCGCCGACCGTGCAGCCCGTTCACAGTGGCCGACGGCTTCCGCGGGCGGGCCCCGATCCAGTACAAGCAGCCCCAGACTGATCAAGGCCTGGGCCAGCCCCGGCTCGTCGCCCAGCGAATCGCGCAAGGCGATGCTGGCCGATATCCAGTGCTGAGCGCTGTCAAGCTGCCCCAGCAAGCGGTGCACCTCCCCGATGTCATGCTGCATCAAGGCCTTGCCCGACCGATCGTTCACCAGCTCCCGGTATCGCAGGCTTCGGAAATAGAGCATGAGCGCCCCCCGGAGGTCGCCCCTGTCCTGGGCAAGCAGGCCCAGGTTGCCATAGGCTCCGGCCAGCCCCGGCCCATCGTCCGCGGCCTCCGCTGTCCGCAGCACCTGTTCGAGCATCCGACGCGCGGCGGCCGTATCGCCCATTTCCCGGTGAATACCGCTGAGGTTGCTGGCGGTGATGGCCTGTCCGCGACGATCGCCCAACGCTTCGAACACGGGCACGCACCGCTCGTAGTGCTCCAGGGCCCTGACCAGATCGCCCTGCTGGTGGAACACGGCGCCCAGGTTGCTGTTCGCTCCGGCCACCCCGCGTTGATCATCCAACTGCTCGTACAGGGCCAGCATCTCCCGGTAGGTCACCACCGCCGGGTAGAAGTTGCCCATCAGCACGTAGGCCATGCCCTTGAAATTGAGCGCGAAGGCCTGGCGTCTTCGGTCACCAACGGACGTGGCGGTCTCGTGCATGTCCATGGCCAGCCGCAACGCACTGTCCGGGTGCTGATAGATCAAGGTGCGGAGCGCCTCTCCGGCCGCGTGCATGCGCACCGTATCCGGACGGTCCCGGTCCTTCCAGATGCGGAGGAGGCTGTCCTGTTGGGCCTGAAGGGGATCCAGGAAAAGGAGGAGCATGAAAAGCCCCATCACCTGCGGACGCGCCATGCGGCAAAGGTCGCGGATCCCGGCCCGAACGATCTTCGCCGCATGATCTCACGCCCCATCACCTGGCGCATCGGGGACCGGCTGGTGCAGTTACCCGCACCGCGCGTGATGGGCATCCTGAACGCCACGCCCGATTCCTTCCATGGCGCGAGCCGTGTGGACGTGGACGGCGCGCTGCGCCTGGCGGAACGGATGCTGGAGGAAGGCGCTTCCATCCTCGACATGGGCGGGGCCAGCTCGCGTCCGGGCAGCTCGGTGATCACGATGGAGGAGGAACTCCAGCGTGTCCTGCCGGTGATCACGGCCGTACACAACCGGTTCCCCGAGGCCCTGCTGAGCGTGGACACCTGGCGTTCAGCGGTGGCCCGGGCCGCCGTGCATGCCGGAGCCGGTCTGGTGAACGACATCGGTGCGGGGCTGCTGGACCCGGACATGCTGCCCACCGTGGCCGCTTTGCACGTGCCCTACATCGCCATGCACATGCAGGGGACTCCGGCCACCATGCAGCTGTCCCCCACCTACACGGATGTGGCCGGAGAAGTGACGCTGTTCCTGAGCGGACGCATCCGGGCCTGCAAGGACGCCGGGATACCCGATGTGATCATCGACCCGGGCTTCGGCTTCGGCAAGACCACAGCGCACAACTACCGCCTGCTCCGCGAACTTCCCCGGCTCTGCACCTTGGGCGCGCCTGTGCTCGTCGGACTATCGCGGAAACGGATGGTGAACGAGGTGCTCGGCATCCCCCCCTCAGAGGCCCTGAACGGCACCACCATCCTGAACACCCTTGCGCTGCTGGGGGGGGCGACCATCCTCCGGGTGCACGACGTGCGCGAAGCCATGGAAGTGGTCAAGCTGATGGGCCGGTATCTGGATGAGCCCGCCTGAAAGCGACAGGTCCGCCGGCCGCACATCGGACCCGACAGGGCCGCCAGAGCTACTTCCCGACCTCGGTCAACTTCACCTGGGCCGAGTTGATGACGGTGCACAGGTGCTTCACCTCCCCCTCTCCCACGAGCGCCTGATAGGCCAGCTGGACCTTCTTCCACGCTGCCCGGGCATCCGTTTCGAGGCGCTCGCCACGACCGGTCAGGAAGACCCGCACGGTACGCCCGAACACCTCGCGCTGGACCAGGCCTTTGGAGACCATTTTGTCGAGGGTCTTTGTCACGGTGGACTGATCGAGGACCAGCAGCGCAGCAAGGTCGCTAACGGAGATCCCCGGCGCGGAACGGAGGCCGATCAGAATGAACCCTTGCGTGGGACTGAGCTCCACGGCACCGAAGTGTTCGCGCGCGGAGCGGTCCAATGTGCGGGCGAGGGCTGCGGAGGTGAAGAAGAGGCAGGTGTGGAAAGGGGAACGGGGAGCTGGCATGGTCCGAATGTAACATATGTATGGCCATACATATGTCCAGATCAACGCGGACTACATTCAATAACGTCCTGATCAAGCCGGAAACGACCTCCCGACGGCAGGTTCCTGCAGAGGTGCTTGTGATCCGAACCGGGAAGTATGTATGGCCATACATACTTCCCGGTTCGGACCGAACTCGTGCGAGTCACAAACTAACTTACTGACAGTGAAATCCTTAACACACAACTCGGAACACTATTCAGGCGTGCGTCCTTGTACGGACTCATGTATGGCCATACATGGATCAGCAAGACAACCCGGTGCTCGCCTAAGGTATTAATACCTAATATTCAACGACTTAAATAAGCCCATTCTCGTCAACATGACAAAGGTGCGTTATCAACACGTATGTATGGCCATACATACTTCGTTGGTGGGCCGCCCCACACATCCCCTCACAACCGATCCACCGGTGGCCGCCTCTTCCCCGTCGGACGGTACTTGCGAACAAGCTTCTCATAGGAATCCATCGCCTCTGCCACCTGTGGCCGTATCCGCTCGGTGTACTCCACGTTCCAGCTCAGGTTCCTGACCGACTGTTTGTACAGGGCCTCCCCCAGGGGCAGGTCGAACACTTGGTAGTCCCCGCCCTCGATCCACTCGATCATGGTCATCTGAACGTCCATCTCGTAATAGGGGACATCAGGGAAGACTGGGATCTCGCGCGCGTCGATCCGCACATGCTTGGTCACCAGGTCCTGGCGCGAGAACCACACCGTATAGATGGCCCCGCGGTCGAGCAGGAATTCGTAAGTGCCATTGCTCTTGGTCACGGTCTCGTCCAGCGGGATGCTATCACGGAGCACCCGGACCAGCACCCCTTTCTCCGGACTGCCCGTGAAGTACTCCGTCACCAGGCCATAAAGCCGGATATAGAAGCGGTCCCGTTGACCGTGCGCGGACGTGGTCGTCAACAGCACGACCAGCAACAGCAGCGGTCTCATGCTTCGGCAGCCCGCGCTCCTTCGGAGCTCCGCCAACCTCGATCTGGCCGGCACCGTCGGTCCGTCACGTTCCACGGGTCGAAAGGTATCCTCCCTCCGATTCCCATCCTTCGGCGAGCTTTGCCGCCGGTCGAAAAGCACCCGCACCATGGCCCGCCATCTGCTTGACGTCCGCTCGGGCGAGAACTTCCACATCGTGCTCTGGCTTGTGAAGGACACCTGCTGGGCCATGGACCTCGGTGTACCGGCCACCACAATGGTGCTGCCCACCATCGCCGTCGCCGTCTTCATCGCATGGAAGCACCGGCACGAAGCGTACGAACGCGCGCACGCCTTGGCCACCGTGTTCTGGATCAGCGCCAACAGCACCTGGATGGTGGGCGAGTTCTTCTTCGATGATCGGCTGCGCACCCCGGCGATCGTCCTGTTCGCCCTGGGCATGTGCTGTGTCCTCTGGTATTACATGTTCGAGCGGGCCCGAGCGCGCCGTGACGGTACGGAATGACCCCTTCCACCGCCGCTACCTTTGTCACCGTCATGCCCACGTCCTCCGATCGCATCAGCCGCACCGCCCTGCGCAGCCGCCGTGTGCTGCGGATCACGGCGGCGTGGGTCGCCGTGGGCATCGTCGCCGCTTTCGTGGAGACCGCCGTACTGCGTGAATACGGCGTACCTGCCGGGGTGGCCGACGAGCTTGGCCAGCACGTGTGGCGTGCGCTGCTGGGAGGGTTGCTGGGCGGAGGCATCTACATCTTCCTCTTGCGCGATCGTCTTCGGCACCTCGCCTATCTGCCCGCGGTCGGGATCATGGCGCTGCTTGTGCTCATCGTCCTGGCCGGGGTCCGCTCTTCCTGGAACGCGCTCGCTGATCCGCCCCGGCCCAACGACCTGCTCTCCCTCGCCTTCCTGGGGCAATACCTCTACTGGGCGCTGCTGATGGCCGCCACCATGCTGGCCGTGCGCCTGACGGACCAGTACGGGAGCGGGGCCCTGAACTACCTGGCCGGCCGCTACGACAAGCCCCATCAGGAGCTCCGCATCTTCATGTTCCTGGATATGCGCAGCAGCACCGCCATCGCCGAGAAGCTGGGGCATGTGCGCTATTTCGAACTGCTCAACGACGTGTACGCGGACATCACCGACCCCCTCGTGTACACCGGAGGCGAGGTCTACCAGTACGTGGGCGACGAGGTGAGCGTGAGCTGGCCGCTGCGGAAAGGGCTGAAGGACCATCGCTGCATCCGTTGCTTCTTCGGTATCCAGCGCAAGCTCGCCGAACGTGCCGACCACTACCGCCAACGGTTCGGCCTGGTGCCCCAGTTCAAGGCGGGCTTCCACTATGGCGAGGTCACCACGGGTGAGGTGGGCCTGGTGAAGAAGGAGCGCATCTTCAGCGGCGACGTGGTGAACACGGCCGCGCGCATCCAGAACAGCTGCAACACCTATGGGGTGGAGATCCTCCTCAGCAAGGACCTGCTGGACGTCCTGCGCCTGCCCGAGAAGACCTACGAGGCCCGACCCATCGGCGAGATCGCCCTACGGGGCAAGCGGGATGAGGTGAGCCTTTGGACATTGGCCCCGGTGGAACGGACCTCCATGGCCAAACGCCTTTCGGCGGACCAGGATGTTCAATAGTGCGCGTACGTCCCCCCCCCGCCACCAAACGTACACCGATCCGTCGTCGCCCGTGTACACCACGGTATCGCCGAACACCTCGAACCGCGCTACACCGGCCTCGCGGCTCACCGCTGTGCGCTGACCGTGTGCGTACTGCCGCACTTCACGATTGAGGTCCAGGTAGGTGAGCACGCCCCCTTGGGCCACCCACTGTTCCGGCACGTAGCGCTCCACCACCTGGAGGGCGCCATCATGGAACACCTTCAGGGCGCCCGCGTCGACCACCACCAGCAGGCTGTCCCGCACCATCCACGCGGTGGGCGCATGGTCCAGCAGAACGTGCACCTGCCCCGCGCTCCAGCACTTGAACGACCCACCACCGCTCACGTAGGCCAATAGCCCCTCCCCCGCCTGCATGGCTCGGGGCGTGAGCGGTTCCAGGGTGGTGGTCACGCCCTTGTGCCAGAGATGCAGGCTCCGCGAACGGTCATCGCTGTACCCGATGAGATCGCCGCCGGCGGCCACCATCACCGCATCGGTGCTGTCCACCAAGGGCTCCAACACGCCTCGATGGAAGCGGTAGGCCGTGCGTGCCGCGCGGTCGAAGAGCACCGCGGTGTTGGGGCCCACCCAGCCTTCGGGCACATCCAGCGTGTCCGGAAGGCCTGCCAGGGGGAAGCTGCGGCCCTTCCAATGCACGTTCACCGTGGCGTCCGTGCGGTCGTGGAACAGCACCAGGCTGTCCCGCACGATGAAGCGGCCCACCGCTGCGGACAGCTCGCGTGGCCGCGTGGGCTCGGCCAGTTTCAGCCCGCCCCCGCCCGCGTAGGCGATAAGGCGCCCGGCGCTCAGCAACTTCTCGGGCGGCGTCGCTTGCATCGTGTGAGCGCTGCCGTTCTGAAACAACTTCAACTCACCGGTGGCGGTCACGTAGACCACCTTGTCCTCGGCCACCACGACATCGCGGGGGGCCTCCGTGACCAGGTCTTGGAAGCGCCCCTGGTCGAAGAGCACGAACCGGCCGGAGGGGGTCACAAAGGGTGCGACCCCTTGAGCATGGGACCGCATCGGTGGCAGCAGGGCGACGAGCAGGCCAACGGCGAACAAGCACGTCCGAACGCGTTCACCGATGCCATCGTCCGGCGCGCTCATGCCTTCCGGATGCGGGACACGGAATGCACATGCACCTCACGGCGGCGGCCCTTCACCGGCACCACCTGCAGCGGACCGATGGTGAAGCGTTTGTCCACGCTCTCGAGGCGACTGAGCAATTCGGTGCTGACGAGCAGTCCGGCGTTCAGGTCCTTGCACAGGCCGAGCATCCGGCTCACCGCGTTCATCACATCGCCGCTGAACTCGATCGCCCGTTTGATGTGGCCGATCTGAGCGCTGATCACCCGCCCCCCGTGCACGGCGGCCCTGTACCGCGGCACCACACCGAACTCGCTCTCCAGCTCTCCGGCATGGGTGCGGATGCGCTCCTCGATGTCGAAGTACAGGTCCAGGCAGTTCAGCCCCCGGGTGCCCACATGCATCGGCCAGGTGAAAATGACCTCGTCGCCGACATATTTATGGATCTCCGCCTCATTGCGGAGCACCGCATCGGTCATCAGCGAATAGGTGCGGTTCAGCAGGCGGAAGTACTTGAGGTCACCCAGCTTCTCGGCCAGGGCCGTGCTGCCGGCGAGGTCGATGCTGAGCATGATGCGCTCCTCGGGCTTGGGCCGCTCATAGCGTCCGAGCAGGAAACCCAGGAACATCCTTCGGCCCATCAGTTCCTCCACCTGCACCACCAGGATGGCCAGCGAGGTCACCACCACCACCTGCACCACCAACTGGAGGAACTCATTGGTCCACAGCAGCTGCCCCATGTGCCCCATCTCCGCCGTTCCCCCGGGAAGGTCGGCCTGACGGTCGAAGGCCCAACCCACGGCCAGCAGCCCGATGGTCAGCAGGTTCACCGCCAGCACCTTCCCGAGGAACTGCAGCGGCACCACCAGACTGCGGAAACGGCGGCCGAAGAGGAACTCCTCCAGCACACCGGTCCACAGGCCGAGCAGGAACCAGGCGCCCATGTAGTCCGGCCAAGCCTTGCCACTGAACAGGTTCAGCACCCACGCCACACCGAGGCTCACCAGGGCGTACTTCAGCAGCTTGCGCAGCTTGTAGCGGGTGATGCTGGTCATGGGCGGGCGTTCGGCGCGCGAAAGTACGGCGCCACCTGCGGCATCTTTGCCGGATGACCGATGCCCTATGGCGGCTGCTCAGCCTCTTCTGGCCCGTGCGCGTGAACCGATGGGCCGGGCGCTACCAGCCGCTGGAGCTCACCTACGAGATGGGCCGGCCGGTGGTGAACAGCCGCCACGCCAACCAGAGCTGGGGCAGCCTCCATCGCCTCTGGCAACAGGTGCTGGGTGAGGTGTTGCCGCCAGGCCGAGGGCCGGACAGGGCCCTCGTGCTCGGCTTCGGCGCGGGCAGCGTCGCGAGCATCCTCCACCAGGAGCTGCTTCACCCGGTCCGCATCGTCGGGGTGGACGGAGAACCGTTGATGCTCAAGTTGGCCGACCTGCAGCGCCGGCCGTTCGATCGGAACCGGGTGACCCTGGAGGAGGCCGATGCCTTCACCTGGGCCGGGTCCTGCCGGCAGCAACCCTTTCCCCTGGTGGTGGTCGACCTCTTCGTGGAACTGGACGTCCCGGAGACTGCCGCCGGGGACCCCTTCCTGGACGACCTGCGTCGACTGACCGCTTCGGACGGACTGCTCGTCGTGAACACCATTCCGCACGACGAAATGACACGAAGCCGCAGCGAACGGATCGCATCCGGCCTGCGTCTACGGTTCGGGAACGTGGAGGAGCGGACCTTGGAGGGCGTGAACCGGGTGTTCATCGCCCGGTGAAAAGCTTCAGACGCCCTTCACGCGGAATTCCCCCGGATGGTCCGAAATTTGACCAAGCGCACGACCTGAGCCCCATGCGCACCCACACCACCCTTGCGACCCTGGCGGTCGCCTGGATGGTCCATGCACCGGCGTGGGCCCAGCCCACCTGTTCCATCTCCCTGGGCCCCGACGCCACCGTATGCGCCGGCCAGACCGCCACCTTCACCCTCCCGGCCGGATACCCCACCTACCTCTGGAGCACCGGGGCCACCGGCCAAAGCCTGACCACCGGGATCGCCGGCACGTACTGGGGACAGGTGAGCTATCCTTCCGGAAACCGGGTCAGCAACGGCGACTTCAACAACGGGAACGCCGGCTTCTGGTCCCAGTTCGCCAATAACAGCGACCTGCAGGGGGAAGGCCGCTTCTTCGTGGGCACCAACGCCAATATCCACCATCCCCAACTGCAGGGCACCGGCAACGGCAACTTCCTGATGGTGAACGCCGGCTTCCCCCAGCAGTGGTGGTACTTCTGGAGCCAGGGGGTGACGGTCTGCCCGGGCCAGACCTACACGTTCAGCTTCAGAATGATGAACCTGGCCACGCA
>JAEUSW010000216.1 GCA_016788285.1 Flavobacteriales bacterium
ACCTCGGTGAAGGTGATGCGCTCGTAGCGCACGGCGGCGGGATCCTTCTCGGGGTCGGCGGTGTAGATGCCGTCGACGCGCGTGCCTTTGAGGATGACATCGGCCTCGATCTCGATGGCCCTCAGGCTGGCGGCGGTATCGGTGGTGAAGTAGGGGTTGCCGGTGCCGGCGCCGAAGATCACGATGCGGCCCTTCTCCAGGTGGCGCACGGCGCGCCGGCGGATGAAAGGCTCCGCGATGGTGTCCATCTTGATGGCGCTCATCAACCGGGTCTTGTATCCCTTGGCCTCGAGCGCGCTCTGGAGGGCCAGGCTGTTGATCATGGTGGCCAGCATGCCCATGTGGTCGCCCTGCACACGGTCGATGGCGCCCTCGGCCTCCATGCCGCGGTAGATGTTGCCGCCGCCGATCACCACGGCCACCTGCACGCCGCTCTCGGCCACCGCGATGATCTCGTCGGCGTACAAGCCCAGGCGTTCACTGTCGATGCCGTAGGCCTTGGTGCCCATGAGGCTTTCGCCGGAGAGCTTCAGCAGGATGCGGTGGTAGGTGCGGGCCATGGTCCGGGGGGTGGGGACAAAGAAAAAAGAGGGAGGCCGAAGCCCCCCTCCCCATGTCGGTGATGCGCGAACATCAGATCGTGAGCGAGTGCCGCTTGAAGTCGGTGACCGTAAGGTCCTTCTCCACGCTCTTGAGGTACTGCTCCACGCTGAGCTTGTTGTCCTTGATGAACTCCTGGGCGAGCAGGGTGCTCTCCTTGAAGAACTTGTTGAGGCGGCCCACGGCGATCTTCTCGGCCATGTCGGCGGGCTTGCCCTCCTGGATGGCGAGCTCCTTACCGATCTCGATCTCCTTGTCGATCACGGACTGGGGCACGCTCTCCTTGTTGACGGCGACCGGGGCCATGGCGGCCACCTGCATGGCCACGTCCTTGGCGGCGTTCTCGAAACCGGCCTTGTTGAGGCCCACGATGCTGGCCACCTTGTTGCCCGGGTGGTTGTAGGCCAGCACGAAGGCGGCCTTCACCTCATGGCAGGCGCTGATGTCGATCTTCTCCCCGATGACGCCCGTCTGCTCGACGAGCTTCTCGGCGATGCTCAGGCCATTGCTGTCATAGGGCAGGGCCTTCAGGGCGTCCACGCTGCCGGCGCCCTTGTCCAGGGCGGTCTGGGCCATGCGCTCGGCCATGGCGGCGAAGTCGCCGTTCTTGGCCACGAAGTCGGTCTCGCAGTTCACACAGACCAGCACGCCGCGGGTGCCGTCGGCGGTGGTCTTGGCGATCACGAGGCCCTCGTTGGCGTCGCGGTCGGCGCGCTTGGCGGCCACCTTCTGGCCCTTCTTGCGCAGGATGTCGATGGCGGTGTCGAAGTCGCCATTGGCCTCACTGAGGGCCTGTTTGCAATCCATCATGCCTGCGCCGGTCATCTGGCGCAGCTTGTTCACGTCGGCGGCGGTGATGGCCATGGTCGTGCTCACTTGCGTTCGGTTGATGTTGGGATTCAATTGGCCTCCTCCTCGGAGCCCTCGGCCTCCACCTCCTCGCCCTCCTCGCCTTCGTCGGCCTCGCCCTCGGACAGGCTGCTCTTGTCGTTCTTGCGCTCCTCGAGGCCTTCGTTGATGGCGGCGATGGCCACGTCCACGATGAGCTCGATGCTCTTGGTGGCATCGTCGTTGGCCGGGATGGGGAAATCCACCAGCGTGGGATCGCTGTTGGTGTCCACCATGGCGAACACCGGGATGTTGAGCTTGCGGGCCTCGGCGACGGCGATGTGCTCCTTCACGATGTCCACCACGAAGAGGGCGGCCGGCTGGCGGGTGAGGTCGGCGATCGAGCCCAGGTTCTTCTCCATCTTCTCCCGCTGACGCATCACCTGCAGGCGCTCGCGCTTGCTCATGTTGTCGAAGGTGCCGTCGGTCTTCATCCGGTCGATCGCCGCCATCTTCTTGATGGCGCGGCGGATGGTGCCGAAGTTGGTGAGCATGCCACCGCTCCAGCGCTCGGTGACGTAGGGCATGCCGGTGGCCTTCACCTTCTCGGCGACGATGTCCTTCGCCTGCTTCTTGGTGGCGACGAAGAGGATCTTCTTGCCGCTGCGGGCCACGCTCTTGAGGGCGGAGGCCGCTTCGTCGAGCTTGACGACGGTCTTGTTGAGGTCGATGATGTGGATCCCCTTCTTCTCCCCGAAGATGTACGGGGCCATGTTGGGGTTCCACTTGCGGCGCAGGTGACCGAAGTGGACGCCGGCGTCGAGCAGTTTGTTGAAATCAGTGCGGGCCATGTGCGTTGTCAGGTACTGGGTTCACGTTCCTTTTTCCCGTTTGAGCAGGCATCCGGGTGGTAGCCTTTCCCGCTGGGCGGGACCGAGTCCGTCCGGATTGGATGCTGAACCCGCCGGTGCCAGGGCCCGTGCGGGTCTCGCAAGCGCGGGCTTAACGCTTGCTGAACTGGTAGCGCTTGCGCGCCTTCTTGCGGCCGAACTTCTTACGCTCCACGGCACGGGGGTCGCGGGTCATGAGGTTCTCGGCCTTGAGCTTGGGTTTGTTCTCGGCATCGGCCTCCACCAGCGCGCGGGCGATGCCCAGGCGCAGGGCGTCGGCCTGGCCGGTGATGCCACCGCCGTCCACGCGGGCCTGCACATCGTACTTACCCTCGGTGCCCGTGAGCTTGAAGGGCTGGTTCATCTTGAACTGCTGGGCCAGCAGGGGGAAGTACTCCTTGCCTTCCACGCCGTTGATGGTGACCGCGCCGCTGCCCTCGGTGAGGATCACGCGGGCCACGGAGGTCTTGCGGCGGCCGATGGTGTTGATGGGCTCCATCTTACTTGATGCTGTTCAGGTCGATCTTTCGGGGGTTCTGCGCGCCGTGCTTGTGCTCGGTGCCGGCCACCACGTGCAGGTTGGTGAACTGGGCGCGGCCCAGGCGGGTCTTGGGCAGCATGCCGCGCACGGCGATCTCCACCAGGGCGGTCGGCTTGCGGCGGTGCAGCTTGTGCGCCACCTCCACCGTGCGGCCTCCGGGGTAACCGCTGAAGCGCTGGTACTCCTTGTCGTCCATCTTGGTGCCCGTCAGGCGCACCTTGTCGGCGTTGATCACCACCACATGGTCACCGGTGTCCACGTGCGCGGTGAACGTGGGCTTGTGCTTGCCGCGCACCAGCATGGCCACCATGCTGGCCAGCCGGCCCAGCGTTTCGTTCTCGGCGTCCACCAGGAGCCATTCCTTCGTGACGGTGGCCTTGTTGGCCATGCTCGTCGTATGCGTTGTCGATGCCATGGGCGTGCGGATCGTGTACACCTCCCCTCGGAAGGGGCCGCGAAGTTAGATCCTTTCCGCGATCGCACAAACGCGGCTGTCCACAAGTTCCCCACCGCGCCGTCCACCGGCCCTCCACACCTCGGAACAGGACGGGCGGCCCTGTGGACCGCCCGTCGATAGAATTCCCTGGCTGACAGAAAGTTACATCACCTACGGCAGCTGCTGGACCTTCACGGCCGTGGGCAGGGTGCCGCCGACCGATTGCAGGATGGGGTCCCGGTCGTTGTTGCTGCCGGTGTACTTCACCACCCCGTCCAGGTTCACGTCCTCGTCCAGGTAGCCGGGGGCCGTGGCCGTGGGCACCGTGCCGCCCACTCCCACCAGGATCGGGTCGCGGTCGTTGTTGCTGCCGGCGTACTTGATCGTGCCCTCGCCCGTGACGTCGCCGGCCCACAGCACCATCACACCGTTGCGGTTCCGACGGGCGTCGGTCCCGTAGGTGGGCGTCCCTGGATCGGTGAGGTCGATCATCGTGTTCCACTCGCGGAGCAGCACCGGCTGGAAGGTCATCGCGCCCAGGTGATTGCGATGACGCACCACCACATGGTAGTTGCCCGCCGGCACTCCGGGGAAGGTCACCGTCTGCTCGCCGCCGGGCATCATCACATCGCCGGAGCGCTGCACCAGGACGGCGCGGGTGGCCACCACCTGCGTGGGGTTGGCGTTGTTGCGCAGCTCCACCAGGGCCCAGTCCACCGGGGCGGTCATGCCCTGTCGGGCCAGCACGTCGGGGGCGGCCTGGGTGTTCAGGCCATACGGGTCCGTGCCCGGAAGCAGGCCCGCCGGGCCCAGATCGGCCTTCATGCCGCCCGTCTGGTA
>JAEUSW010000232.1 GCA_016788285.1 Flavobacteriales bacterium
CATGCTGCGTGTATGCGCTGACCTGGCCCTGGCGGACGACCACGCCGACGAGAACCGCGAACGCCGCTGGGCCCAGCGCCTGGCCCCGTGGGGCGAGGTGGCGCGCGAGTTCCGCGATGAGGGCTTCTACGAACGCTTCGCTGCCAAGGGTCAGGTGGAACGCGTGGCCAAGGTGCACCGCTACCTGGCCCAGCGCGTGGGGCTCTGAGCGCGTCCCATCACGGCACTTCGGTCTGCGCGAGGACCTCTCGCTCGCTACCGAACGCCATGCTGAGATCCGGTCCAGGGACGAACAGGGCCCGGCAGCCGCCCAAGAATGCCGGTCCCTTTGCGGCGGCACCGGTTGGGCCCGGGCCTAGTTTCGGGCCAAACCCACTCCCATGCGTAAAGGACTACTCGCCCTGGCCGCCGTTGCCGGCCTCCAGGCCTCGGCCCAGTTCGGCACCGCGCCGGACTTCACCGTCACCGACCTGAACAGCGTACAGCACAACCTCTATACCTGGCTGAACGCCGGCAAGGTGGTGATCGTGGACGCCTCGGCCACCTGGTGCGGACCCTGCTGGTCGCTGCACCAGAGCCATGCGCTGCGGGACCTCTACAACAACTACGGCCCTCCGGGCAGCGACCAGCTGCGCATCCTCTTCTACGAGGCCGATGCCAGCACCACCCTGGCCGACCTGCAGGGCACCGGGGGCAACACGCAGGGCGACTGGCTCACCGGCACACCCTATCCCGTGGTGAACGAGGCTCCGCTGACGCTACAGGGCAGCGTGTGGTGGCCCTTGGGCTTCCCCACCGTGAGCCTGATCCGCCCCAGCGACAAGGAGATCGTGGAGGACATGTGGAACTTCAGCTACAACCAGATGGTGGCCGAGATCAACCAGATCATCACGCTGGCCGCGGTGTCCGTGCCGGAGACGGCCGAGGCCGACGGCGTGCGTCTGTTCCCCATCCCGGTGGCCGACGTGCTGAATGTGGACCTGGGCACGGTGCAGGCCGATGAGCTGGTGGTGCTGGACGCCACCGGCCGTGTGGCCGCACGCCACGGCGTGAACGGCGAGACCCTGGCCCAACTGGACGTGCGGCCCCTGGAGGCCGGGCACTACCTGGTGAGCATCCGGCAGAACGGCCAGGAAGTGGGCAGCCGCCGCTTCGTGAAGTGAGCCACCGCGTGATCACTGGTGAAGGGCGTCCCGCGGGGCGCCCTTCGTCGTTCAGGTGCGGCGGAAGAGCAGGTTGAAGAGCGTGCGGTCCACCAGCACCTCGTGGAGCACACCGTCGCGGTAGGTGTAGTGGTTGGTGCCCTTGTCCGGCATGGTGAGGATGTAGCGTCCGTCGCCCACCGCGCGCAGGGGGCAGTCGCGCAGCACGCTTTCCACGAAGATGCTGTCCTGGCCCACGGGCTCCTCGTAGTACATCCGGGCGATGGTCCACGGGTTGTCCGTGCGGCCCACGAACACCTGGCCCGGGTGCACGTAGCACAGCGGCCGCCCACCGACGGTGTACATGAAGCTGCTGTCGCGCAGCTCATCGTCCACATGGTAGGTGCTGTGGCAGCGGGTGACCCGGTCGCCCTCATACACGGTGGAGAGGTCGCTGCGCACGTCGTGGGTCCACAACACCACGATGGAGGAGCGCGAGATCATGCGGTACACCGCCCGGCCGCCGGCCTCGGTGCGGCTGACCTCGATGCGGCCGACGGGCTTGCCGCCCTTGAGGATCTGGAAGGTGCCGTCCTGCGCCAGGGCCGGTGGCGCCAGCAGCAGCAAGGAAGCAAGGCAAGCGTGGCGCACGGGTGGAGCAAGATAGGGAGCGGCGGGATGGGGGAGGGAGGAGGATCAAGG
>JAEUSW010000276.1 GCA_016788285.1 Flavobacteriales bacterium
GTGATCAAGGGCAAGGGCAGGCTCACCATGACCTTCACCCCGGAGGACGGCGGCAGCCCCACCACGTGGGACGTCTACCAGTTCGACGGCAACGGGGTGGCGCTGAGCATGTACAACACCGACGAGAGCATCGAGGGCTTCGCGCACAGCTGCTTCAACCTGGCGCTCGCCAAGAAGTGGCCGCTCTACCTCAGCACCAAGAACACCATCCTGAAGAAGTACGACGGCCGCTTCAAGGACATCTTCGAAGAGGTCTACCAGAAGCACTTCAAGGCCGATTTCGCCAAGGCCGGCATCGTGTACGAGCACCGCCTGATCGACGACATGGTGGCCAGTGCCATGAAGTGGAGCGGCGGCTTCGTGTGGGCCTGCAAGAACTACGACGGCGACGTGCAGAGCGACACCGTGGCCCAGGGCTTCGGCTCGCTGGGGCTGATGACCAGCGTGCTCATCACCCCCGATGGAAAGACCATGGAGGCCGAGGCCGCCCACGGCACGGTGACGCGCCACTACCGCATGCACCAGCAGGGCAGGCCCACGAGCACCAACCCCATCGCCAGCATCTTCGCCTGGACACGCGGCCTGGCCTTCCGGGGCAAGCTCGACGGCAACCAGGCGCTCATCGACTTCTGCACGAAGCTCGAGCAGGTGTGCATCCGCACCGTGGAGAGCGGGAGGATGACGAAGGACCTTGCCGTGTGCATCCATGGGGAGAAGGTGGGCGCCGACCACTACCTGACCACGGAGGCCTTCATGGCCGCCCTGCGCGAGGAGTTGGAGCGCGGCATGGCCTGAGGTCGCCGACCTGCCGCGGGGCAACCCGCCACCGGGCCTGAGCGTCCATGGAACGTCGGGCGGGTTCACTACCTTCACCGCTCACGTTCAGGGACATGCGTCAGGGACTCACGCTTCTCACCGCGATCGTGCTGCTCGGGTGTCCCGTGGAGCTGCGCGCCACGCACATCAGCGGGGTGGACATCAGCACCACCTGCGTCGGCCCCAACCAGTTCCAGATCACGCTGAACCTCTTCCGGGACTGCAGCGGCATCAGCATGCAGACCAGCGAGGAGGTCCAGTTGACGAGCAGCTGCGGCCAGTCCTTCACGGTGACCCTTCAGCAGGGGCCCAACAGCGGGCAGGAGATCAGCCAGCTGTGCCCGCCGATCCTGCCGCAGAGCGACTGCGGCAACGGCGGCTATCCCGGCATGGAGGCGTACAACTACGTGACCACCGTGACGCTGAACCCGCCCTGCAACTCCTGGACGATCAGCTGGAGCGACTGCTGCCGGAACACCTCGGTGAACGTGCCCAACAGCATCAACGATGACATGTACGCCGAAGCGGTGCTCAACACCGCCACGGCCCCGTGCAACGACAGCCCGGTCTTCACCGCGCAGCCCATCCCCTTCGTCTGCCTCTTCCAGCCGGTGAATTACAACTTCGGCGTGTACGACCCGAACGGCGATTCGCTGGTGTACACCTTCATCGACGGACGGATCGACGCCTTCACCACGCTCGGCTATGGCACGGGGTACACCGGTGGCAACCCGATCCCGGGCATCACGCTGGACCCGAACTCGGGCGCGGTGAGCTTCGTGCCCACGCAGACGGGCAACTTCATCGTGGTGGTGGAGGTGTCCGAGTACGACGCCAACGGCAACCTGCTGGGCACGGTGATGCGCGACATGCAGTTCACGGTGATCAACTGCACGAACATCATCCCGGACGGGCCGCAGTCCATGAGCAACCTCACCGGCGATGCCACGCAGACCGGTCCCTTCAGCCTGGAGCTGTGCCCAGGGGACCAGTTCTGCCTGGACCTGGTGTTCAGCGACGGCAACCCCACCGATTCCCTCACCCTCACCTCCAACGTGGACCTGGTCTTCCCCGGGGCCACCTTCGTGCAAACGGGCGTGAACCCCGCCACGGCGAGCATCTGTGGAACGGCCCAACCGGGCACCAGCTCCACCGCCTTCACGGTGACCGCCGAGGACAACGCCTGCCCGGTGACCGGCCTGGTGAGCGCCACCATCGCCATCCAGATCCTGCCCAGCACGGTGATCAACATCCAGGACACGGTGCTGTGCTTCGCGGACAACCTGGCGCTGCTGGCCACCGGGGGCAACATCTTCACCTGGACCGTGCTGAGCGGTCCGCCGCTGCAGGTGCCGCAGAACTTCAGTTGCAACCCCTGCGCGAACCCCGTGGCCATGCCCACCGCCACCACGGTGTACGAGGTCACCAGCGACCTGCAGGGCCAGGGCTGCGTGAACAAGGACACCGTGACGGTGGTGGTGGTGCCGCCCTTCGGCTTCGATGCCATCACCATCACCGATCCGAGCTGCTTCGGTGTCGCGGATGGCAGTGTGCAGGTGGTGCCCTGGGGAACGCCCGGACCGCCATGGACCTATGAGCTCTACTCCGGAGGCGTCCTTCAACAGTCCCTGACCGCGAACGGGGCCGGCACCCTGACGGGCATCGCCGACGGCACGTGGACCGTGGAGCTGGTGGAGCCGAGCGGGTGCCGGCACGACACCGTGCTGGTGCTGAACGAACCACCCCTGCTGGTGGCCACGACCGCGGACACCACCATCTGCCTCACCACGGAGGCCGTGCTGAGCGCCCAGGCGGCAGGCGGCACCGCGCCGTACAGCTTCACGTGGGACCAGGGCTTGCTGGGCAGCGGCCCGCACACGGTGGACCCGATGGTGAGCACGGTGTACACGGTGTTCGCCACGGACGACCAGGGCTGCACCTCGGCCCCCGTGACCGCGACGGTCGACCTCCATCCAGCGCTCGGCGTGGTGGCGTCAGCGCCGGACTCCATCTGCATCGATGCGGCCTCGAACTTGAGCGCCGTGGCCACCGGCGGCATCGGCGCCCCGTACACCTACACCTGGTACGAGCTGGGCAACGGGACCATCGGCACCGGTGATGTGCTCTCCTACACGCCCAGCGGCCAGGTGAACACGTTCCACGTGGTGGTGACGGACGGCTGCGGCACACCGGCCGCGACGGACACCGTGTCCGTGGCATGGTACCCGCCGCCCGTGCCCTTGCTGGCGCCCGACCGGTATGAGGACTGCCACCCGGCCACCTTCACCTTCACCAACCTCACCGCCGCCGGCGATGTGGGCGCACTGTGCGAGTGGGACTTCGGCGACGGCAACACGGCCCAGGGCTGCGCCACGGTGACGAACACCTTCGTGAACGTGGGCTGCTACGACGTCACCCTCACCGTGTACAGCCCCGAAGGATGCCCGGGCACGGCCACCTTCCCGCAGGTGGTGTGCGCCCGTCCCTACCCCGTGGCCGACTTCGACTTCTTCCCGCAGAGCGCGAACGTGCTCGATCCGGAGGTGGCCTTCTTCGACCGGTCGCAGTACCAGGTGAGCTGGGCCTGGTCGTTCGGTGCGGACTGTGTGCCCGATTCGGCCTTCGAGCCCGACCCCATCGTGCTCTT
>JAEUSW010000346.1 GCA_016788285.1 Flavobacteriales bacterium
GGCGACCTGTTCAAGGTGCATGCGTCGTGGTGCGCCGAAGAGGTGGCGGTGATGCTGGGTGTGACCCACGAAGCAGCCGAAGGAATGCTGAATGCCGCCGAGTCCAAGGGCGAGTTGCGCGTGGTGGAAACAAGGAATGGGAGCGTGTGGCACAAACGGTAAACACGCTTGACCCCAACAGCTGTCTCACCAACCACAACGCCGACCATGTTGACCAACCTGCTTCAGAAAGCCACGCAACTGGACCGTGTGGGCATGCAATTGCTCCGCTATGGCACCGTGCTGGTGCTGCTGTGGATCGGTGGCCTGAAGGTGTACAAGTACGAAGCGGACGGCATCGTGCCCTTCGTGGCGAACAGCCCGGTGATGAGCTTCTTCTACCACTTCGATGCACCGGAGTACAAGCAGTACATGAACCGGGAAGGGCAGGTGGTGCCCGAGAACCGCGCCTGGCACGAGGCCAACCACACCTATCCCTTCGCGTTGGGTCTGGGGGCGGTGATCTGCGCCATCGGCGTGCTCATCGCCCTGTATCCGTGGTTCCCGAAGCTCTCTGCCTTGGGCAGCTTCCTCTGCTTCGGCATGTCACTGGTCACCCTCAGCTTCCTCATCACCACGCCCGAGACCTGGGTGCCGGATCTGGGTGGCCCCGAGCACGGCTTCCCGTTGTTGAGCGGCGCGGGAAGATTGGTGGTGAAGGATGTGATCATGCTCGGCGCCAGCGTGGTGACGATGGCGGATGCGGCAAGGAAGGCGCTCGCCTCTAACTAGGCGATGCCTCCTATAAATGCCCTTGAGGGCGGAAGGGTGATATGATCAGAACTCCGCGCTCTTCGGCGTCCGTGGGAAGGGGATCACGTCGCGGATGCGTGCCCGGCCTGTGAAGAAGGCCACCCGATGCCCGTGCCCTATCGGTTGAAGTACTCGATGAAATACCTGCTCTTGAAGAGCAGGTAGAGGATCACCACATAGGTCACGAACTCGGTGCCCATGGCGATGTACTTCGTCTTGCTGGTCATGTAACCGAAGGTCTCGATCACGCATAGCAGCATCATGAAGCTGTAGCCGATCAGCATGAACTGCGGCGTCTTGCTCCAGTGCGTGAAGTAGCCATAGAGGAAGCCGATCGAGGCATACAGCACCACCGACCAGTGCGGGATCAGGATGTAGGTGGGGAAGTCGGGATTGGAGAAGCGCTTCCAAGGCACGTTGGGCAGGAGCAGCTCAAGTGCGCCGCTGCTGGCCCAAAGGAGCAACGCGGCGTGGATGAGAACGAGGAGGTAGCCGATGTACTGCATGGGGTCGTGGTTTGGAACTAGTTCAAGATTACGCGCACTTTGGTATGCCCGGAATCACGATCAAATCGGGAATGCTGCTGCCGCAGAACCAGTATTCCTCAGAGCAGCCATGATAGCCTCGACATAGGGCCCGGAGGCGTAATCTCCCGAGCGCTGATGGGCAAGGGTCACTTAGGGGCCGCTCCTGGCTTACGGCGATCGAGATCGACAAAGCCCTCCTTCAAGTGATCGAAGTCCGCGTCCGTGGTCAACAATTTGGCCTTTGTCACTGCAGCGGTCGCGGCTATCCACAGGTCGTTCTTGCCCATGTTCCGGGAGGTGAGGCCCAGGGTGTATCCGGTCAATCGGCCTTGGCTGAATGCGTCGATCCGGGAATAGGCTTCCATTAGCGCGCCATCGTTGTGGCTGATGTCGATGATCACATAGCGACGAAGCAGCTTTTCCAATTTCTCCTTCTTGGCATCACCCCATCCGTTCTGCTCCGCCAGTGAACGCAGCTCCGCCATGGTCGCAACAGAGATGATCACCAAGGCATCATCGGCCCCAAGCCCATGTTCCGTTGCTGCCTCCCTCCAGACCGGATGGTCTTTGAGCGCGGCCAACACCATGTTGGTATCGAGCACGAAGCGTCTCATGCCGTGAGTTGGCCGATCAAGAGGTCGAAGTCCTCGTCACCGGGCCACTGCCCCACGGCGCTCTTGGCCGTGTTGCGCCCACCTTTTTCTCGGAGCTGACGCTCGATCTGCTGTTCCGTACTCTCGCCTTTCCGCTGCTTCGCGAAGTAGTTCTCGCCTTGTTCCACCGGGAAGATCCGTTGAACCTCGATGGACTTGCGGCCTCCGGGTTTGAAGTGGACCAGGCCGATCACCGTCGCCTCCTTGGTCCAATATTGGGCGACCTCCGTGCGATCCAGGTCATCGCTCAAGAATCCGTCCATTACACCATCGGGGCCTTTCACACGGATGCGCGAACTGCTGTGTTGAAGCAGGTCCACGGTGCCTTGTATCACAATGCGCTCAGGTTCGGGCAGTGACTCTTCGAGAACGGCGATGCGTTTGAGGCTTTCCTTCTTCACAAGGAGCTCCTTCGTATTCCCTTCGTTGCTGATGTGGAAGGATTCTTCCGGAGCGCGGAACACTTTCTTGAAGGCCACCAGCTGATTCAGCAAAGGCTTATCCAAGAACTCCTTGCTGGCATCATTGTCCAGCGCGTCATTGAACGTGGTCATGAACAGTGTCATTGGCGTTTGCTCCGCCAACTGCAACTGTCCTTCATGCCGGAAGGCATCGAACTGGATGCCCTTCAGTGTCTCACCGAGTTTGGAGCATTCCACCTGAAGACGCGTGCTTCCTTTCTTCACCCCGACCAGGTCGATCCGAAGCGCATCATCCAACTTGGCCTGTTTGCGGCCCGCGGTAATGCTCACACCACGCAAGCGGAGCTGCAGCGCCCCTTCGGCCACCTTTGCGATGATGTCCGCAAGCTGCACCAGCCGCCGCAGGTCGATATGTCCGTTCCCCTCGACCGGCTTGTCTATGGTGATCTCGTACTTCATAGTCCATGGGTTGACGGTCTTCCCGTCGGCTTACGTACCACCAAAGTAACATCAGGCCCCCTCGGTGCTCAGAACTCCGCGCTCTTCGGCGTCCGCGGGAACGGGATCACATCCCGGATGTTCCCCATGCCCGTAACGAACAGCACGAAGCGCTCGAGGCCCAGCCCGAAGCCGGCGTGCGGCACGGTACCGAAGCGGCGGGTATCCAGGTACCACCAGAGCTCTTCGGCGGGCACGTGCATCTCCTTCATGCGGGCCTCCAGCACATCCAAGCGCTCCTCGCGCTGGCTGCCACCGATGATCTCGCCGATGCCGGGGAAGAGCACGTCCATGGCGGCCACGGTGGTGCCCTTGTCGCTGTACCCGAAATCGCCGGGCGCGTTGGTGCGCATGTAGAAGGCCTTGATCTTGCCCGGGTAGCCCGTGACGATCACCGGCTTTTTGAAGTGCTTCTCCACCAGGTAGCGTTCGTGCTCGCTCTGCAGGTCGATGCCCCATTCCACCGGGAACTGGAACTGCTTCTTCTGATGCGGTTTGCTGCGCAGCAGGATATCGATCGCGTCGGTGTAGGTGATGCGCTCGAAGGGGTTGTCGAGCACGAACTTCAGGCGATCGATGAGGCCGAGCTCAGCACGCTGCTCCTTGGGCTTCGTTGCTTCCTCCTCCTTCAGGCGTGCATCCAGGAACTGGAGGTCGTCCATGCTGTTGCGCAGCACGCGGGCGATGAGGTGCTTGCACAGGCCCTCCGCCAGGTCCATGTCGCCGTGCAGGTCCATGAAGGCGGCCTCGGGCTCGATCATCCAGAACTCGGCCAGGTGTCGGGCGGTGTTGCTGTTCTCCGCGCGGAAGGTGGGACCGAAGGTGTAGACCTTGCCCAGGGCCAGCGCGCCCAGCTCGGCCTGCAGCTGGCCGCTCACGGTAAGGCGGCTCTCGGCACCGAAGAAGTCCTCCTTGAAATCCACTTCACCGGCCTCGTTCAACGGCGGGTTCTTCGCGTCCAGGGTGCTCACGCGGAACATCTCTCCCGCGCCCTCTGCATCGCTGGCGGTGATGATGGGGCTGTGGAAGTAGTTGTAGCCCTGCTGGTCGAAGTACTCGTGGATGCCGAAGCTCACCTGGTGCCGGATGCGGAACACCGCGCTGTACGTATTGGTACGGAAGCGCAGGTGCGCGTTCTCGCGCAGGAACTCCAGGCTGTGCTTCTTCGGCTGGATCGGGTACTTCTCCGCATCGCTGTCACCGAGCACCTCCACGTTCGTCACCTGCATCTCCACGCGCTGGCCGCTGCCCTTGCTCTCCACGATCAGGCCCGTGCACCGCACGGCGGCGCTGGTGGTGAAGCGGGCGCGGATCTCCGACCCCACCTGCTCCTGGTCGATCACGCACTGCAGGTTGCGGATGGTGCTGCCGTCGTTCAGGGCGATGAAGCGGTCGTTGCGGAAGGTGCGCACCCAGCCGGCCACGGTGAGCGTGGTGCCGGTGAGGGCCTCGTTGTCCAGGACGGACTTGATGGGGGTGGGTTCCATTGCGGTAAGGACGGCAAAGGAACGAACTGGCCATCAACTGGACGCCCGCTTCCGACCCCTCATTGGCGGCCCATGCCCGCAGCGCCCGGCCCTACCATCGACCCTCGGAAAGCGCGATCAGGCGGGCGCGTATGGCAGCCTGTTCCCTGCGGACGAGGTCGATATGCTCCTGTTGTTCCTGCACCGCCATCACCAAGGGCACAACGAATTGTTCATAGCCGATGGTGTAGTGATCGGCAGGCGCCGTGGGCCGGTGAACACCGGAGAACGCGTAACCCATCCCGCGTGCCAGGCTGTCCACTTCCTGCGCGATGAAGCCGGTCTGCCGGACGATCGACATGGCCGCCACCGCTTCCTCATACGCGGACAGCTCCTCCCCGTTGCTTCGCTTGCGGATGCAATCCACCCGGCCCGTGAATTCGTCATAGCCACGCACCTCATACTGGTAGGTGACCGGACGCAGACCCATGATGAAGGCAAGGCCGGGCACATCGGCACGCACGTCGTATTTGAACCGCGCATCGCTCAGGTTCTGCCATGCGCCATAGCCCCCGGTGAGGCCATTGTTGTTGGCAAGGTTCCCGATGCGGATGTTGTTGTTCGCCCCCGCGAACGCATCGTATCCCAGCGTGGTGATGTTGTTGGCCACGGTCATGGTATTGGCCACGCCGGCTCCGTGTCCGATGGCCGTGCACTGGTTCAACGAGGCCGGGTTCAGTGTTTCGTTCGTCTGGAAGCCAAGGCCCGTGTTCTGGTCACCGCTGGTGTTGGTGGAGTGACTGGCCTCGCCGATGGCCGTGTTGTGCGTGCCGCTCGTGAGGGAGAACAGATTCCCGTTGCCCATGGAGGTGTTGCTGTTCCCACCGCTCAGGTAAGCGCTCCCGAAGGCGGTCGCATCGGACTCAACGGAGCTGAACTGCATGGCGAACAATGCTGTGCAGCGTGTGGCGCTACCGCCCCCGCAATCCAATGCGTAGCGGCCGATCGCCGTGTTCTCTTCACCGGTCATGTTGTCGCGCAGGGCGTGGTGGCCACAGGCGGTGTTGTTGGCACCGGTGTTCCACATCAGCGCTTCGTAACCCACGGCCGTGCAGCTGGTCACCGTCCCGCCGCCGGCACCCATGGCGCGCAGACCCATTGCCGTGCAGCCCGATGCCGCGCCATAGTTCTTGAGCGCTTCCGCCCCTACGGCTGTCTGACCGCTGGTGGCCGTGGTTTGCCGCAGCGCTTGGGAGCCGATGGCCACATTGCTGGACCCGCTGCTATTGGCGCGCAAGGCCTCAGCGCCCACGGCCGTGTTCTGGCCGCCACTGGTGTTGTTGCGCAAGGCTTCAGTGCCGTAGGCCACATTACCGGTGCCTGTTGGCGCCATCAGGGACAGGTAACCCCAGGAAGTGTTCGTGCTGCCTGCGGAAAGGGAACCACTACGCTGGTTGTTACGGCGGAATTCCAGAGGCACGGCATCGGTGGTGCCCAGGAAATGCGTGCCCGCCGTGATGCCCGCATTGGTGATGGTGCGCCAGCCCGCCGTCGCTCCGAACAATGGCATCCACACCGTGCCGTTGTAATGCCAGAACAGGTCGGTGCTGGTCTCATACACGACGGCCCCCTGCGCCGGTGCAACGATGGCCATGCGCTCGGCCGCCGACATGCGCGGCACAAGCAGCCCCTTCTTCGTGGCGAGCGATGCTACGTTGAGGTCAAGCATCGCGGACGGATCAGGTACCGCCCCGTTCGCGCTGATGCCGATCTGCGCCCGAACGATCACGGGCATGACCGAGAGCACCCAGATGATGATCAGCGAACGGGTCATGGTGTGCGATCGGGTCTCGTAGCCGCTTGAGCCTGCGCCTGCTCCAAGCGTTCAAGCAGTTCCTCGTTCGCGGCACGCAACACCGCGATGCGCTCCTGTTGTTGCTGCACCGCACGCACAAGTGGCACCACGAGCGAAGCGTAGCCCACGGTGTAGTGGTCGTGTGCGGACGCCGGCACATGCACGATGTCCCTGCATCGGTCCAGACTGTCCAACACCGCGGCGGCCTCCTGGGCCAGCAGCCCGGTGTGCCGCACCTGGGCCGCGCGCTCCCAGCCTGCGCGATGTTCCGCCAGTACTCCAAGGGGCGCCTGCTTGATCAAGCGCGCCTCAGCGCCGGTGAAACGTTCGATGGCCGGAGCGTCCAGGCGGTACGTGACCGGTCGCAACGCGGTGATCAGCTCCAGGCCCGGGACATCCGTCCGCACATCGCGTTTGAAGCGGGCATCGGACAGGTTCTGCCATGCGCCAAAGCCGCCGGTGAGGTTGTTGCTCAGGGTGGTTCCGAAAACGATGCGACCTGTGGCCGTGGGTACCGCGTTGTACCCGATGGCGCTGGTATAGCTCAGCGTGGCCAGAGTGGGTCCAGCGAACGCGCCGAAGCCGGTGTTGTACACACCACTGCCCACCCCGTCAAGGGCGGCATAGCCCATGGCCGTGTTCCCATCGCCGGTGGCCGCTGCAAGGCTCTGCATGCCGATGGCCGTGCAGTTGTCCACGTTGGTGCCCGTGCCCAGCGCGCCCACACCCATGGCACAGTTGTCGGACCCGGTGGTCACATTGCCCAAAGCAGTGTACCCGAAACCGTAGTTCTGCGGTTGACCCGAGTCCGCGCAGGCCCCGGCTCCGAAGCCATGACCCGCGGTCCCCATCGCCGCTCCGCGCCCCACGCCGTTCGCTCCGTTCATGCCGGCCTGATAGCCGAAGCCCAGATCGCTCCATGTGGTGGGGCCGGTCATGAAGGCCTGTGCCCCGATCGCCACAGCGAACGTGGAGCCGGTGTTGTTCTCCAACGCCCGATGCCCGGCAGCGGTACCGATGACGCTGGGAATGGTCTGCATCGCCCGATGGCCTACCGCCGTGCTGCCGCCGGAGAATGCCGGGATGCTGGTGGTCCCCGCTTCACTACCGACGAAGGTGTGGCTGCTGCCGATCGTAAGGCTCAGCAGGGCCTGGTGACCGACGGCCACGTTGTCCGATTGCGTTCCGCTCGATGCATTGCCGAGCGCTTGATACCCGAAGGAGGCGCTGTTCAATGCGGTGTTGTCGGTGGCCCGCTGCGCGTGATATCCAAAGGCCGCCACTTCCGCTGAGAGGATCCCGGAGTCCTCACCGTTCAACCGCAATTCGATCACATCATCGTTCACGCAGCCGAAGAAGTGCGTGCCCGCCGTGAGCCCGTTGTTGCCGCCGATCCTCCAGGCATCGGGTTCGTCCAGCCAATACACCCACGCGGTGCCGTTGTAGTACCAGAACTGCAGCGTGGTGGTGTCGTACACGAGCAGACCGGTGGCCGGTGCGGGTATGGTGGCACGCTCAGCGGATGTCATACGCGGGATCAGCAAGGCGCGCTTGCCGTTGGCGGGCAGTGCCGCAGCGCTCACATCCAGCAGTGCGCTCGCGGCCGGAGCGGCGCCGTTCACGTTCACACCGATATTCTGTGCGCAGAGCACGAAGGCAGGCAACAAGGCCACAAGGGCAAGCGCGCCGCGTTTCATTGTTGCACGTCCGTCTTGCCCAATGCCGCTTCCACTTCGGCCACGCGCTGCTTCAGCTCCTCGTTCATGGCTTCCAGTTCAAGGATCAGCACCTCCTGCTCCTTCACCGCCTGGATCAACGGAAGCGCGAAGAGCTCGTAACCGAGCGTGTAGGTATCGTTCGGATCCACGGGATGATGCACACCATCGAAGTCGAAGCCGATGGCGCTGGCCGCCGCCGCCACTTCCTGCGCGATGAACCCGGTCTGCCGTTGGGCAGATACCTCCGCGATGCGCTGCATGTAAGTGGCGCGATGGTCCTTCACCGTGCAGGTATCCATGCGCTGCCAGTTGCCGCTCTTGCGCTCGGTGGCTTCCGCATCGAGCAGGTATGTGACCGGTCGAAGCCGAAGGATGAAGTCCAGGCCCGGTACATCGGTCCGCACATCGCGTTTGAAGCGTGCATCGGAGAAGTTCTGCCAGGTGCCGTAGCCGCCGGTGAGGTTGTTGTTGAGCACGGTGCCGATGGTGATCCGGTTGTTCGCCGTGGGCGAAGCGGCCGAACCGATGGCCGTGGTGTTGGTGAAGTTGCCTCCGATCCCCGCGAATGCGCCGCCTGCCGTGTTGTTGCTGGCGGTGGTGGTACCGGGCAAGGCGGCGTACCCGAGGGCCGTGTTGTACTGCCCGCTGGTGATGCCGTCGCCGGCGTAGATACCGGCTGCGGTATTGAAGGAACCATTGTTCGCGTTCAACGCCTCCACGCCGAAGGCGACGTTGAACGAGCCGGTGGTGTTCGACTCCATGGCGCTGTGGCCCATGGCGCTGTTGCCCGACCCGGAGCTGTTGAACTGAAGACACTCGTAACCCATGCCGGAGTTCTGGCTGCCGTTGGTGTTGTTCGCCAGGCAGCGCACGCCCGCCGCCGTGTTGTTCGTACCACTGGTGTTGTCGCGCAGCGTGTTGTAGCCGAGGGCCGTGTTGTCAGAGGCCGTGTTGTCCCGCAAGGCCTGGTAACCCACGGCCGTGTTGCGACTTCCCGTGAGATTCGTGCTGAGAGCGAGGAAGCCCACGGCGGTGTTGTCGGCGCCCGAGGTGTTGGAGGCCAGAGCGCGGTATCCTGCGGCCGTGTTGCGCGATCCCGTGTTCGCGTTCAGCGCCTCGAAGCCGATGGCGGTGTTGGAGCCTCCGGTGGTCGCAGTGCGCAACGTGTTCACCCCAATGGCCGTGTTGTTGGCACCCGTGGTGAGGTTTTGCAATGCGCTCCCGCCCAACGCGGTGTTGTTGATGCCGGTGGCGGGGGGCATCGCGAGGTGACCGAAAGAGGTGCGTGGAGTCCCAGCCTCCATGAAGGCGACGCGTTCGTTGTTCGCGCGGAATTCAAGCGTGTTGCTTCCCGCCGATGTGCCGAGGCGGTCCACCAACACCGTGAGCGTGTTGCCCGTGGTGCTCCAGAGGTTGCCCAAGGTGGCTATGGTCACCCATGTCGCCCCGTCAAAATACCAGAACTCGTTCAAGGAGGTGTCGTACACGAGCAGCCCTTCGGCCGGAGCAGGGATCGCGTTGCGTTGCACGGTGGTCATGCGGGGCACGAGCAGGCCTTTTTTGCCGTTGGCGGGGAGGGCGGTCACATCCACATCGAGCAAGGCGGAGGGATGCGGCGCAGCACCGTTCGCGTTGATGCCGATGTTCTGGGCCGCAACGAAGGCGCCCAAACACAACGCGGTGAACACATGCAGAGCACGCAGGGAGCGCATGGTGCACCAAAGCACGCGCACCGAACACGGCGGGGAAATAACCCGCTCGTGTTAAGCACGCGTGCCTGCTGCTGGAGGATCAGCGCCCTTCCAGCTCGGCTATGCGCTTCTCCAGCCGTTGGATGATGGCTTGCTGTTCCTGCACGGCCTTCACCAAGGGCACCACGAATTCGGCATAGCGCAGGCTGTACAGGCCATCGGCGCTCTTCGGCTGGTCCACCCCACTGAAATCGAAGCCGACCGACTTGGCGGCCGCTTCCACTTCCTGGGCCAGGAAGCCCGTGTAGCGGATGCGCTCCTGCTCGTCGCGGCCCTGCCGGTCTTCCGGACTGGTGCTGTATATGATCGCACCGGTGCTGTCGCGGCGCATGTCCTCCTTCAAGTGGGCGGCCAGTTGGTGCGCGGCAACATTGTAGGTGACCGGACGCAGCTTCAGGATGAAATCCAGACCGCTCACATCTTCGGCGATGTTCTTCTTGTAGCGGGCATCGGAAAAGGTGCCGAAGCCGACCTGGCCTTTGATGCTTTGGATACTCGTGTTGCCGATATGTACCACGTTGTCTCCGTTCGGTCTCGCGTTGTATCCAAGCCCCATGGCGTTCTCGAACCCGTCGGTGCTGGGATAGGCGCGATAACCGACGTACGTCGAATACGAACCGGAAATGGTGAAGTTTCCTGCGTTCGCCCCTACAGCCGTGCAGTAACTACCACCACTGAGGTCTGATAGAGCCGTGTAGCCGATGGCAACATTCTGGACCCCTGGGACCGCCATGGACTGCAGTGCGTTCTGGCCGATGGCAACATTCTGGTCTCCGTAACTATCACGGAACGCGAATGATCCTAGCACTACGTTCTGATCGTTACCTGGGCCGATTTCAGCGGCTTGGTGTCCCATGACCACATTGTATGATCCGGTGGAATTCGAGCGTAGCGCCTGGTGACCCAGCGCCGAGTTGTACGAGCCTGTAGTATTCTCCTCAAGCGCATGATAACCCACGCAGGCATTCCGTGTGCCGGTCGTATTTCTCCTTGTTGCCGAAGAGCCGACAGAGACGTTACGAATGCCGGATGTTTGATAGTAAAGAGCGGAGTCTCCGATCGCCGTGTTGTCCGAGCCCACCGTGTTGTTGGCCAGTGCTCCGTAGCCCACGGCCGTGTTGTGATCGCCATTGTTCTCCAATAGTGCCGTACTGCCGACCGCTGTGTTGCGGGTGCCCTGATTGTTCGCCCTCAACGCACTGAATCCGAAGGCACTGTTGTCATCGCCAAAAGTGGTGGTCTCCAGCGCCCAGGCCCCCATAGCAGTTCCTCGCGTCCCTCCGGACCACGTCGAAGCTGCTCCATGTCCAAGAGCCACGGTATTCTCCCCGATGTGGCCGGCGATCGTGCTGTCGAACATGAAGACCAATGGGCTGCTGTCGGTGGTCCCGATGAAATTCGTGTCAGGGTCGGTTCCTGCATTCCCACTAAGACTCCACGCGTTCAGCGCGCCATCCGCACCGGCAGGTCCCGGTGGCCCGACCGGTCCCGCAGGCCCTTGCGGACCTGTTGCGCCCTGTAAGCCTTGTGGCCCTTGCGGTCCTGCCGGGCCGGGAGTGTTGCTGGTTTCAGCATGCAATGCGTACGGCACACTGAGTAGTTGCGTGGTGCTGATGGTAACGCCGTTCACGCGGGTCCGTGCAAACCAAGGTCCGTCGCTCCAATCCACATCGGCCCACGCCCCGTTCACCGGGGTGCCTTGCCCGAAGGCCAGGTTCACCAGGCCGAAGCCGTTGGTGGTGGCGCTGTGTTCCTCGCTGTAGACGACCGGTCCATTGATGGCACCTTGAAGCAACGATAATTCGATGGCGGTTGGCGTATTCACTTGCACCACACCACTGCCGTCTCGCACGATGGCCTGATAGCTGAAGCTGGTCGGCGCTTGCGCGAGAAGACCCATGCTCGACAACAGCAGACAGGACAAGAGGAGATTGCGGTATTTCATTGGGCTACGATGAAAGTGAGCGTATGCAGGGGATTGTTCGCGCTGTCGTACACCTGCAAGCGATAGGATCCGCTGGCCAGGTCAGCCACGCTCCATGAAGAGCCCATGGCGTCGATGGACCAGGTCCGTAACCGTTGGCCTAAGGCGTTGATCACCTCGGCGTGCCGCGCGTGCGCAGAAGATGTGATGAGTTGAAGTGTTCCGCGTGTCGGGTTCGGGAAAAGCTCCCATTCGGTATCGGATCCGCGAGAAAGAACCATCGATGTGCTGAAGTCCTGTGGTGGTTGGTGGAATCCCTGTGTAGCACCCACGGTAGGGCCGGCACCGGCGGCGATGACTTGTTCACCTATTGTCCACGCGACGTACAGGTCAGCGCCGGCACCCGCACCTCCTGTAGCGGCGAGCACATGCTGCGCGGCAGCCTCGGTGCCTGTTGCCAGGAGCAGCGCTATCAAGGCCAGGAGCTTCATCGTTTCACGATCTTGATCGAACTGCGCGTGGCGGCGTTCCGCGCGTGAAGCGTGTACACCCCGACAGCGAGTGATGAGAGGTCGATCTCGAACTTGCCGCCACCGATGGGCCGGTTCGACCAGTCCTGAACGGTACATCCTTGTGCATCTACGAGACGAAATGCATACGGGTCATGGTCGGATGATGCCCCCACGCTGATCACAGAACGTGAACCGGTCGGGTTCGGAAAAGCATTGATCAACGGGGTGTTCGCCGCTTCGTTCACGCCGGATGAGATGTCGTTCCGGTATTTCAGCAGCATGATGTGGTTCTGGCCGGCCACCTCGCCATACCCTATCCCTAAGACTGAACTGTCAGCCGTGAACTCAAGGTCGAAGCATGATTCCGCACCACCATCTTCATCGTGATCCTCAGCGTCGAACGTGGCATCCACGCCCAGGTCCGCTTCAGATCGCCGTACGCTCCAATCCCTGGAATTCGGGGCCGCTCCGGCGTCCCCTCCGGAAAGGATGGTTCCGCTGTTCTGCACAAGCAGGCAGTTCCATGCGTCCGGGCCGTTGCTATTGTCCATGAAAGAGCTTGAGGTCTCAATGCCCGTGGCACTGAACGTATAAATGACACGCGCCTGTGTCGCTCCCGTGGTGCGCTGCACCCCTGCGGCCACCAAGCCTCCATCCGGCGTGACCGCTATGGCACGTGCGATCAGGTCGGCATCGAACTCGGAGATCCAGGAATGCCCGTTGGAATTCCCGAAGGTGGATGGGCTGTTACCTGCGGCATCAACGTGACCGAGCAGGAGCGACTGATCAGACTCCCCGGTGCGGATGCCGAAGCCGCAGAAGTAGATCTCCCCGCTTGTTCCCATTGCAGCCCCTCGTAGTTGCTCCCCGGAAGCATCCACGACCCCTACCAGCACGGATCCGTCACCCCCGAAGCTTGGGTCAAGTGTTCCATCGTCCATGTAGCGCTCGATGACGATCTCGGTGAATTCCTCTGCGATACCGGTAAAGCCGCAGAGTACGATCCTCCCATCCGGTTGGATGAGAACCTCGTAGGCCTCCTCCGCATCCGGCGTGTTGTGGATATCGCGGATCAGAATGCCCGTCCCATTGAATGAGGCATCCAAGGTCCCATCCGGAAGGAATCGCGCCACGAACAGGTCGCTGTTGGTCTCAGCGGCATCAGAGAACAGATGTCCGCCCACCACGATCCGCCCCTGGGCGTCAAGCGTGACCGAGCGGATGAATTCGCTACCAGCGGCCAGATCGTGGTGCACGACCGCCTGCGTACCGAAGGTCATGTCCGGAGAGCCATCACTGTTCAGGCGAATGAGCACACTGTTGAAATGATCACCATTGCTGCTGCGGCCTGCTACGAGGATCTTTTCATCGGGCAGGACCAACGCGGTCACCGCTTGATCATTGTGCCCTGCGTCAATGAAGGGAAGCAGGACCTTGCCATTGTCACCGAATCCGGGATCGAGCGATCCAGCCTGCGCGAACGCTTCAAGGGAGACCAGTGCAAGGAGTGAAAGAAGGGTAGTGTGCCGCATGGTGCTGTGGGGTTATCATCCACAGCAAAACACAAGACTCAGCGGGGTTGCATCAATAACCCCTTCGTGTTACACCTGTAGCCTCTCGGACCTGACCGTATTCATTGGCCCGGATACACCTTCCTGATCGCTTCCATCTTCCCGTTCACCTGCAACTTGCTGTAGATGCGGCGCACATGCACCCGAACGGTTTCGGTGCTCAATTCCAGCTTCGCGCCGATCTCCTTGTACTGCAAGCCTGCGGCGAGGCCATCGAGCACCTGTTTTTCGCGCTCGCTCAGCCGGTCATCGTTGATGCGCTGTTGCGTCTCCTTCTGGAAGCTGTTCACCACCAACCTGGCGATGGCACTGTTCATCGGTGAACCGCCCCGGTGGATGTCGCGCACGGACTCCAGCAGTTCCTCGGCCGGCGTGCTCTTGAGCAGGTAGCCGGTGGCGCCGGCGCACAGGGCTTCGAAGATGTAGGCCGGGTTCTCGAAGATGGTGAGCATGAGGTACTGCACCCCGGGCTTGTGGCGCTTGGCTTCACGAACGGTCTCAATGCCATTGCGGCCTTCCATGTTGATGTCCATGAGCACCACATGCAGGTCGAGCTCGTCCAATTTCCCCAAGAACTCATCGCCGCTGGGGAACACCCGCACCACCTGCATGTCGCCGCTGCGCTCGATGCGGCGGCGGATGAGTTCGCGTAGCTCGTCATCGTCCTCGACAATGGCTGTTCGGATGGTAGCGGCCATGAGCCGCAAGATAACCCGGCGGCCTCACACGGGGGAAAGCGTAAGGCGGAGGCCGATGCGCGTGCCTTGCCCCGCTATGCTCCGCACATCGAGCGATCCCCCTATCCGCTCGGCCCGCGCCCGCATGTTCCCCAGTCCGTGTCCGCTCGAACCGTCCACATCCATGCCCACACCATCGTCCTTCACCTCGAACTCCACCTGCGCGGCCGAGGTGTGAAAGCGCACGCTGATGTGCTTGGCGTGCGCGTATTTGATGGCGTTGTTCAGCGCCTCGCGCAACATGAGGTAGATGTCGCGCTTGGTGGCGGGATCGAGCGACCGGTCGGGGCCTTCGT
>JAEUSW010000355.1 GCA_016788285.1 Flavobacteriales bacterium
CCTCGTGTTAACCCAGTGTTAACTGCGCATGAAGTTCTGCCCCGATGGTCGGATGATGCGCACCCGCGTTCGACCTTCGAGGAGCCGAACCCATCCCATGAGCACGATCCCGACCACTTTGCCGGCCCCGGTGGGCACGCTGCGCACGACCGGTCATCACCTGAGCCGCACGGGGACCTTGCATGTCCTTCGCGTCGGCCGGATGGTGCAGGAGCTTCCCACGGGGATGGTCTTCACCGGCAGCGCGTTCTCGCGGGGCGGTCTGGCGCGCGCGCTTCGGATCACCTTCGTTCCGACGGGTGCGGTGCCACCGGCCACGTTCGACGAGACCACGGGGACCATCCACCTTCATTATGCCGACCGGGACCATCCGGAGGTGCAGACCCTGCTGAAGGGCCGCCGCTCGCGTCTGTGCTACTTCTGGCGCAGCGCGGACGGTCTGCGGAGCCGGGCCTGGTTGTTGATCTCGGGCTAGGGGAGCCGCGTACCCACCGCGCCCCACCAGGGCTGGATCTCGTACTTGAGCCGGCCCACCTTCACGAAGGGGTCCTGGCGCAGGTAGCCCTCCACCTCCTCGCGTGTATCGCAATCGTACAAAAGCAGCCCCCGCCAGCCCGCCTCGTTCCTGTCGAAGGGGCCGGCCATCACGATCAAGCCCCGGGCCGCTTGGGCGTCCTGGTGCGCCAGGTGCTCCTTCTGCAGGGTCGCGGCGGTGAGGCTGTCCAGCGCGGGGCCGTCGCCCTTGGTGTACAGCACGAACCAATACTTCTTCATGTGGTAGGTGCTGTCCGCAATGGTGACATCGAAGGTGCGCTGCGCCCGGGCCGCCAGGGCCGTGCACAGCAGGAGCAATGCGGTGAAGGACCTCATGACGACCGGTCGGTCTCGGAATGGGCGCGGCGCAGGATGTCCTGGATGAACGGGGTCTTCCTCCGCGTATAGGACTCCCGGTCCGCGGGATGCTCGCTCGCAAGCCGGTGCTTCAGCGCTTCGTAGTCGCGTGCGCAGAGCGGATGCTTGCGGAGGAAGTCGCGGAAGATCAAGCGATCGGTGGAGGCCTCGTCGGGCTCCACCATGTGCACGTGGAAGGTGCGCTGCCCCTGGGCATCGCGTTTGATGAACCAGGCATAGAACGGCGCGCGTTCGCCCATGCTGGGCCGCCAGATGAACTCATAGTCCAGGTCCTGCATGATGGGCACCACCTCGCGGCGCACGCGGTCCAGGCTGGTCACCTCCACCTGGATGTCGATGATGGGCTTGGCGCTGAGACCGGGCACCGCGGTGCTGCCGATGTGCGCGATGCGGCGGATGATCGCCGGTGGCAGGGAGCGGCTGAGGCGCTCCTCCTCCTCCGCATAGCGTGCGGGCCAGGCAGGGTCGTACGGCATCACGGCGATGTGCTCGCGACCGAGCTCCGCGATCCGCTCCCGGCTGATGTTCGTGCCCCCGCTGTTCATGGCTCTGCATAGATATTGAATCGTCCGTCCCGCAGGAACCCCACGAGCGACAGACCGTTGGCACGGGCCAGCGCCACCGCCAGGGAGCTCGGGGCACCCACGGCGGCCATCAACGGGATGCCGGCCACCACGCACTTCTGGACGAGCTCGAAGCCCGCTCGGCCGCTCACGAGCAGTTGGCAGCGGTCCAGCGCGATGCCATCGCGCAGCGCGGCCCCGATCACCTTGTCCACCGCGTTGTGCCGCCCGACATCCTCGCGCAGCAGCAGCAGTGCGCCTGCGCGGTCGAACAGTGCGGCGGCATGGATGCCGCCGGTGTGCCGGAACACGGTCTGGGCGGTGCGCATGCGATCGGGCAGTGCGGTCAATACGGCGGCATCGATCGGCCCCCATGGCGCGACCGGCCGCGCACAGCGCGCATGCACGGCCTCGATGCTGCTCTTGCCGCACACGCCACAGCTGCTGGTGGTGTAGAAGTTGCGCTGCCACCGCGTTGGGTCCAGCGCAACGTTGGGATGCAGCTCCGCGCGGACCACGTTCCCACGCTCCTCCTCCTTCACGTTCGCGCACGGCTCCACGCGCAGCACCTGAGCGGGCCCATCCACGAGTCCTTCGGTGGTCAGGAAGCCCAGCGCGAGCTCCTCATCGTGTCCGGGCGTGCGCATGGTGACGCTGAGCCGCACCTCGCGCCGATCCTCCAGCGGCCCGTGGCCCAGACGGATCTCGAGCGGCTCTTCGGTGACCAGGATGTCCTCGGCCTGCGCACCGCGGCCACCCTCGACGCGGGTGATGGTGACGGGAGCAACGGGCGTGCGCATGCCGAAAGGTAGCGTCAGGGCCGTGCCTTGCGGAAGCAGCCCATGAGGTGATCGTCCACCATGCCGATGGCCTGCATGTAAGCGTACACGATGGTGGTGCCCACGAAACTGAACCCGGCCTTCTTCAGGTCCTTGCTCAGCGCATCGGAGATCGGCGTGCTCGCGGGCACTTGCCGGCTCTCCGTCCACCGGTTCACCACGGTGCGGTGGCCCACATGCTTCCACAGAAAGTCATCGAAGGAGCCCCTGCCCTGCTCCATGATGCGCAGCCAGGCCTGGGCGTTCTTGATGGCGCTCTCGACCTTGGCGCGGTTGCGGATGATCCCCTCATCGGCCAGCAGGCGCGAGACCTCCTTGGGGCCGTAGCGGGCGATGCGCTCCACGTTCCAGTCGTCGAAGGCCCTGCGGTAGCCCTCGCTGCGGTGCAGGATGGTCTTCCAGCTGAGCCCGGCCTGCGCTCCATCCAGGACCAGTTTCGCATAGAGCTTCCGGTCGTCGTGCTCCGGCGTGCCCCAGACCGCGTCGTGGTATGCGATCATGCGTTCGTCGCTGCCCGGCCAGGGGCAGCGGATCGGATCCTGCTTCGCCATGTCACGAAGTAACCGCATGCGGATCAACGCCCGCCGCCCAGCTCCTGCAACCGCTCTTCCAACCGGTCGATGTGCTGCTGCTGTTCCTGGATGGCCTTGATCAGCACGGGGATCAGGTCGCTGTAGTAAACCCCCAGGCGTTCAGCAGGCACCTCTTCGCGCGTGCCATCATCGTTCACGCGCCACGACTTGTCCACGACGGTTTCCGGCAACACGCCTTGCAGGTCCTGTGCGATGAGGCCGAGCTTGTCGCCTTGCGCGGGGTCGTTCTTCCAGCGGAACCGCACCGGCTTCAGTTGCATCACTTCGGCCAGGCCGTAGTTAAGCGCGCGCACGTCCTGCTTCTCGCGGGCATCGCTGGTGTTGATGGTGCCGTTCACGGCGAACACGTTCGTCCAGCGCAGGGCCGCTTGTCCGCAGGTAATGGCGTTGTCAGTTGCCGGCGTAACGGAGCCGCCACCCAAGCGCAGCACATCGGTCACCGTGGCCAGTTCATCGGCGCTTTGCCCGAAGAGCAGCAGGCCACCATCGTTGCGCACCTGCCAGTCGCTGAAACCGGCGCCGCTGCGCTTGAACTCAACGCCCGCCACCACGGCATTGGTGCTGGTCACGCGCAGGTACTGATCGCCCGTGCCTTCGATCTCGGTGTGCTGGTCGGGCGTAGTGGTGCCAATGCCCACCGCGCCGTCGTTGCGGATGGTCATGCGCTCAATGGGAGCCCCCGCGCCAACGGGCGAAGTGCTGAACGCGAGCTTGCCGGGTACACTGAGCAGATTGGGCGCGCCGTCAACATCGCAATGGATGGATGCGGCAGGCACGTGGGTGCTGGTGGAAGCGTATCCGGAGAAGACCACTTCGCCAAGTCCATCGCCGTTCAATACGTTGTTGAAGAGGCTGAAGGAACCGCGCTGCCGTGCCAGGGCCAACGTGGCACGCCCTGTCGCCGTATTGTGGGCGGCCCATATCGTGAGATTCTCCTCGCCGTTCACCTCGGAAGCGACCAGCAGTTTCGACGACCCGGTGGCGAACAGGGCCGGGATCGGTGCTCCTCCGATCTCGGCCCTGCCGTTCGCGGTCAGTCGGAGCACTTCCGAATTGTTCGTTCTGAAGCGCAGCATTTGATTGTCCGTGGTGCCGATGAAGTTGGTGATCGCACTGGTGCCCGCATTGCCGGTGAGGCTCCAGGCGTTCGTTGTGGCGGTGTTCAACGTTTGCCAGCTGGCCGTTCCGTTCGCATCGCTCACCATCACCCGGTTGGCCGCCTGGTTGCCGTCGACCATGCGGATGCTACCGACCACATGAAGACGTTCCGCGGCATTGGTGGTGCCGATGCCGAAGTTGCCGTTCGGTTTCACCCGGAAGGCCTCCGTACCGATCACACAGCCCCCGAAGTTGCAGCCCATGTGCAGGCCGAAATCACCACCGGCGAGCATGCCCAGGGAGGCACTGTTCGCGGTGATGCTGTTCTCGAACGTGACGTTCGCCGCTGAACCGACCTGCGCAGCTTCCAGTCGCAGTGTCGGATCGATGTTGTTGTTCGGAGGCGTGAAACGAACGTGCAGCTTGGCCCCCGGCGTGGACGTCCCGATGCCGGTGTTCCCGTTCTTGCGGATCACCAGCGCATCGGATCGCTCTGCAGCATCAACGTTGCCGTTGCCATTGGCATCGATCGCGTTGCCCACCACCAGAAGTCGGTCCAAGGAGTTGACGGTCCCGAAGCTGCCAGCGCCACCAACCGATGGGGTGTAGCTCGTGGCACCGATGCCAAGGACGATCTCGCCGTAGGATGGTGCCGTATTGCTGATCCCCGCTGCCGTGCTGACATCGCCCGTGGCCACGGTGAAGTACCCCATCGACGTGGCGTAGAGCCCGCTTGCTGTCGTGTGAAAGCCCAAAGCCGTGGTGATGTCGTTCGATGCCAGCGTATTGCTGCCCGTGGCGAACGAACCGCCGCCGGTCGCAGAGGACGAGATCCCGAGTGCCAAAGCGTTGTTCCCGGATGCGATCGAGCTGCTGCCGAAAGCCGCGGATTGGATGCCTGAAGCCCGAGTTCCGGAACCTGTGGCGAAAGAGTGCGTGCCGATATTGGTATCATCCCATGAGGTGCCTGACGCGAAGCCGGCCCTGAAGGCACCCTTCCGTGGGTTCCACACCAGGCGCGTGCCGGTACCGGTGGGTGCCAGCGCACCATTGCCGATCGAACCGCCGGAGCTGACCAGGCCGTCCGTGCCGAGGATGGTCACCGCGCCCGCATCCGCCGAGATCACGCGCCCGACACCCGCCCCCCCGGAGTCGTAGGCCTGGTCCAGCGTGCCAGCGCCTGCCAGCGCCACCCAGGCCAGGCCATCGTGGAACTCGAACCGCCCGTTGGTCGTGTTGTAGATGAGCAGGCTGATGGCGGGCGCAGCGATGGCATTGCGTTCCCCGGTGGTCATCCGTGGAATGAGCAGCCCACCCTTCGCCGCCATCCCGCTCGCGTCGATGTCCAGCAATGCGCTGGGAGCCGGAGAAGCCCCTGTGCCGTTGATGCCGATGTTCTGAGCCGTCACCGAAGCGACGCAGGCGGCGAGTACGAGAAGGGCAAGCGCACGCATGAGGTGGGTCGTTGGTCGACCAAAGCTCCCCCGGCCTCCCACCGGGCACAATAGAACCTTCGTTGACGATCCGGCCCGCTCAGCGCCCGAAATACCTGTTCACCGCCTCGGTCCGATTGGCCACATGCATCTTCTTGTAGATCCGGTGGATGCTCTGCTTCACCGTGCCTTCGCTGACCCCGAAGTGGTCCGCGATCTCCTTGTACAGCGAGCCGCCGGCCAGCAGTTCCAGCACGGCCATCTCGCGGTCGTTGAGCCCGGCGTCGGCCTGCAGTCCGATGACCGGGGACGGACGGAAATGCCGGACCACCCGCCGCGCGACGGTCATGCTCATGGGGGCACCACCGCCGTGGATGTCGATCACGGCCTCGGCGATCTGGTCCGGGGAGGCGTGCTTGAGCAGATACCCGTTGGCGCCCGAGCGGAGCGCTTCGAACACCAGCTCATCGGTGTCGTTCACCGTGTACATCAGGAACTGTGCGTCGGGCCAGCGGTCGCGCAGCGTGGCGATGCACTCGATGCCGGAGACCCCGGGCAGGTTGATGTCCAGAAGGACCACGTCCGGCGCGTCCTGACCCTGCGGGACCGCCAGGATCTCCTCGGCCGAACCGTGGACACCGATGAGCCGGATGCCCTCCGTGGCGATGAACACGGCGCTCAGGACCTCCCGGATCAGGGGGTCGTCCTCCACGATCCGCAGCGCGATGGGCGGGCGGTGTTCCACGCGGCGAAGGTGGCCCGTCCGGGGCATCGCATCAAGCTAACTTTCGTTGTCCGAGGGGCATGGTGAACCGGAGATGGGTGCCCCGGCCGGCCGGCACCTGCTCCACAACGCCACCGATGACGGCCATGCGCTTGCGCATGTTGGGCAGGCCGTGGCCGCTCTGACCGTTCATGCCGTCCATGCCGCGACCGTCGTCGATGACGTCGATGATGAGGCCCTCCTGCCAGCGAAGACCCAGGGTGACCCGGGAGGCGCCGGCGTGCTTGACGATGTTGTGCAACGCCTCCTTCACCACCAGGAAGCAATTGCGGCGCTCGGTGGTGCCCACGGCCAGGGATGGCCATGGACCTTCGGCCTCCACGACGAGGGGGATCCGGTGCTCGGACAGGTAGCTGCGCGCGTGGTTGTTGATGTAGGCGACCAGGTCGGCCAGGTCGCCCTGATCGTCCTGAAGGGCCCAGATGATGTGGCGCATGCTGGCGATGAGCTCCTCGGCCTTGCGGGCGTGCTCGCGCAGGAGTTCCTCCCGGTCGATGCGGCTTCCGGGCAACAGCGCCATCTCGCTGCGCAGCTTCAAGCCGCTGAGGCCCACCCCGAGGTCGTCATGCAGGTCACGGCCCACCTGCTCACGCACGCGCAGCTCGGCGATCGTGCGGTCCTGCCGCTCGCGCAGCAGTTCGCTCTCCACCAGGCGCCGTCGGGCCTTCTGCCGTCCTGAAACGAGCAGGAAGATGGCCACGATCACCACCAGGAGGAGGCCGCCGAAGGCCAGGATGAACAGGCGGACCGCACGGGCCCGGTCGAGCTCGGCGGCGATGCGCTGTCGTTCGAGGCGTTCCACCTCCAGGTCGTTGTCCGCGCGCAACAGTTCGGCCTGGGCGGCAAGGCCCGACCGGATGTTCCGCGCGGTGATGGTGCTGTCGATCCGGTGCCAGTCCGCCAGGTCCGCCAGGGCGCCCTGGGCATCGCCCAGCTGCCGCAGGGTCGCACTGGCCACGCGGGCGAAATTGCGCTGGGTCACCAGACCGATGCCTGAGCGATGCTCGATCAGGTAGCCCCGGGCCCGCTCCAGTGCGTGGAGCGCTTCCTCGCGCTGTCCGCCGGTGGCCAGCGCCCGGGCCCGCCCCACCAGGGCGTCCACGCCGATGTCGTGGTCGGCATGCTCCGTGGCGACAGCGAAGGAGCGCTCGAAGACGTCGCGCGCGTGGTCGGGCCGGCCCCGGGCGAGGGCCAGGTTCCCCAGGCCCCACCACGCCACGGCCACCGCCCGACCAACCCCGGCCTCCTCGGCCAGGGCCAGGGACCGGCGCAGGTGCCATTCGGCACTGTCATGCTCGCCCAGGCTGGTGAGGTAGGTCCCGAGGTTGCCATGGATATGGTGGAGCTCGGTGACGGGATAGCGTGCTGCGGGCCGACGCGGGAAGAGGCGCAGGGCCGCCCGGAGGTAGGGCAGGGCGAGCCGGTTGTCCTGGATGTTCTCGTGCAGCAGGCCCTTCATGTTGAAGACGTTCGCCATCAGCGTGCTGTCGGCGAGCCCTTCGGCCAGCGCGCCGCATTCGTCCAGGTCGCGCATGGCCTCGTTGAAGAGGCCCTCGTAGTAGAGCACTTCGGCCCGGTAGCTCAGGAGGTAACAGCGCGCCTCCGCATCGTGGCGCGCACGCGGCAGGGCTTCGTTGATCATGCGCAGCGCCGCATCACCGTGAAAGGCGTCCATCTGCAGGAGGATGTCCTCCATCCGCCGATGCAGCTCGGGGTCGGAAAAGGGTGGAAGCAGCTGCATGGTGCGGCCCACGCCCTGCTGGGCCCCGAGGGGTGGCACGAAGGCCACGAGCACGGCCGCGATCACACAGGCCCGGGCGAACGCCGTCATCGACCGAAGTAGCGGTTCACCGCCTCGGTGCGGTTCTGGACGTGCAGCTTCTCGTACATCCGGTGGATGTGCTGCTTGATGGTGCCCACCGTGATCCCCAATCGCTCGCCGATCTCCTTGTACAACAGGCCTTCGGCCAGCAGCGAGAGGATCTGCTGCTCGCGGTCCGTGAGGCGGGCCCCGTCGACCTGGACGGACGACCGGGGACGGAGATGGGCGACCACGCGCCGGGCGACGTGGGCGCTCATGGGGCTGCCACCACCGTGCAGTTCCTTCACGGCCTCGATGATCTCGTCGGGGGTGGCGCTCTTGAGGATGTAGCCGTTCGCACCGGACTTCAGCGCTTCGAACACCCGGCTGTCGTCGTCGTGCACGGTGTACATCAGGAACTGTGTGGCGGAGCAACGCCGGCTCAGTTCACGCACGCAATCGATCCCGCTCGCACCCGGCAGGTTGATGTCCATGATGACCACCTGCGGGCAGTTCGCGCCCAGGCGCAGAAGCGCATCCTCTGCACTGCTGTGGGCGGTGCACACCTCCAGGCCCGGCTCGCCGCCGAAGAGGGCCCGGAGCGTTTCGCGGATGATCGGGTCATCCTCCACGATGCTCACCTGGATGGGTCCGGCGTTCATGCGCTGCGAAGGTCATCCGGCCTTGCGGTGTGACCAATAGAACGAAGGTTAGGGGGGGCTTCCAACGGGACACGGAACCACAGGCAGGCCCCCGGGTGCTCCCGGTCGTCGGAGCGGGTCAGGGTGAGGCGCCCACCCAAGGCGGTGATCCGCCGGCCCATGTTGCGCAACCCGTTGCCTTCGGTGGCATCGGCATGGAGCGGCGGCCCCTGGCCATCATCCGTGATGCGGACGTCCAGCGCGCCCTCCTGCCAGGCCATCACGAGGTGCACGCGCCGGGCCGCCGCATGCTTCACCACGTTGTGCAGGGCCTCCTTGACGACCAGGAAGATGTTGCGGCGCTGCTCGGCGCTCAGGGTCACCTGTGGCAGGTCCGGCCCCACCTCCACCCGAAGGCCAAGGCCGTGCTCATCGCAATAGCGACGGGCATGGTTGGTGGTGTACGCGACCAGATCGGGGAGCTCGGCCTGATCGGCGTTCATGGCCCAGATGATCTGACGCATGCTGCCGATGAGCTCGCCGGCGGTGCGTGCCAGGGAGCTGAGCTGCTCGCGCTTCGCCGGGTCGCTCTCCACGCGCAGGGCCATCTCGCTCCGGAGCTTCAGCGCGCTCAGCCCGGCACCGAGGTCGTCGTGCATGTCCCCGGCGATCCGCATGCGCTCGGCCAGCACCGCCTGCTCGCGCTCGAACGCTTCCCGCTGCCGTTGCAGCCGCACGCGCAGGTAGGCCTTGAACCCGCCGAAGGCGAGCGCGGCGACCATCAGCAGGACGAGGGTACGGAACCACCAGGTGACGTGGAACGGCGGCAGCACCACCACGTCCACAACGGCCTCCCTCGGAGCCCAATGCACACCGTCCCGGCTGACCTGCACCACCACGTGATGCGCACCGGGGTCCAGGTCGAACAGGTCGATCCGCTTGGCGGCACCGATCTCCTTCCAGGCGGTATCGTTGGGAAGGACGCGGTAGCGGAACAGGGGAAGCTCCCCGGGCAGCACGCCGAGGCCGCCCAGTTCGAGCATGAGCGCCTTCCGATCGGGTCGCAGCACCAGGCGTTCAGGACTTCCAAGGACGGTCGCACCACCCACGTGGTGGGCCGTGAACACAGGAACGGGCTGGGCCAGCAGCCGCTCGCGCGAAGGGGTGTGAAGGAGGATCCGGGAACCGACACCGATGGCAATGCTGCCGTCGTGCAGCTCCGCCAGGGCCCGGGTGAAGGCCTGCCCGGACAGCGCGGAGGGCAACTGCAGCCTGGCGAACGCGGTTGCGCCGGGCGGCCGACGCGCCACACCCTGCGGTGTGGCCGCCCAGATGACACCCTCCCGAGTCACGCGCAGCGCAAGAATGCGTGTGCCGGGCAGTCCGTCGCGGCGTCCGACGAAGCGCTCCGATGCGCCGGCCGGATCGTGGAGCACAATGCCCTGTTCATGGGTGCCCAGCCACAGGGTCCCGTCAGGCCCCTGCGCCATGCAGCGCACGACGCCGCCCACATGCGCGCCTGCCGGAGCCACCACCGTCGACCAGCGCCCATCGCGGAATCGCGCAAGGCCGCCGCCATTGTTCAGGCCCGCCCAATGCGTGCCATCCGCCGTGGTGAGCCAACTGAGCAGCATCAGGTTCGGCAGTCGCCCCCATGGACCGGGTGCGGTATCCACCCGCTGAACCTCGCCCGCGTGAGGGTCCACCCGCCAGAGCCCGCGCTGCCAGGTGCCGAGCCAGAGCGCCCCCTCGGCCCGCTCAGCGAAGGTGTATGCGATGGAGCCTCCGTTCGGCAGCAGGTCCGTGATGGCCTTGGCCGGTCGTAGTGCGGCTCGATGCACATCCAGCTCGGCGAGGCCATGACCGGTGCACACCAGGACACGCCCATCGACCACAGCGCCGAAGGCATGCACCAGGTTGGCAGCGATGCGAAGCTCATCAGGCACATCGGTCACATCGGTCCGCAGGGCCGTGGAGGCGCCGGAACGCCGATCGACGAGGTGGACACCACCGCCCTCGGTACCCACGAGCAGGGTATCCGTACCCCATTCCCGCAGAACGGAGATGGCGAAGGGAGCGGCATCGAATGGGAGCACGGCATGCGCGTCGGATCCCGGCCGCAGGACGGCCAATCCGTCAGAGGTCCCCAGCAGGAAGAGGCCCGAACGTGTCGGCTGCACGCATCCCACCCGGGTGGAAGGCAGCCCGCTCCCGTCGGGGAGCACCTCCGACCAGGGCCGGTCCGGCGGACGGACGAAGAGCCGGTGCGTCCACGTCGCGAGCCAGTGGCGGCCTTCGGCATCGAAACCCTGGCAGCGCAGCTCGAACCGATTGGGGTGGTCCTCGACGTCGGGCTGCGCCTCCTGCTCGCGTGTCCGAAGGTCGTACCGGAACAGCGTGTAGGGGCCGTGCCGCAGGTACCACAGGGCCTGGTCATGCACCACGGGCGCACCGGTCGCCGAGCGGTCCGCCCACGGGAGCTGCGCGCTGTTGCGGTGGTCCGTCCAGTGGTCGGTGGTCGCATCCCACGACGCGATGCCCTGGGCCGTGGCGGCCCACAGCATGGCCCGTGACGCATCCCAATGGAGGGAGGAGTTGGAGCGCATGCGCCCGGCCGGGCCCTGCCCGGGCGGCAGGTCCTGCACCGAGCGGAGCGCCCCGTCACGCGGGTCGCCGCGGTAAAGCCCCGCTTCGGTGACCACCCACAGGAGGGTATCGCCCACGGTCACCACCTGCCGCATGCGATTGGCCTGCAGGGCGTCGTTGCCGGTGGCGTGGATGCGCAGGTTGACGAAGGTGCCCGAGCGCGGCTGGAACCGGGACAGCCCGTTCATCGTGGCGAACCAGAGCGTGCCGTCCGGCGACTGCGCGATGCCGTTGACCTGGTCGTGCGCCAGGCTGCTGCTGTCGATGGGGTCATGGTGGAACGCACGGACCCGGGTGCCCTCCAAGCGCGCCAGGCCGTCGGTGGTGCCCGCCCAGATGAAGCCGTCGCGGTCCTCGAAGAGGGCATGCACCTCGTCGGACGGCAGGCCCTGCCCCGTGCCGATGCGGTCGAACAGCAACTGGGCCGACACGGGCACGGCCGGCAGCAGGGCGGTCAACAGCACGATGGGGCGCATGCGGGTCGGGCCGAGGGCGTGGCGAAGCGCAAAGCTCGGCAAGCGGGACGCCCCCGTACAGGGCTATTTTGCGGGCATGTTGACCGACCGGCACGGCCGCACGCACCGCAGCTTGCGAATCAGCATCGTGGACAAGTGCGACCTGCGCTGCGCCTACTGCATGCCGGAGGACCAGCACTTCCTGAGGCGCGAGGAGCTGATGACGCGCGCGGAGATCGGCAGCATCGCACGGCTCTTCGTGGAGCGGTACGGGGTGAACAAGATCCGGCTGACCGGCGGCGAACCCCTTGTCCGGCCCGATGCGGTGGACATCGTGCGCGACATGGCCGCCCTGCCGGTGAACCTCGGCCTCACCACCAACGCGCTCACCCTGCACCGGCACCTGGACGGTCTGATCGACGCCGGTCTCCGCAGTCTCAATGTGAGCCTGGACACCTTTGATGCGGAGCGCTTCCGGACGATCACACGGCGCGACGGCTATGACACGGTCTGGTCGAACATCCAGGCGGCCCATGCACGGGGCCTGCGGGTGAAACTGAACATGGTGGTGATGCGCGGGGTCAATGACGACGAGATCCTCCGCTTCGTGGAGCTCACGCGGGACCTCGACATGCACGTGCGCTTCATCGAGTTCATGCCGTTCGCCGGCAACCACTGGGGGCGCGAACGCGTGTACACCTACGCCGAGATGCTGGGCCACATCGGCAGCGTGCACAGCGTGGAGAAGCTCACCGACGATCCGCACAGCACGGCGAAGGCCTACCGCGTGCCCGGTTGGAAAGGCACCTTCGCCGTGATCAGCACGGTGACGGAACCCTTCTGCGGCACCTGCGACCGCCTGCGCATCACCGCGGAGGGGAGGATGCGCAACTGCCTCTTCGCCCGGGAGGAGACGGACCTCCTCTCAGCCCTGCGCCGGGGCGAGGACATCGCACCCTTGGTCGAGGCGAACGTGCTGGCGAAGCACGCCATGCTCGGTGGACTGCCGCCCTTCAAGCCCGAGAAGCAGGAGGAGGTCCTGCACGACCTGAGCGAGCGGCCCATGGTGGCCATCGGAGGATAGGTCATGAGCCCCTGTGCACCTGGGCACATGGATCAGAGCTCCTGCTCGTAGTAGATCTTGTAGAACTTCCGCCCCTGCTCATCCACGCCGCGCTCGATCTTGTTGCGGTCGCCGTGGATGTAGATGTGGAAGTTCTTGTCCAGTTTCAGCACGCTCTTGAACACGCGGGCCTGCTTCTTCACCGCATCGGGGCTGATGGAGAACCGGTCCTCCAGCTCCACGGCGCGTTCCTCCTGGAAGCGGTCGCCGAAGCGCTCGAAGGAGCCGATCACCTCCTCGCTCTGGAACACCTCGCGCGCGAAGCTGCCCCGGTCGAACTCGGTGTTGTCCTTGAAGTACTGCACGGACCGGTTGAGCAGGTCGATCTGATCGGCCCTGGGGATCTCGTAGTCCTGCGGCAGCTGCTCGGTGATGAAGGAGCGCGTCATCTCCAGCAGGTTGTTGGTGCTGTTCACATGGTCCTGCCTGGCGCGCAGCCCGGCGAAGGCCTGCTGCCAGAGACCGCCGTGCGGATCGTCATCGATCACCAGCACGGTGTGCTCCCCCGGAGTGAAGAGCACCAGCAGGGCCTGGTCCGGCCGTCGGCCGCCCAGTCCACGCTTCAGCCGCATGCCGATACTGGCGCCGCTCATCTTGCTTTCGAGGAAGATCTCCTTGTCGTCGTATTTGAGGATGCCCACGGCATCGTGCACACCGCCGGCGAGCTCGACGGCATGGAAGCGCACCACGAACAGATCCCCGCCGCGCACCTCATGTTCGGCCGCGGTGTCGATGAGGAGCTTGGCGATGGCGCGGGACACACCGACCAGGTCCTTCCCCTTCTCCGCCTTGGCGCAGAGGGCCTGCAGGGCGTTGGGCGCATCCTTGCTCGCTGCGCCGAACGTGTGGGTCGCGGCCACCGAGGCGAAGGGCTTCAGGAAGAGCCTGCGCAGGAACTCCTGCTCCTCGGGCCCCTGCAGCACCGCGCTCACATCGGTGAGCACGCTGGGCGACCCGTCAGTGCCCACCCGGTGGATCACCAGCTCTTCCACCATCGCCTCCCTGGCGTTGATCATGCGTTGCGCGCCCGGCCTGGTGGCGAAGGCGAGGGGCAAAAGTACCCGGGAAGGCCCACCGGAAGGGGCCGCCCCTGCAGGCGGCACCTCAGGGAAGCTGCTCCAGACGGGTCGCCGTGGGCACCGCACCTCCGATCGATTGCAGGATCGGGTCGCGATCGTTCGCGCCGCCCGTGTACCGCACCGCCCCGTCCAGGTTGACGTCCTGACCGAGGTACACCGGTGCGACGGTGGTGGTCGGAACGGCCCCGCCGATGGTGGTCAACACGGGGTCCCGGTCGTTGCCGGTGCCGGTGTACTTCACCGAGCGGTCGAAGTTGACGTCGCCGCCCCACAGCACCCAGGCCGGAAAGGCGCCAGTGCGTTCGCGGCGGGGGAGGGTCCCGTGCACCGCGGTGGCCGCCAGCTTCAGATCGATGACGCCGGGCGAGGACGCCAGGTCCACGGCGGAGGCCGTCATCACGCCCAGGTGGTTGCGGTGCCGCAGGGCCACGTGGTACGGCCCGGCCAGCACCGGGAACCGCACGGCGGACAGACCGTCCACGCCCACCACATCACCATCGCGCTGCAGCAGGGCACTGCGCGAGGCCACCACCGTGGAGGGCGTGAGGGTGCTGCGCAGTTCCACAAGCACCCAGTCCACGATCGCGTCCGCGCCGGTGACGGCCAGCACGGCAGGGCTTGTGGTCTCCCCGCCGCCCAGCACATGCGGGTAGCCCAGGGCGGTGTAGGGCTCGGTGAGGGGTAGCAGCCCCTGCGTGCGCAGGCCGTCGCTCATGAGCCCGGTGGCGGTGCTGTACGGACCATCGAGCGCGGCACGCAGGCCGACCGACGCCTCGCAGGCATCGCCGATGCCATTGCCGTCGCTGTCCGGTTCGGTGATGGTCAGGACGACGCTGGACTGCAGCCCCAAGGCCGGGTTGGCCACGGCGATGAAGTACTCGGTGCCCTCCGTGGCGGACCAGCTGACACTGCTTTGCAGGGTACCGGAGCACGGCCCGGTCGTGGCGTTGTCGTTGCAGGCCACTTCGGTCAAGGCCGCACAGGTGCCCGCATACACGCCCAGGTAGGTATTGCCATCGCTGCCGCAGGTGTTCGCGGTCACGGTCCCGCACAAGCCGGAGGCCTTGTACCAAAGCACACGGGCCCCATTGCTCAGGCACGGCAGCGCGGAGGAGCCGCTCGTCCATCGGGCGTCGGCCGTGAGCGTCGCCGGATAGGTGCTGACCGGCACGGCGGTGGCACAGGTCTGGTTCTGCGGGATGGCGCACCGCAGGGCGATCCGCTGCCACACGGGATCGGGGCCGACCGCCTGGGCCAGGATGAGGATGGGCACACCCGCCGAGAGCGAGAAGTTCATCTGGTCGATCGCACCCGTCACCGTGCCCAGGCAGTTCCAGTTGTTCGCATCGCAACCCAGGGAGGCCGGCTTCCAGGCATACCGGATGCCGGTGCTGGGCGCGGTGCCGTTCGTCACGTCCAGGCGATGGACACCACTGACGGTGGGCGTATAGGTGAAGATGCGCTCGATGCCCGCGGTGGCCCCGCACGCCGTGTTGGCCCAGGAGCCGGTGCCCTGCATGTAGAGGGTCTGTTCCGCGTCGCACGCGATGGGGACCGTGGTGCAGGGATCATACGTGCCGCACCGCACCGCACGGTGGTCGCCGAACCAGGTGCCACACCCCTGCTCCACCTGGTCGTAGTGCGTGTAGAAGCGGTAGGTGCCCGTGTAGGGCGGGTTGAAGGTCCGGGAGTTGGGCCAGTAACCGTAGATGATGGACGCATCGGCGTTGGTGATCGTGATCCAGCTCGTCGTCGGATACACCAACAGGTTGGTCGTGGCACTGAAGGTGGTCGGTGTGCCAGCCGTGAGCTGCACGGTGCTGTAGGTGCCGTCCGCCGCGCTCGCGGTGATCGTCTCGGGCTTTCCGGAGCACGACGGCGTGAACGCGCCGGTGGGGAACGCTCCGTTGGGTGCGGTGGTGCAGCCATTGCTCGTGCCCTGGAAACAGTTCACACAGCGCCAGTTGATCATGCAGATGGGCACAGCGTCCGGGCAGGACTCGTTGGTCGCCATGATCCGGACCACCCCATTGGCCGGTGCGAGGTAGCGGATCTTGCCCTCCGCACACGCTCCGGTGATGCGCCAGTGGCACAGCGGCGTGTTGGTGGCCGGGTTCAGGATCGACATGACCGCGTCCGCATCGTACGACCCTCCATCCTCATCGCACATGCTCCACTCGTAGATCCGGCCACCCACCACGGTGAAGTCCTGGTGCTCGGCATTGGCGATGCCACCGACGAACATCACACCGGTTCCGGGATACGCGATCTGGTTCGTTGCGCCGACCACGGGTCCGGTCTGCACGCTCGGAATGCTCGACGAGCAGTTGGCCGAGCAGACGGTCTGAGCGAACGACACTCCCGCATGCATGACCGCGACGAACAGGACCTGGGAACGCATGGAGAGGGCCGGCACAAGGGACATGATCCGCACGGGTCTTGATTCGGAGCCGCAAGCTAGGCCAATGCGGAACGCCCGGCAAGACAGGGCGTTAC
>JAEUSW010000080.1 GCA_016788285.1 Flavobacteriales bacterium
TCACGGGCGGGCTGCAGCTGAAGTTCTGAGGCGGCCGTTGGCTCACCCCTTGGTGAGCTCCTTGAACACCTCTTCCAGGCCGCGCGTGCTCTTCTGCAGGGTGAGCACCTTGCGTCCGCGGTCCACGGCGAACTGGAACACGGCCGGCCGCACGTCCTGGTCGCGGGCATGACCGATGGCCCACCGCACCGGGCTCTCCTGGCGCGCGTGCACCACGCCGGGGATGGCCAGCAGCTGCCGCATCTCCACGCCGCCGTCGAACTCCACCTCCAGCACGTCGAGGTCGCGCTGGGCGCTGCGCAGCCGGTCGGCCCGGTCGTCGGCCACGATGCGGCCGCGGTCGATGATGATCACCCGTTCGCAGATGGCCTCCACCTCCTGCATGATGTGGGTGCTCAGGAGCACGGTCTTCTCGCGGCCCACCGTGCGGATGAGGCCGCGCACCTCCTCCAGCTGGTTGGGGTCCAGGCCGCTGGTGGGCTCGTCGAGGATGAGCACCTGCGGGTCGTGGATCAGGGCCTGGGCCAGGCCCACCCGCTGGCGGTAGCCCTTGCTGAGCGCGCCGATGCGCTTGTGCTGTTCGCGCTCCAGGCCCACCAGGCCGATCATCTCGCGCACCCGGGCCTCCTTCCCCTTCAGCCCGTGGATGCCGGCCACGAACTCCAGGTATTCGCGCACATACAGGTCCACGTACAGCGGGTTGTGCTCCGGCAGGTAGCCCACGTTGCGCCGCACTTCCATGCTGGCCGAGCGGATGTCGTGGCCGCAGACGCTGGCCTCGCCGCTGGTGGGCGGCAGGTAGCAGGTGAGCACCTTCATCATCGTGCTCTTGCCGGCGCCGTTGGGCCCCAGGAAGCCCACCACGCCCGCCTTCGCGAGCTCGAAGCTCACGTCGTCCAGCGCCTTCTGCGGGCCGTAGAGCTTGGTGATGCCGCGGACGGAGATGGACATGCGGGCGAAGGTAGCATGTGCCCTCCCGCGCTGGCCTTCGGTCCATGTGCCCATGTGCTCATGGTCACCTGCGGACATGGTCACATGAGCACCTGGCCTCACGGCCGACCGAACCCGCCATCTTTGTCCCATGCCCACCGGCCTTGTGATGCGCTCCACCGGCAGCCGATACCGGGTGCGGGCCGAGGACGGCACGCTGCACGAGTGCGTGGCCAAGGGCAACCTGCGGATCAAGGGGTGGAAGAGCACGAACCCGGTGGCGGTGGGCGATCGGGTCGACTTCAGCCCGCAGGAGGATGCGGACCACCCGGGCGCCATCACCGACCTGCACGACCGGAGCAACTACCTGGTGCGGCGAAGCGTGAACCTGAGCCATCACAAGCACGTGATCGCCGCCAACCTGGACCAGGCGCTGCTGATCGTGACGGTGGCCCGCCCGCGCACCTCCACGGGCTTCATCGACCGCTTCCTGGTCACCGCCGAGGCCTACCAGGTGCCGGTGGTGCTGGTGGTGAACAAGGTGGACGACCTGGCCGACGACGAGATGGAGGACCTGGCCGAGCTGGTGGACACCTACCAGCAGGCGGGCTATCGGGTGCTGATGACCTCGGCGCGGACCGGGGCCGGGGTCGAGGCGGTCCGGAAGCTCCTTGCGGGCCGGGTGACGCTGGTGGCCGGCCACAGCGGGGTGGGGAAGAGCACCCTCATCAATGCCATCGACCCCGCGCTCGACCTGCATACCGCCGTCATCAGCGAGGCGAGCGAGAAGGGCCAGCACACCACGACGTACGCCGAGATGTTCGAATTGGGAGTGGCGAGCGATGAGTTACGAGTGGCGAGTGCTTCCGGACCGGCAGCACTCGCCACTCGTAACTCGTCACTCACCTCCTCGATCCCTCCTACTTTCATCATCGACACCCCTGGCGTCAAGGGCTTCGGGCTGGTGGACCTGGAGGCCGGGGACATCGGCGACCAGTTCCCCGAGATCTTCCGGTTGAAGGGCGGCTGCCGCTTCAACAACTGCCTGCACAAGGACGAGCCGGGCTGCGCCGTGCGCGCCGCGGTGGAGGCCGGCGAGGTGGCCGAAAGCCGCTACCACAGCTACCGTGACATGCTCGAGGGCATCGATGAGGAGAGCCCCTACCGAACGGATTGAACCCGCGAACGATGCGCATCCCCGACATTTCCCTGCTCGTTCCCGTCCTGGGGCTCTGGTCCTGCACCGCTCAGCGCCCGACCGCCGAGGATGCCGAGGCCTTGGCGGCCCGTGAGCTTGTGACCCAGAACGTGAACGCCACCCTCTACCAGAACGCCTCGGCCGAGGTGGCCTGGTTGTACGAGCAGGGATATGCCTACGCCCGGTTGAAGCTCGACGCTCAGCTCGCGGTCCCTGACAGCCTTCCACCGGCGGTGATCGTCGACGTGGACGAGACCGTGCTGGACAACAGCCCGTACGAGCTGGAGAACATCCTGGCGGGGCGCGGCTACAGCCCGGAGACCTGGAAGGCCTGGACGGCGCGGGCCGAGGCGCAGGCCCTGCCGGGCGCGCTGGACTTCCTCACCTACGCGGCTTCGCGCCACTGCAGCGTCTTCTACATCACCAATCGCGACGCGGACGAGAAAGGCGCCACCATCGCGAACCTGGCCCGTCTGGGTTTCCCGATGGCCGACAGTGCGCATGTGCGCACCATGGAGGGCACCAGCGACAAGACGGCCCGGCGCGATTCCGTGCGCCGCACCCACCGCGTGGTGCTGCTGGTGGGCGATCAGCTCACCGATTATGACCAGGTGTTGAAGGACCGCAGTTCAGGGCTGGGCCTGCCGGAGCTGCGCAAGCGGTCCGCGGACCTGTCGGAGCACTTCATCCTGCTGCCGAACTCCACGTACGGGTACTGGCGTGACGGCATCACGGGCAAGGGAAGCGCCGTGGAGAAGCGCGACCGGGTCCGCTCCTTCATCCAGCAGCGCGTGCACTGACCATGAGGGCCGTGCTGCAACGGGTGTCCGGAGCGTCGGTGCACATCGGCGGGGCCGAGCACGCGCGCATCGGACGAGGCCTGCTGGTGCTGCTCGGAGTGGAGGTGGGCGACAGCGTGGCGGAGGCCGAGTGGCTGTGCGGCAAGATCGCCCGCATGCGGATCTTCCCCGATGCGGACGGGGTGATGAACCTCGACATCACTCAGGTCGGCGGCGAGGTGCTGCTGGTGAGCCAGTTCACCCTGCAGGCGAGCACCGCCAAGGGCAACCGCCCGAGCTACATCCGGGCGGCCCGGCCCGAGGAGGCGGT
>JAEUSW010000029.1 GCA_016788285.1 Flavobacteriales bacterium
TGCTGGTGAACCTGCGCATCGACCGACTGCCACGCGTGCACATCGTGGACCGCTACCTGGCCACCGTGGCCGACCTGGGGGTGAGGAACGACGCGCAGGGGCTTGAGCTGCACATCCCCACCGACCGCCGCGCAGCGCTGGACGTGCTGCCCACCGGCCACCGCAGCGGGTACACCGCCCTGGCCATCGGCGCGGCGCACGCCACCAAGCGCCTGCCCCCGCACAAGCTCGTCGCGCTCGCGAAGGCCATTGAAGGGCCCATCGTGCTCATCGGGTCCGAAGGGGACGGCACGGTGGCCCGGGCCATCGGTGACGCGGTCGGCGCCCGGGTCTACGACGCCACCGGCCGCTTCGACCTGCTGGGCAGCGCCTCGCTGATCGGTTCCGCCCACAGCGTGATCGCGCACGACAGCGGCGCCATGCACATCGCCTGTGCGCTGGGCAGGCCCGTGGTCAGCGTGTGGGGCAGCACCGTGCCCGCCTTCGGCATGGGACCCTATCAACCGGCCCATCCGCAGCTGGCCCACGTGGTGGAGGTGCCGGGGCTCGGCTGCCGGCCGTGCAGCAAGTTGGGCTTCGGACACTGTCCCAAGGGCCACTTCCACTGCATGGAGAAGCAGGATACTGCGCGGATCGCCGAACTTGTGCGATCCAACTCCTGAACCATGGGTTACAGCCTGTCCTGGGTCGCCGTTGAAGCCTCGAGCGAGAAGGCCTTGTTCGCACACCTCGGTCTGCAAGCGACCGGCGAGACCAGCGAGGATGGACCCGGGTTCGACCTAAGCGGGGCGCGGCTTCCCGGTTGGTACCTGCTCGTCGCGGACCACACCGATGCCTTGGTGGATGAGCAACTGCTGAAGACCCTGTCCGGAAGCGGCAGGGTCATCGCGGCGATGGTGGAGGAACACGTGATGTTCTCCTCGGCCGAGGAATGGCGGAACGGCGAACGCGTGTGGGGTGCCATCCATGTACCGGACGCAGGCCTGTACCACATCGGTGTGGAGGGCGGCCTGCCGGAGGCCTACGCGGCGATCCATCAACGCCAGGTCGCCGAACAGGAAAAGGAAGGTGGCCAGGATGCCGGCGTGGACCACATCATCGACATCCCGCTGGAACTGGCCGCGGCCATCACCGGCTTCCGCCACGACCGGTCAGGGCCACCGTTCCATGAGCTCGAAGCGGAGCATGAATTGAACGATGCGAAGCAGCGTCCGATCGACGGGGCAAGCTGCAACAAGGGTCTGGACCGCAAGGCCTCGAAGTGGTACCAGGAGCACCATGGGAACAAACCCGGGCTGCTCGGCCGGTTGTTGGGCAAGCGCTGAGGCGATGAGCTGGGACATCTTCATCCAGGACCTGCCGGAGGTGCGCTCGGCGAACGAGATCCCGGAGGACTTCCGCCCCCGGCCGATCGGCGAGCGGGAGCTGCTGGCCGCGCGGATCCGCAAGGTCTTCCCGATGGCCGAGCCGCAGGACGACGACTGGTTCTTCGTGAAGGCGCCGGACATGGACCTGAGCCTGCAGCTGCATCTGGAGGATGCCAAGCAGGTGCGCTACATCCTGGTGCACGTGCACGGGGGCCCGCAGAGCGCGGCCGGGATCGCCGCCCTGCTGCGCGAGCTCGGCCTGCGCGCGCTGGACACCGCCACCGGCGACCTGTTCGACGCGGCCACGCTGGAGGACGGGCTGTGAGGCCGCGGCGCCGGGTCTACTCGTGCTCGAAGAGGGCCTTCAGCTCGGTGGCCTCCCCCGGCTTCATCTTGCCGCTCAGGATGAGGCGCAACTGCCGCCGGCGCAAGGCCCCGTCGTACCGCTTGCGCTGCTCGTCGTTGCCCGGCACGGCCTCCGGCACGGCCGTGGGCTGGCCGGCCTGGTCCACCGCCACGAAGGTGTAGATGGCGCTGTTGCACTTGATCTTGGACCCGTTGATCTGGTCCTCGACCCACACATCGGCCCACACCTCCATGCTGGTGCCGAAGGCCCGGCTCACGTTGGCGCGGATGGTCACCAGGTCGCCCAGCTTGATCGGACGGTCGAAGCTCACGTGGTTCACCGCCACGGTGACCACCACCCGCTTGCAGTGTCGGTGGGCGCTGATGGCGCACGCGATGTCGAGCCACTGCAGCAGACGCCCGCCGAAGAGGTTGCCCAGCGTGTTGGTGTCGTTCGGCAGGACGAAGTGCGTCGTCTCCGCCAGGCTTTCGTCCACCGGCTTGCTACCGAGCGGGTTCATGGGCGGTCGTAGAACAGGACGCGCCCGTCGTCCGTGCCGGTGACGAACTGCGCCTCGGTGAACAGGCAGGGCGCCCGGTGGTGCTGGTCCTTGTTCTCGGGGAAGGTGAGCTTCTGCACCGTGTTGCCCGCCGCATCGCGGAACTCCACAGCGCCCTTTTCCACCGCCTTCGCCGTGATGTCACCGGAGCGCGCCTCCAGCTGCTGGTAGAAGCGGTCGAAGGTGCTGTTCTTCATGTCCAACCCCATGGCCTTCACGGCGCGCGGGTCGGGGATCCAGGTGTGGCCCTGCAGCGTCTTGTCCACCTTGCCGCTCTTCACGTCCCACACCTCGCGTTTGCCGCTGTGCCCGATGAGCACCACGAACTCGCCGTTGGTGTTGAACGAGGCGTGGTACACCGCGGTGCTGCCGTCCTCCGCATACGGGAAGGCCTGCACCCGCTTGCCGCTCTCGATGTCCCACAGCTCGGCCCCCTTGTCGGTGCCCACCAGGATGCGATCGCCCTTGGGGGCCAACGCCAGGCAGGTCACTTCGCACTTGGCCAGTTTGAGGGTGCGGGCCGCGGGCTCCTTCACCACCTGCGCGGACAATGGAAGGATGGCGGCCCACAGAACGGGGATCAACAGGGTACGCATCAGGCGGGATCGATCAGGTGATGATGCTGCCGCAGCCAGTCCAGCGCGCTGGCCTTGTCCGGGAACATCTGGATGGGCCGGGTGGGTTTGTGGTGCCGGACGAACACGTTGGCGGCCAGCTGGTGGCTGAAGTCGCGCACGATGATGGCATCCGCGGCCACGTAAACGTTGCTCTCCGGGCTGCTCGCATAGGCCCGGGCCTCGTTGGACATCGTGGTGCCCTCGCCCACGCTCACCAGCAGCAGCACCTTGCGGCCCTTGCGCTCGGCCTCCAGGGCCTCGAACATGCGGCGCACCTCCTCCACCTGCACCGTGCGCCCATCGCGGAAGTGCACGTGCGCCACATCGCCGTCGAGCAGGTCGATGGTGCAGGCTTCAAGCTCCAGGCGGGGCATGGTCCGGGGGCGGGGGCGGCAAATGTAGTGCGGTGCCCTGCGGCCCCGACACCCGTCAGTGCACGAGCAGCCAGGCGCCTTCCACGGCCCCCTGGTTCAGGGCCGATACGGCCTCCACCGCCGCTGACCGGTCGGCGTAGCTGGCCACCGCCACCCGGTACAACCCGCGATGCAGGTCGATGACCCTGGCCTGGAAGCCACGCCGGGCCATGTCCGCGATGAACCGATCGGCATTGGCCTCGATGCTGAAGCAACCGCCGATCACGTGGTAGCGCGCGTCAGGCGGTGCCTGCACGGCCACATGCGTGGAATCGACCGCGGCCACCCGTGCTTCGCCAAGGTCCACGGGGACAGGCTCATGGCCTTCGCCCAATAGCGGCAGAGGCACCACGCCGGTCCCTTCAGGCACCGGGACATGGAACACCGTGTCCGGATCGAGATCGATGGACGGCACGGCATCGCGCTTGACGTACCGCGCCGGTTCACCGCTCCAGGGCAGCAAGCCGCTCAGTTGCGGCGTGTCCCACGTATGGCGCACCAGATAGCCCGCGCCCAGCAGGAACACCAGACCCGCCGCGGCGGCGGCGGCCCAGATCAGGGGCCGGCGCCCGTCGTCGGGCACCGCCTCCGCGCGGGGCAGCTGACGGACCGCGGCCGCAGCGGTCGTGGTCTGCTTGCGGGGCGCTGGAACTGCCGCCACCGGCCGCAGGCCGTAGGCGTCGCGCAGGTAGTTCACGCGGCGGTCGGGGTCGAACTGCAGGTTGCCCTCGGCGTCCAGGAAGAAGGTGCCGATCCGCGGCAGTTCGAGGCGGCGGTCCAGGGCGATCCGTTCGTGCCAGCCGCCGACCTCCTGGGCGATCCGGCCCGAGGCCTCATCGAAACCCGCCCCGGTGCGACGCGCCAGCTGGTCGGCCAGAAGGCCGTCGTTCCGCACCAGGTGCCGGTTGAAGCTGAGCTCGCGCGCCGGCGGGTGCACCAGCCTGTGCGCCTCGTCCAACCGGGCCGGCCGGTAATGGGCCAGAAAGCCGCCGAAGCGCGGCACGATCACGCAGTCGTGATGGTGCAGGAGGTCGTGAATGTCGCGCTCGATGGCCATCCGGGCGGGCCAAATTACAATGCCGCCGCACGCCGCCTGGCCTCCGCCAGGTCCGCCTCGGTGTCCACGCAGAAACTGTCGTGCTCCGTCAGGGCCACCGTGACGCGGAAGCCGTTCTCCAGCCAGCGCAGCTGCTCGAGCCGTTCGGCCTGCTCCAGCGGGCTTGGCGGCAGCGCCACCAACCGGGCCAGCACCTCGCTGCGGTAGCCGTACACGCCCACATGCTTCAGGAAGGGGAAGGCCCGGTGACGCGGTCCGGCGGTGCCTTCGCGCAGAAAGGGGATCGCCGCTCGGCTGAAATACAGGGCGTTCAGGTCCTTGTCCACCACCAGGTGGGCCTCCCCGGGATCATCCAGTTCACGGTCATCGGTCACCGCCTTGGCCAGGGTGGCCACCTGAACGCCTGGACGCTGGAGCGTGATGCACAGCAGGTCCAGCTGGCCCGGGTCCAGGAACGGTTCATCGCCCTGGATGTTGACCACCGCGTCGTACCGGTCCCGGCCCAGGAGCTCCAGGGCCTCGAAGCAGCGGTCCGTCCCACTGGGGTGCTCCGCGGAGGTCATCACCACCTGGGCACCGAGGCCGCGCACGTGTCCCGCCACCCGCTCGTCATCCGTCGCCACCACCACCGTGGCCAGGCCGGCGCACCGTCGCGCCTGGTCCAGGACCCGGGCGACCATGCTGCGGCCGCCGATGTCGAGGAGCACCTTGCCGGGCAGCCGGCTGCTGCCGAACCGCGCGGGGATCACGCCGAGGATGCGCACGGCCTAGATGCTGCGGCTGAACTGCAACTGGAAGCTGCGCGGCGCCTCCACGCTCAGCGGGCGGATGGCATAGGTGAGGTTGGTGAGGTTGTTCACCACCACGGAGACGCGGTTGTTCGCGCCCACCCGGACACCCACCCGGGCATCGAGGACGGTATCGCCACTGCGACGCGTGGCCATCCACTCGCCCACGCCGGTGCGCAGGGCGGTGAGCTCCACGGCGCTCTCGTCCAGGTCCACGAACACCTTGTCGATGTTGCGCACATGGCTGTTGTAGCGCACGCTGAGACCGGCGCTGAGGCGGCGCCACTCGGCCTGCACATCGGCGCGGAACAGGTGCTCCACGCGGAACTTCAACAGGTCGCCGCTGGCGTCGTAGCTGGTGTTGCTGTAAGTGGAGGGCGGATAGCCCTCGATCACCGGCTTGGCGTACACCTCGTCCGGGGTGGTGGTGATGGGCTTGGACCACGTGTAGCCGGCCAGCACCATGAGCTCCACGGCACCGACCTTGCCCTTGCCGGCCAGCTCCAGCTCCACGCCGCTCACCCGCGCATTGCCGGTGTTCACCGACTTGAAGCCCAGGCCGGCGAAGTTGGTGAAGGTAGGCACCGCCCACTGCCCGAAGGTGAACTCGATGTACCGGCGATACTCCTGCTGGAAATACACCGCGTCGAAGTAGCCGGTGAATCCGCCGATGCGGAAGCCCTGCTTGATGCCGGCCTCGGCGTTCCAGCTCTCCTCGGGCTCCAGATCGGGATTGGGGTAGATGTTGAGCTGGCCCACGTTGGTGCGGATGAACCGCTCGCCGATGGTGGGGAAGCGGAAGCCCTGGCCATAGCTGGCCCGCACGAAGGTGCCCTTCAGCACACGGAAGGTGCCGCCCGCGCGGAACACCGGCACGGCCTGCTGGTCCTCGTTCACCGCGAAGCTCTCGTAACGCACCCCTGCGCTCAGCGCCAGGCGCTCCTTGATCAGCTTCTTGTCCACCTGCAGGTAGGCGGCCGTGTTGGTGGCCGTGTTCTCGGCATCGCCGTCGGGGTTGCCGCTGTAGAGCAGGGCCACCGAGCGGGTGCGCTGGGCCACGATCCCGCCGGTCAGCACCGTCTCGCCCCAGATGTCCAGCCGCTGCTGCGCCTGGTACTCCCCATAAAGGAAGTGGCTGGCGTTGCTCTGGTTGCCGCTGTTGTCGAACTTCTGATTGAAGTAGCGTCCCCGCAGGCTGTGGCGCGTCTGCTTGTCGCTCAAGTAATTCACGTAGGGGTCCACGTAGTACTGCATCCCCTGCGTGTTGGTCACCGTGCCGTTCTCCGCGCGGTAGATGTTGTCGCCGGCATCATCCCAGATGAACACGCTGGTGTTCTCGGCGCGGATGGCGTTGGCGTTGACGCCGTAGTTGAGGCCCTTGACCTTCTTGTGCCGGTAGCGCACCCCGCCGTTCACCCGCACCCGATGATCGTAGCCGGCCGGCGTGCTGTACTTCGGATCGTCGCGGTTCAGGGTGTCCTTGCCCACCGATTCGGGGCCCAGGAAACCCTCATCCCACACCAGGTTGCCGCCCAGGACCACGTCCCATTGCCCGAAGCGCTGGCTATGGAAGAAGTTGGTGCCCCCCAGGAAGGTGTTGCGGTCGGTACGCGGACGGGCCGACTTGTTCCGCGGGGTGTCGTACACCCCGGCGAACGCGTTCACCCGGGTCGTGGGCTCCTCGCGCGGATAGGCGGTGCGCACGTTGATGACCCCGCTGAGCGCCGCGCTGCCGTACAGCACGCTGCTGGCGCCCTTGATCACCTCGATCTGCTCCACGTTCTCGGTGGGCACGATGCTCCAGGAGGTGCGGCCGATGTCGCCGCTCAGCACGGGCAGGTCGTCCACCAGCACCATCACGCGGCTGCCGGCCCCGTAGCTGAAGCCGCTGCCGGCGCGGATCTGCGGGTCCTCATCGATGATCACCACGCCGGGCACCTGCCCCAGCACCTCGTTCACGTTGGTGATGTTCTTGTTCTGGATCACCTCGGGCCGCAGCACGCTCAGACTCTGGCTCACCTCCCCCACGCGCTGCTCGAACTTGCCCGCGGTCACCACCACCATGTCCAGCTGCGTCGCCGAGGCGCGCATGGCCACGTCCAGCCGGGTCTCCTGCCCACCGACCAACACCACGTCGCGGGTCTCGTTGGCATACCCCAACAGGGTGAAGGTGATGGCGCGCTCCCCGGCGTCGAGCGCGAGGCGGTAGTCGCCGTTGACGTCGGTGGCGGTGCCCTTACCGGGCCCGGCCAGGACGTTCACACCGATCAGGCCGATGCCCGAGGCGGTGTCGGTGATGCGGCCCTGCAGGACGGCCTGCTGTTGGGCCTGCGTGCCGGCCCCGATCAGCAGGGCAAGGCAGGCGAAGCGGTTCCTCATGGGTCTGGTGGCGGGTCGAAAGTAGCCAAACCTGCCGGCGTGCCCCTGCGGCCGGCCCACCGCTCCTCCACGATCGGGTGTGCGGTTATCTTGGGCGGGAGCACCATGACGCGAAGCCCGTCAACCGCCCCCGTGGATGACCGCACCTGGGTGCATCGCATCGCCCTGTCCATGCTCAAGGGCATCGGACCGGTGAACGCCCGCAACCTGGTGGCCTATTGCGGAGGGGTGGATGCCTTGTTCATCGACCCCAAGGTGCGGCGTTCCCTGGAGAAGGTCCCCGGCATCGGTCCCAAGTTGGCCGCCAGCGTCACCGACCGACGGGTGCTCCCCGCCGCGGAGCGCGAACTGGCCTACGTGCGCAAGCACGGGCTGCGGCCCCTGTTCTACCTGGACGCCGACTATCCGCGCCGACTGGCCCAGGCCGAGGACGCCCCCGTGCTGCTGTACGTGCGCGGGCCCGCCGACCTCGACGTGCAGCGCGTGGTGAGCATCGTGGGCACCCGCACCCCCACCGAGCACGGCAAACGGTTCTGCGCCGAGCTGGTCGAAGGCCTTCGCGCCGTGAACGCCACCATCGTCAGCGGTCTGGCCTACGGCATCGACATCGTGGCCCACCGCACCGCCCTCAAGCAGGGCCTGCCCACCGTGGCCTGCGTGGCGCATGGCCTGGACAAGCTGTACCCCGCCGAGCATGCCACCACGGCCCGGGAGCTCGCCGAACACGGCGCGGTGGTGAGCGAGCTGCCCAGCGGTTCGGCCTTCGCGCCCGGCAACTTCCCCGCCCGCAACCGCATCATCGCCGGCCTCGGCGATTGCACCGTGGTGGTGGAGAGCGGTCCCAAGGGCGGCAGCCTCATCACCGCCGACATCGCCGACAGCTACGACCGTGAGGTGATGGCGGTGCCCGGCAGGCCCGGCGATCCGCGCAGCGAGGGCTGCAACCGGCTCATCCAACAGCACAAGGCCGCCCTGATCACCAGCGCCGACGATCTGCTCACGCGCATGGACTGGAGCACCAAGGCACCGCGGCGCAAGGCTCCCGTGCAACAGCCCCTCTTCGCCGCCCTGGGGCCCGAGGAACAACTGCTGGTGGACGTGCTGCGCTCCGGCGGCCGCGTGGGCATCGACGACCTGTGCCTGCGCAGCCGGCTGCACCCCGGCAAAGCGGCCACCCTGCTGCTGAACCTGGAGTTCAGCGGGGTGGTGCGCAGCCTTCCCGGCAAGGTCTACGAGCTGCACTAGGCCCCTCCTTGCGGGTGCGCCCCCCCCATCTACCTTTGCCGCGCTTTTCCCGACGGGGAGCATAACCCAACAACCCCGCCGCGCCTTCACCGGCAGGCGGAACAAACCAAACCAGCGCTAAGGCGCACGACGAATGGCAAAGTCGAACAAGGCCGTGGATGCCTTCATGGCCGAGGTGAAGAAGCGCAACGGCAATGAGCCGGAGTTCCTCCAGGCCGTGCACGAAGTGGCCGAGATGGTGATCCCCTTCATCGAGGCGAACCCCAAGTACAAGGGCAAGATGCTCCTGGAGCGCATGGTGGAGCCGGAGCGCACCATCATGTTCCGCGTACCCTGGGTGGACGACAAGGGCAACATCCAGGTGAACCGCGGCTTCCGCATCGAGTTCAACAGCGCCATCGGCCCCTACAAGGGCGGCCTGCGCTTCCACCCCAGCGTGAACCTCAGCATCCTGAAGTTCCTGGGCTTCGAGCAGACCTTCAAGAACAGCCTCACCACCCTGCCCATGGGCGGTGGCAAGGGCGGCAGCGACTTCGACCCGAAAGGCAAGAGCGACGGTGAGGTGATGCGCTTCTGCCAGAGCTTCATGACCGAGCTGTGGCGCCACGTGGGCCAGTTCAC
>JAEUSW010000008.1 GCA_016788285.1 Flavobacteriales bacterium
GAACCGGCACCGCCACACGGACGTTCCCTTGCGCATGCTCGGCCACCGATTCACCAAGTACGTTCCGCCGCAGGACGACCGGTCGCCCTTCGAGAAGCTCCTGCCGCTGTTCCTGGAGCTGCTCACCCACACCAGCGGCGATGTGGAGGAGGCCTTGGACTGGATGGACCAGCTCGACAAGGAGCATGGGTTCTACACCGCCGATTACGGCCGCAAGGAGTTCGAGGACGACCTGCGCAAGCACGGCATGATCGGCAGGCCCACCAAGGGCGGCAAGGCCCCTCTTACCGGCAAGGCCGAGAAGCTCATCCGGGAGCGCGCGCTGGAGCAGGTGTTCGGCAAGCTGAAGAAGGTGGACCGTGGGAACCATGCGCTGCGCCGAACTGGCCAGGGCGACGAGCCCACCAGCGACCGGCGCAGCTACCGCTTCGGCGACCGTCTGGAGCAGGTGGCCATGAGCGACAGCATCCGCAACGCCCAGCAGCGCGGGCTGGACGACCTGCACCTGAGCGAGGACGACCTGGAGGTGATCGAGACCGAGCACCAGAGCGCCTGCGCCACCGTGCTCATGATCGACATCAGCCACAGCATGATCCTCTACGGCGAGGACCGGATCACCCCCGCCAAGAAGGTGGCCATGGCGCTCGCCGAGCTCATCAAGCGGCGCTACCCGAAGGACACCCTCGACATCGTGGTCTTCGGCAACGACGCGTGGCAGGTGAGCCTGAAGGACCTGCCCTACCTGCAGGTGGGCCCCTTCCATACCAACACCGTGGCCGGGCTGGAGCTCGCCATGGACATCCTGCGGCGCCGCAAGGTCCGCAACCGCCGCATCGTGATGATCACCGATGGCAAGCCCAGCTGCATCAAGAAGGACGGTGAGTACTACATGAACAGCTTCGGGCTCGACGAGCACATCGTGGCCCGCACGCTGGACGCGGCGGTCCGCGCGCGCAAGGCCGGCATCCCCATCACCACCTTCATGATCGCGCGCGACAACTACCTGCAGCGTTTCATCGAGCGCTTCACCGAGGCCAATCAGGGCCGCGCGTTCTACACCGGCCTGCAAGGGCTCGCGGACATGGTGTTCCGCGATCACACCACCAACCGCAAGGCGTCCTGACATTCTCTAGTACGGGCGCGTCATGACGCGCCCCAACGCACCACGAAATGGAGCTGCATCCCCAGACCCTTGGCGAACTGAAGCAGAGCGGCTACCGCCCGCGCAGCGTGAAGGAGGAGCTGCGCGCCAACCTCATCGCCCGCATCCGGGCGAAGCAGCCGCTGTTCGAGGGCATCCATGGCTACGAGCACACGGTGGTGCCCGCGCTCGAGCGTGCCATCCTGGCCGGGCACAGCATCAACCTGCTCGGCCTGCGCGGGCAGGCCAAAACGCGCATGGCGCGTTCCCTGGTGCAGCTGCTTGATGAGTGGATGCCGGTGGTGGCCGGCAGCGAGATCAACGACGATCCGCTGGCGCCGATCTCCCGCTACGCGAAGGACCATATCGCCATCCACGGCGACGAGACCCCCATCGCCTGGGTGCACCGCACCGATCGCTACACCGAGAAGCTCGCCACGCCCGATGTCACTGTGGCCGACCTCATTGGCGACAGCGACCCCATCAAGGCCGCCAACCTGAAGCTGGACTACAGCGACGAGCGCGTGATCCACTTCGGCCTGGTGCCCCGCAGCCACCGGGGCATCTTCGTCATCAACGAGCTGCCCGACCTGCAGCCGCGCATCCAGGTGGCGCTCTTCAACATCCTGCAGGAGGGCGATGTTCAGATCCGCGGCTTCAAGCTGCGCCTGCCGCTCGACATCCAGTTCGTGTTCACGGCCAACCCCGAGGATTACACCAACCGGGGTGCCATCATCACCCCGCTGAAGGACCGCATCCAGAGCCAGATCCTCACGCACTACCCGCCCACCATCGAATTGGGGATGCGCATCACCGCCCAGGAGCTGCGGAGCCCTCAGGACCAGGTGCGCCGCGTTCGTGTGCCCGAC
>JAEUSW010000105.1 GCA_016788285.1 Flavobacteriales bacterium
CCCCGGAACGCGAAAAGCCCCCCGCCGGAGCGGGGGGCTTTCGCAGAAGGTCGTTCAGCGGGACTACTTCACCACGCTGATGCGCTGCTGGTGCACGGCACCGTCCACGTTGAGGTGGACCATGTACACGCCACCGGCGAAGCCATCCAGGTCAAGCACCGTGTTGAACACAGGGCCGCTGTTCTCCATGTCCTGGGCCACCACGCGCTTGCCGGTGAGGTCGTACACCTCCAGGCTCACGCGCTGGGTGCCGGCCGTGAGGCCGTCCAGGCGGATGTTCACCACGCCGTCGCGCACCGGGTTCGGCCAGGCCTGCAGACCGCTGTTGGTCACCACCTCAGCGTCACGCTGCTGGGCATTGGCCGGCGGGTTCAGGATGGTCACCGAGCAAACCGGTCCGCAGTAACCGCTCCACTGTCCGTTGTACAGCACTTCCACGCTCACCTGATAGGTGCTGCCGTTCACGAGCGGCAGGGTCACCCAGCTGAGCGGGCAGATGTAGTTCGGACGGACGATCGTGCGCAGGTAGCCTTCGCCGATGTTCTCGAAGCGGAAGCGGTACTGCGTGGCACCCACCACGGGCTGGGCGAACACCTTGTCAGACCCACCGAAGGTCTTGGTGACGTTGCAGCTGTGGGCGGGGAAGCCGATGTCGTCCACCAGGCCGGTGCAGCCGGGCACGGCGGTCGGATCCAGACCCATCTCGCAACCCGTTCCGAAGCGATCGTCGGCGAGGCCGGCCGCACCCTGGTCCACACGGACGCGGGTGAAGTAGCGCACACCGGGTTGCAGCGGGCTGGTCACCATCTCGGAGAACTTCACCCAGTTGCGCGGCACCGCGATACGGCGGCGGAATCCGGCGTCGGGGTCGGAGAACTCGAACTGGTAGGTGGTGACACCGGGCACGGTGGTGGCGTACACCTTGTTCTGCAGCAGGTTGGTGAAGATGCCGCACTCACCGGCCTGCAGCGTGCTCGGGCCTGCCGGCAGGCAGAACTCGTGGCCGCTCACATAACCGGCCGTTGCCGGCGGGCTGTTCGGGCTCAGCACACCGTTGATCGTGCCGTTGAAGTCGTCACCCAGGAGGGTCTGCCCACCCAGGGTGCGCAGGCTCCAGCTGCCGTTGCCGTTGCCCGTTCCACTGAGGCCATCGCCCAGGAAGTCGAACAGGTAGAAGCTGAAGCAGTTGCCGTTCAACGTGCTCAGGCAGGTCGTCACATCGATCGTGGTGTTGCTCGCGCCATAGGCAGGGGCCGCGGCCACGACCTGGAAGGCCTGGTCCTGGATCTCCCAGTAGATCTGGCTCGGGTCGTTGTCCGTGGTGATCCGCACCGTCACGGTCTCACCCGTCACGTCGATGTTGAGCTCGCTCGTGAGGTCGTTGCCCGGGATCTCGTCCAACTGGCCGTTCGGGTTCTGCACCGTCACGTTCAGGGTGTGCGTGCCGTACGGGGCCGTGAAGCCCGGCAGCAGCACCACTTCAGTACCCAGGTAGGGCAGGCTGCCCGTCCAGTTGTACACGAAGGGACCCGTGAGGCCACCGTCCAGGTCGTAGATGATGTCCACGCTGGTGAGGGTGTTCTCGCCGAAGTTGGTCAGGACCACCTCAGGCTCGAGGAACGAGGTGCACACCAGGCCGGTCGGCGCGTTGATGGCGCTCACGCCCGCGTCGTTCAGACCAGGGTGCTCCACCATCACCTCGAAGGTGCCCTCGAAGCCCGTGCTGCCCGGGTTGTACACGTACAGCAGGTAGTTCGTGCCGGTGGTCAGGCCCGTCAGGACGATGTCGTTGCCATCGCCGTCGTCGTCGCAGCCCACTTGGCCCACGGCGCCGAGGTTGCCGTTGCAACCACCGCTGAAGAGCGCGTAGTTCAACTGGCTGGCGGTGAGCGCACCGTTCTGCGGGGTGCCCAGCAGGTCAAGCACGTGGATCGTGTTCACGCCGCTGTTGAAGCTGTACCACATGCCCTGGTTGTTCAGCACAGGGCTGCAGGTGGTGTAGGCATCGTTCTGCGCGCAGCTGTTGTCGCCACCGGTCGGGGTTCCCGAACCATCGGCCAGGAAGCTGGTCAGCACCGTGGCACCCGAGCAGTCGTCGTTCGTCGGACGCGGACACACCGGGCCGCAACCCACCTGCAGTTCGAAGACACCGTCATCGAAAGCGGACGGGCTGTGAACGGCGATGTAGTAGGTCTGGCCGCCCTGGGCGAAGAACTCCACCTGGCTGCGGTTGGTGCAGGCCCCGCCGAAGTCGTCGCTCATGGTGTAGCAGCTCAGGCTGCCGCAGGCACCGCCGGTGTACACGCTGATGCGGGTATTGAACACCGTGGTGATGCCGCAGGTGCTGAGGATGATGTTCTCATCCGCAGCGGCCGTGTAGGTGTACCAGAGCGAACCACCGCTGGTGTTGCCCGTGAAGGGGCAGCCGTTGAGCGGCAGGGTCGGGAACTGGTTGTTCGTGTTGCCCACCACGGAACCGGGGCAGGTCAGCGGCAGCGCACCGGCGCAGTTGATGTTCGGGGCGCACGGGTTCGTGGGCGCCGTGGCCGTCACGTTGATCGTGTACGGACCCACCATGTTCAGCGGCAGCGACCACAGCACCGGGTAGTAGTAGAAGCCCGGAGAGAGGTCCTCGAAGAAGATGGTCGGGTTGCCGTCCACGCAGGAGGTGAAGTCGAAGGTCTGCGAGTTGATGAACAACGTGCCGCAGTCACCGTACATGTTCAGCGCTCCGTACTGGAAGTTCGGCGTGCCGCAGTAGCTGATCTGCACATTGGCGCACTGGGTCAGCTCGAAGGCCACCCACTCCCAACCCGTAGCGGCCGGGAAGGGGTTCGGCGAGATGCCGTCCTGCGTCTGGCAGTCCAGGGTGCCCGTGAAGACCACCGGCGGGTTGCCGATGGCGATCGGGTTGGCGGCCGGGTTCTTGTTCACGCACAGGTCGGCCGGATCGGGCGTGCAGGGCGTGAAGCTCAGGTCCCAGTTGAAGCCCGCCGGGTTCCAACGGTCGTCCCACTCGATGAAGACCTGCTGGCCGGAGGTGACGAACACCGATGCCGTGCTGGCAAAGGCGTTTCCACCAAGGGCCCACGTGCAGTCATCGTCGCTGGAGGCCAGCACCGTCAGACCGCCGCAGGCACCACCGTGGATGGTGAGGCGCGTGTCGTCGTTGCCGGTGTTCACCGCGCCGCAGGCAGAGGCCGTGAGCACACCGGTGCCGGTCGCCGTGTAGGTGAACCAGCGGGCGTGCGTGGCACCGCCCGCTTGCGCGTTGGTGGCACCGTTGCCGCAGTTGATCGGGCCGGTCGTGTTCACGCCCAGCACAGCGGTCACCGCATCGGCGCAGAGGCCGTTGCAGGTGCTGAAGCCGATCGGACCCACCCAGCTGCTCGTACCGTTGCCACCGCAGTCGGCCTGCAGGTAGGCTTGGTAGGAAACACCCGGGGTCAGGCCACCGATCGTCGCCGTCGGCGTGCCGGTCACCGGCACGATCGTGCCCGTGCCCTGGGTGAAGCCCGTTACGCCCCACTCGATGTTCCAGGCGGTCTCCGCGCAGGCCACCGTCCAGGTGAACGAGGCGCTGGTGCCCGTGCTGGCGCTCACGAGGAAGTTGCCCGGAGCGGGGCAGGGCGGCGGGGGCAGGACGGTCACATCGTAGTCCTCCGTCTCACCCCAGCCGTAGTTCAGGCAGGGGTCGATCGTGTTCGGTGCGGTCAGCCACACCCCACGGACGCGCATGCGCTTCAGACCCGGGACCGGGTTGCAGGGCAGGGTCAACGGGAAGGTCGCCGAGCCGAACGCCGTGTTGATCGGGCCGAAGAAGCCCACACGCTCGCTCGGGGTCTCGAAGGTGCCGTTCTCGTTGAAGTCGATCCACACCGCGATGTTCTGGCCGGTGAAGCTGCCGATCGTCACTTCGATCGGGTAGGTCGTTCCGGCCACCAGGCTGGCCGTGTAGTTCGGCTGGCCCGTGAAGTAGGTGTAGGAGATGTTCGGGGACGTCGCCGTGCCGCTGTTGTTCAGCAGCGTGGTGCCGATGATCTCCACCTCGCTGATCAGGTCGCCGGAGCTGATCCCACTGGTGTAGGTGGGGATGCAGATGCAGGCGCTGGCCGGGTTCATCAGCACCTGCACCGGGGTGCTGGCGTTGTTGCCGTTGCCCGCGCAGGTCACCACGCAGCGGTACCAGGTCGCCGTGCTCTGCGTGGTCGTCCACGTCGAGCTGTTCGGTCCGGCCGGGGTCCAGTTCAGGTTGTCCGGAGAGGTCTCCCACTGGTAGCTCACGCCCGTTCCGAGCGTGTTGTTCTGCAGGCTCAGGGTGAACGAGTTCGTCGCGCACACCGAGGGCAGCGTGCTCAGGGTGTTGCCCGGGTTGGGCTGACCGCTGCACGGCACCGGCGTGTTGATGTTCACGCTGAAGTCCATCACGGAACCCCAGGTGAAGCTGCCGCACGGGTTCAGCGGCGCCGCACCGGCCTCCTGTTGCATCACGCGCATGCGGGTGAGGCCCAGGGTGGCCGTTCCCGGCACCGTGAAGTTCAGGTTGGCCAGGCCCGGAGGCGTTCCGCTCTGAGTGCCCAGCGATTCGCCGGCATCGAACAGACCGTTCTGGTCGTAATCGATCCACACCTCGCCGGTTCCGAAGAAGCTCCCGCCGCAGGTGCCGAAGTCCACCGTGATGGTGTAGCTCTGGCCCTGCACCAGGTCAGCCGTCAGGGCCGTCAGGTCCTGCACGCCCAGCACGCCTGTGGGGCAGCTGGGGAAGGTGTAGTTGATGCTGCCCGGGGATCCCGTCAGCACCACGCTCTCCACCTGGCTGTCAGCCGTGCTCGTGGGACCTACGCCCGCCGTGCAGTAGCAGCTCAGGAAGGAGCTCATGTTCACCGTCAGGGTGCTGGAGCTGGTCGTCTGGCTGCTGTTCGTGCAGGTGATGTCGCAGTAGTACACGGAGGCACTGGTCTGCGAGGTGCTCAGCGTGGCGCTGTTGCCGCCGGTGGGGTTGTACGTGGTGCCGCCATCGGTGCTCACATACCACTGGTAGCTGTATCCGCTTTCGGTCGGCGGGTTCAGCAGGCCCAGGGTGAAGGGGGCACCCGGGCAGGCGCTGGCCGGTCCCGTGACGCTGTTGGCGGCAGGGGTGCCGGAGCAGACGGGCAGCGAGTTGATGGTGATGCAGTAGTCCTCCGTTTCGCCGCTGCCCATGTTCAGGCAGGCGTCGCCGGCACCGTTCGCGTTGCCCGTGAGGCGGCTGCGCACGCGCATGCGGCTGACACCCAAGGTCGCCGCACCGGGTACGGTCACCGACACCGAGCCGGTGGTGCCCGCGGTGTACACCTGATACCATTCGCTGGCGTCGAACACGTTGTCCGCGTTCCAGTCGAACCACACCGAGGTGATGGCGCTGGCGTCGCAGGTCAGCGAGAAGGTGTAGGTGAGCCCTGCGGACAGGGTGGTGGTGGCCGACTGCAGGGAGTAGTTCGTACCGCCCGAGCAGCCCGCCGTGCTGTTGTTCAGGCTGGCGATCTGCACGTTGGTGATGCAGCCGGTGCCGGCGTTGGTCACCGCGCAGTAGGCCGCGCACACGCAGGCGTCGCCCACGTTCACCAGCACCGGGGTGCTGACGTCGCTCAGGCCGCTGAACGTGCAGGTCACCGTGCAGCGATAGTAGGTGCTGGCCGCCAGGGTCGTGGTCCAGGTCGGGGCGTCGGGCGCGCCGGCCGGGCTCCAGGTGCTGCCGTCAGGCGAGGTCTCCCACAGGTAGCTGCCGCCGGAGCCGTTGATGTTGTTCTGCAGGCTGAGGGTGAAGCTCTGCGCCGGGCAGGCCGTGCTCAGCGTGCTCAGGGTGTTGCCCGGCGTGGGCGTGCCCGTGCACACCGCCGCGGCGTTCACCGTGAAGCAGTAGTCCTCGGTCTCGCCCCAGGTGTAGGCCCCGTGGGCGTAGTTCGTGGCATTGGGGAAGACCGCCTCCACGTTCACCACGCGCATGCGGGTGGTGCCCGTCAGCGCGGTGATGGGCACCGCGAAGGTGCCCGACACGGTGTGGTTGCCCGTGGCCGGTGCGGGTTGGCTGTACACCTCTTCGCCGGCATCCAGCCAGTCCTGGTCCTGGTTCCAGTCCACGTAGATCTTGAAGCCGTTGCCGAAGGCGCCACCGCAGGAGGTCTGCGTGAGGCTGAAGGGCACCACGTCCAGCTGCGTCGCCGTCACCCCGAAGGTGCCGGTGTAGTTGCTGTAGCGGTTCAGGATGGAGCCCGTGCCAGGCGCCACCGTCGCGCAGGTGGAGGAGACGTTCATCGCTCCCACCGTCACATTGGTGATCTCCTCATCCGCCGTGCTGCTGGCGAAGTTGGCCGGGTACGCGCCGCAGATGCAGAGGTCGTTGATGGTGGTCACCTGCACCGGGGTGCTGGTAGCGGTCAGACCGCTGATGGTGCAGGTCACCACGCACTGGTAGTACGTGTCGGCCGCCTGGCTCGTGGTCCAGAAGGGCAGGTTGGGCGCACCGCCCGCAGGGGTCCAGGTGCTGCCGTCCGGCGAGGTCTCCCACTGGTAGTTGACACCCGTGCCGACCACGGTGTTCTGCAGGCTGAGCGTGAAGCTCGTGGACGGGCAGGCGCTGGCCAGCGTGCTCAGGGTGTTGCCCGGCGCGGGCGTACCCGTGCACACCGTGGAGGCCGTTACCGTGAAGCAGTAGTCCTCGGTCTCACCCCAGGTGTAGGCATTGTGCGCGAAGTTCGTCGCGGTGGGAAAGGTCGTCTCCACGTTCACCACGCGCATGCGGGTGGTGCCCGTCAGCGCGGTGAGGGGCACGGTGAAGGTGCCGGTCACTGTTTGGTTGCCCGAGACCGCCGTCGGTTGGTTGTAGACGAATTCGTCCACGTCCAGGAAGTCGCCGTCCTGGTTCCAGTCCACGAACAGCTGGAAGCCGTTGCCGAAGGCACCGCCGCAGGAGGTCTGCGTCAGGCTGAAGGGCACCAGGTCCAGCTGCGAGGCGGTCACCCCGAAGGTGCCGGCGTAGTTGCTGTAGCGGTTCTGGATGGAGCCCGCCCCCGGTGCCACCGTGGCGCAGGTGGAGGAGACGTTCATGGCCCCCACCGTCACATTGCTGATGTCCTCATCCGCATTGCTGCTGGCGAAGATCGACGGATACGTGCCGCACTGGCAGACGTTGGAGGTCAGGGTCACTTGCAGGTCCGTGCTCGTGGCGCTCAGGCCGCTGTTGGTGCAGGTGACGATGCAGTGGTAGTAGGTGGACGCCGCCATGGTGGTGGCGTAGGTCGCGTTGTTCGCACCGAGGATGGGCGTCCAGGAGCTGCCGTCCGGCGAGCTCTCCCACTGATAGGTGATGCCACCTTGACCGGCGAAGCTGCCCGAGAGGGACAGCGTGAACGCCTGACCGAGGCACGCGCTGGCCAGGGTGGACAGGGTGTTGCCGGGTGCCGGAGTGCCCGCGCAGGGGGTCGGCGGAATGAAGGTGATCACCAGGTCCGGTGCGGCCGCAGGAGCGCCCGGATAGCCACCGATGTTGTAGTTGTTCGTAGAGGCGCGGACATAGCCGATGTTGGCGTTGTTCGTTCCGCAGTTGGCCTGGATGAAGGCCACCCCCGCCGCGTTGAGCGCCTTCGCGTTCAGTGCGTTGGCCGCCCACGAGGTGTTGTTGAACGAGGTTCCGCTGGCACAGGCCGCGTACAGCGTGGTACCCGGAATGGTCGCCGGGTCGCCCGTGAAGCCGTACATGTTGTTCAGCGCACCCGACGCCACCGAGGTGTAGGTGGTGAAGTTCGCCGTTACGGCCGTCACCGTCGAGCCCGCGGGGATCGACGACAGGTCGTAATGCGCCCAACCCCGGGTCCCGGTGCCCGTGGTGTTGATGTTGATCATGTTGCCGTCGTTCTTCACACCGGCGGCGGTCACCGAGCCGGATTGGAACGAACCCAACGTGCCCGTGCAGGTGATGGTCGTTTGCGACCACCCCAACGCGGCCGAACAGGTGGCCGCGACCGCCAGCAAGGCGTGCTTCCACCACGTTCGACGCGTTCGGCCCGAAGGCCTTGCGTTCTGAAGGTTCATGTGTAGGTGTTTGGTTTTGGTTGAGGGAGCTGTGGTGACGAACGGGCCACCGCCGTTGGTAAGTCAGCACCGGTGTTGGACGACCGGGTCGACTGAGCGCATCATCAAGAGTTCGTTCGGTTCGCGAAGGACGGCCGGTCGGCCTGCGGGATCGGGTGAGGGAGAGTGGGGGGGTTAGGAGGGGAGTTGTTGAAGATGCCGTGGCGGTGCGCGGGTCAGGGGTCACCCCTGGGCACCGGAGTGGATTCGCAGGGTTGGTCGCGGATGGTCTGGGCCGGCGTCCGGGCCGGTGGCCCGGGTCCGGCCAAAGTGCCATGCCTGTTCCATCAGGCCGCGCCGGTGACCGGTTGAAGCGTTCCTCCCGGAACGCCCCATCGTGTGCGCGCCCGACCGGAACATGCCGTCGGTCGATGTCATGGGTACCGTCATCTGGGGTGAACGGTTCTTCATCCGATCGGTCAATACTATTGGATCGTTACGCGCGGAGCAAGGGAAAAAAAGTTATTAACAGGAGGCAACCGATCCAGTGGGCCCGTGCCCATGGCGGTGCGCCGCGTGCCGGCCCCGTCCCATCAGCGGGAGATCGTGGTGGGGCTGGAAGTGGGTTTGCCCGACGTCGCGCCCTTTTTCTCGGACCGGGCGCCCGGTGTGCCGTCCTCTTTGGCATGTCCACGGGTGGAGCCGGGCTCGGCCGTGTTCATGTTCACCGGCACCCCGTTCGTCCTGGTCGCTCGCAGGAGCTTCTCGGCCTGCTCGGTGGTGAGGGACCGGTTCAGTCCATCCCAGGCTTCACGCTGTTGCTCTTCCAGCTGGACCAGGGTCTCACGAAGGCTCTCGCGCAACTGGGTCTGCTTGTTCTCGTGCTCCACCAGCATGCGCCGGCATTCGACCACCTGTTCCGGGGTCAGCTTCAGCAGTTCGTCCAACCAGGCCACTTGCGCTTCCGCGTAGTGGGCCGGGGTGACGTCCGTGGCTTGAGCGGTCGCGCGGGGCTGCGCGTACAGCAGGATGCAGGCCAGGGACAGGGTGCGGATGATCATGGTCTGTGGGGTTTGGGGGGAGCCCAAGTTAGGGGGATCGGCGATCCGCAACCAGCATCGCCCCCTGATCGTAGCAGGGGCCATGCTCATCGCACGCTTCCCGCTCGCTGCTGCCGCAGGTCTCCTGCTCTGCTCCGCCGTGCACGCCCAGGACGACCTCGCCCTGATGGCCGCCGATGCCTTCCCCATCGATCCGGCCCTGCTGGAGGACCCCGCGGCGGTGATCGCCGACTACGAGGCCTACAACCCCGTCACCGGAGGCGATTCGGTGCGCCTCTGCAACGGGCACCCCTGCATCGGCTGGGTGGAGGACCAGCACCCCAACGGGGCCCTCAAGCACAAAGGGTACTACGTGGACGGCCGACTCACCCTCTACAAGAACCACCATCCGGACGGCACCCTGGAACGGGAGTTCCGCAGCGTGGACGCCCTGCGTGCCGTGCTGCGCACCTTCCACGCCAACGGGCAGCCCGCCACCGAGACCCGCTTCGTGGACGGCATGGCGCTCCACTACCAGGAGCACTACCGCAACGGCCAGCTGCGGTATGCCGAGGAGAAGCACAGGAGCGGGGCGTATTACGAACGGATGGACCTGTTCGCGTCCGACGGTTCGCCCATCAGCACCCTGGAGCTGGTGGACAAGCGCAAGGTGGAGTTCCTGCAGCGCGAGTACCACCCCGGGGGGCTTGTGCGTTGCGAGGGCCGGGCCCGCTACAACCCCCAACGCATGGACACGCAGCGCATCGGCACCTGGACCTACCGTGAACCCGACGGCAGCACGGTGCGCACGGAAGAGTACGTGGACGGCAAGGTGCACGCGGTGCGTTGAGCTGAGCGCCAGGTCGGCCATGGAATGAACGAGCCCCGCATGCGCGGGGCTCGTCGCGTTCAACGACCCGGTGATGGCCGGTGCGTCATGATGCGCGCTGCTCTGGGCCCCCGCCGGCGCCGCGCTCGGGTCTCGAACACCCAGGAGTTCCGTCCGGCCCGTACGCGCTACTTTGGCTCACCGAAACACCGAGCCATGCCCTTTCGCGGATCCTTCCTTCGGACCATCATCATCGCCACGGCGCTTGCCTCCATCCAGGAACGCGCTATTGCGCAGAACACGGTGGGCCTCACGCACTACGAGCCGGACATGATCGACGGCTATTTCCTGTTCTTCCCCGACCAGCAGGGCACGGTGTTCCTGGTGAACGCCTGCGGTCAACTGGTGCACAGCTGGCCGGATACCGTGTCGGTGCCCGGCAACTCGATCCGCCTGGGCAACAACGGCACCTTGCTGCGGACGTATGTGGATGAAGCGGGTGGCAATCCCTTCTTCACCGCTGGAGGCAACGGGGAACACGTGCAGCTCAAGGCATGGGACAATACGGTGCTCTGGGATCACACCATCAGTTCGGCCACCGAGTGCATGCACCACGATGTTGAGCTGATGCCCAATGGGAACATGCTCGCCATCGTGTGGGAGCTGAAGTCCACCCAGGAGGCCTGGGATGCAGGCCGGGATACGGTCGGCTTCGGCTTCAGCACCCTCTGGCCGGAGAAGATCGTGGAACTGCAACCGGTGGGCCTGGACTCCGTGAACGTGGTGTGGGAGTGGCACGTCTGGGACCACCTGGTGCAGGACTTCAACCCGAACGCGGCCAACTACGGGGTCGTGGCCGATCACCCGGAGCTGGTGGACATCAACGCCGTGTACACGCAGAACATCAATCCGGACTGGTTGCACATCAACTCGGTGGACTACAACCCGGCCCTGGACCAGATCCTGTTGAGCGTGCCTTTCCTTCACGAGGTGTGGGTGATCGATCACAGCACCACGACGGCGGAGGCCGCCGGCCATGTGGGCGGCAACTCGGGCCGGGGCGGCGATCTGCTGTATCGCTGGGGGAACCCGAGCATCTATGACCGCGGAGGGCCGACCGATCGGGACCTCTTCTTCAACCACGCGGCCGCTTGGGTGGGCCCGGGCCTGGATGCCAACGATCCCGATGTCGGGAAGATCATGGTGTTCAACAATCGCGTTGGATCCAATTACAGTGCGGTGGACATCTTCGCCCCGCCGGTGGACGGGAACGGCAACTATGCCTATGTCCCCGGTACCGCCTTCGGACCGCTGGACCGCGATGCGCGGTTCATGACGGCCAACCCACCCGACCTGTATTCCCCGGGCCAGGGCAGCGGACAAAAGCTTCCCAACGGCCATGTGCTCGCCGCATCGGGCAGGCAAGGGTGGATGGTGCAGTTGCGGCCGGACAGCAGCCAGGCCTGGTCCTATGTGGTGCCTATGGAGGACGGCATCCCGGTGGATCAGGGCACCGTCCTCGGGTCGAACACGATCATCTTCCAAGCCGAGTGGATCGCACCGTCCGATCCACGCCTTCAAGGCTTGGTGCTGGACCCCATCGGGTACATCGAAACGACGCCCAACGAGCAGTTCTGCGTATTGAACGTGGGCACGCCCCCCGTGGCTGGCGAGGACCTTCCGGTGGTGGTGGTGGCCGACGGCACCCGGCTGGTGGTCGAGGTCGCCCGTGCCATGGAGGCGCTGGTGATCGATGGCAGCGGACGCACCGTCTCCCGGGAACGCCTTGCTGCCGGGCGGAACGACCTGCGGACCGTCGG
>JAEUSW010000124.1 GCA_016788285.1 Flavobacteriales bacterium
CGTCCGGGCAGCCGGCCGGGCCACCACCTTCGCGGCCGAACCGAAGCGTCATGCGCGGCCTCTGGACCATCCTGCTGCTGATCGCCAGCAACACCTTCATGACCCTGGCGTGGTACGGGCACCTGAAGTTCCAGGAATGGCATTGGGCCAAGCGCCTGGGGCTGTTCAGCATCGTGCTCATCAGCTGGGGCATCGCCTTCTTCGAGTACATGCTGCAGGTGCCGGCGAACCGCCTCGGTCATGCCGGCCATGGCGGTCCGTTCACCCTGGTGCAGCTGAAGGTGGTGCAGGAGGTGATCACCCTGGTGGTGTTCGCCGTCTTCACCCTTGTCGCCTTCCGGTCGGAACCGCTCCGTTGGAACCACGCCCTGGCCGCGCTGCTGCTGGTGGCCGCCGTCTGGCTCGTCTTCAAGGACCGCTGACCGATGCAGATCCCCCTGCTCCAGGAGATCGTCATCATCCTCGGCCTGTCCGTGGGGATGATCCTGCTCTTCAAGCGCTTCAAGCTTCCCGTGCTGCTGGGCTTCCTGGCCACGGGCGCATTGTGCGGCCCGCACGGCCTGGGCCTGGTGGGCGCCACGCATGAGGTGGAGCTGCTGGCCGAGATCGGCGTCATCTTCCTGCTGTTCGTCATCGGCATCGAGTTCAGCCTGTCCAGCCTGGCCTCGGTGGCGCGCACCGTGCTGGTGGGCGGCACCCTCCAGGTGGTGGGCACCGTGGGCCTCACCGCCGCGGTGGCGCATGCGCTGGGCCTGGCGTGGCCCCCGAGCATCTTCCTCGGCTTCCTGTTCGCCCTCAGCAGCACGGCCATCGTGCTGAAGCTGCTGCAGGAGCAAGGGGCCGTGGGCGCACCGCACGGCCGCGTGGCCTCGGCCATGCTCATCTACCAGGACATCATCGTGGTGCCCATGATCCTGCTGACGCCCATGCTGGCGGGGCGCAGCTCCGATCCCTTCGGCGACCTGTTCGGCATGCTCGGCAAGATGCTGGTGCTGCTCGCCCTCATCTATGTGCTGGCCCGCTATGCCGTGCCCCGTCTGCTGGACGCGGTGGTGCGCACCCACAGCCGCGAGCTCTTCATCACCACCATCGTGGTGCTATGCTTCGCCACGGCCTGGCTCACCAGTGCCATCGGCCTCAGCCTCGCCCTCGGCGCGTTCTTCGCCGGGCTCGTGATCAGCGAGAGCGAGCACCGCTTCCAGGCCACCGGCAACATCCTCCCCTTCCACGAGGTCTTCATCAGCTTCTTCTTCGTGAGCATCGGCATGCTGCTCGACGCCGGATACCTGGTGAAGCACCTCGGTCTGGTGATCGCCTTCACGGTGCTCACCCTGGTGGGCAAGACGCTCATCGCCACCGTGGCGGCCATGGTGCTGCGGTATCCGCTGCGCACGGCGCTTCTCACGGGCCTCGCCCTCTGCCAGGTGGGCGAGTTCGCCTTCATCCTCAGCGCCACGGGGCTGGAACAGAAGCTGCTCACCCGCGACCATTACCAGCTCTTCCTCTCGGTGTCCATCGCCACCATGGGCCTGGCGCCGGTGATCATCGGCGGTTCGGGCCGGTGGACCGCGGTGCTGCTGCGCCTGTTCGTGCCCGCGCGGCTGCGCCACCGCCTCGACGCCCTGGTGCAGGCCCGCACCGAGGCGCGCACCGCCCACCGGCTGAGCGACCACCTGGTCATCGTCGGCTACGGTCTCAACGGCCGCAATGTGGCCCAGACCGCCCGGCTGGCCGGCATCGCCCATGTGGTGGTGGAGATGGACCCCGACCTCGCCGAACAGGCCCGCAGCCTGGGCGCGGACGTCATCATCGGCGACGCCAGCAACGAGCACGTGCTGGAGGAGGTGCATGTGGCGAGGGCCCGCGTGGTGGTGGTGGCCATCAGCGACCCGGCCGCCACCCGCCGTGTGGTGAGCCGCGTGCGCCGGATGAGCGATGCCCCGCACCTGATCGTCAGGACCCGCTACCTCAACGACATCGAGGAGCTGCGCAACCTGGGGGCGAACGAGGTGGTGCCCGAGGAGTTCGAGACCTCGATCGAGATCTTCGCCCGCACGCTGCGCCGCTACCTGGTCCCGGAGAACGAGGTCGAGGAGCTCGTGATGCGGGTGCGTGGTTCGCACTACCGGGCCCTCCGGTCCATGGACCGCGGCGGCGCGCCCGAGACGCTGGCCGTGAACCCGTCCGAACAGGAGCTCGCCGCGCTGCCCGTGCGGTTCGGCAAAGGCCGTGTGGTGGGCCGGCGGTTGATGGACGTGGACGTCAAGGGCCGCTTCGGGGTCAGCGTGCTCGCCATCAAACGCGGCGGTCGTGTGCTCACCGGCGTGGACGGCACCAGCCGGGTGCAGCCGGACGATGTGCTCTACGTGCTCGGACCGCCCGACGGGGTGGCCATGCTCGACCGCATGCTGCGCGACTGACCGCCGAACCCTCGCCCCTCCTTTCGCGTAGCAAGGGCCCATGCCCGCCGCTGACCTGATCGAGCACATCCTCCTGATCGACGACGAGGAGGACTGCAACTTCGTCACGCGGATGGTGCTGAAGCGCAGCGGCTTCGCCGGGCGCATCACCTGTTTCACCAACGCCACCGCCGCGTTGGAGCACCTGCGCTCGGAGCGCGACCGCCCCGACCTGATGTTCGTGGACATCAACATGCCGGGCATGACCGGCTTCGATCTGGTCGGGGCCTGCGAGAACGATGGCATCCTGCCGAACGACCACACCTCGGTGGTGATGTTCAGCTCAAGCAACAGACCCTGCGACATGGACCAGGCCCGGCGCTACCGCTCCGTGATCGGCTATGTCGAAAAGGCGCTCACCGTGGAGTCCTTCGAACGCGTGGTGGCCGGCCATCAGGCCCGCAAGGCCTCCGAAAACACCCGTACCGCATGAAAAAGGTCCTGATCATCGAGGACGAGGCCATCATCTCCTTCGGCTACCGCCTGCAGATCGAGCGCATGGGCTTCGAGGTGATCGGCGTGGCCCGCAGCAGCGAGGAGGCCGAGGACCTGCTGGAGCAGGAACGCCCGGATGTGATCATCATGGACGTATACCTCAAAGGCCCGCGCACCGGCCTGGAGCTCGCCCAGCAGATCCACGCCACGGACCCCATCCCCATCCTGTTCCTCACGGCCAGCACCAAGCCGGAGGTGGTGGATGCCATCCGGGCCCTCAAAGGCGCGCGCTACCTGGCCAAACCCATCAGCTCCGACGGCCTCACGGACATGCTGGAGCAACTGCTCCGCGCCGATGTCGCCCACTGAGCCCACCGGAGCCGACGACCACCGTGCGCTGCACGAGCGGCTGCACCGGCTCTCCCACGACCTGAAGAACCGCATCGGCGCCACGTTGGAGGCCCTCCGCGGCCTTCGTGAGCCCGTGCCCGGCCTGGATGCGGACGAGCTGCACCGGTTTGCCGAGCGCAACCTCTTCCAGGCCATGCACACCCTGGAGCGCGCGCTCGACGACCTCGGTGTCGAACGCGGCCCCGGCGCCCTGGACCTTCGGCCCATCGACCTTGCGGCCGTCGCGCGGCTGGCGGCCGAGCGCTGTTCATCGCGCCTCGCCCGCAAACAGCAGGCCCTGGAGATGGACATCGCCGCGGCGCTGCCCGTCCGCGGCGACCAGGAGGTGCTCGTCGACCTGGTGCATGCCCTGCTCACCAACGCATCGAAGTTCGCCCCCGAGGGGTCCACGATCCGCCTGCAGGCCCTGCCCCAGGACCAGGATGCCGTGGTGCGCGTGATCGACCGTGGCGCAGGGCTGAGCGCGGAGGACCTGGCACAGGTCTTCGACCGCTATGCCTGGCTCGGATCCGCGCCCACCGCGGGCGAAGGCCAATCCCGGAGCACCCTGGCGCGGGCCCGGCGGTGGGCGCTTGCGCATGGCGGGCGCCTGGTGGCCCATAGCGAAGGCCCGGGCACCGGATGCACCTTCACGCTGGCCGTGCCCCTCAGCTCGCGCGCGTGATCCGCTTGGCCACCCGCTGGCCTTTGGCGTTCATCGCCACGTTGAACTCCAGCTCATCCCCCACCGCGAGCTCCGCGAAGGGGATGTCGATCAGGTCGTCGCGCAGGAAGAACAGGTTGTTGTCCGGGAAGCGGATGAAGCCATACCCGTTGTGAAGGCTCATCACCGTGCTGCGGTGCCGCTCATCGTCCACCGGCAGCGCAGCGGGCATGGGCGCCCCCTCCTCGCCCTCGCGCACCGTGGTGTCGCGCAGCACGAACAGTTCCCGCACCACCTCATCGTTGTCGCGCAGGCCTTCGTCGATCAGGTCGTGCATCGGCATCGGATAGCTCACCTCGTTCCACAGGTCCGTGCTCGTCTTGGTCACCTGCACCTCTCCGCTCTCCTGATCGGTGAACTCGAAATCCCAGCCGAGCAGCATGGTCTTGCAGCCCAGCGCATGCAGCTTGCGCACCAGGGGCACATGGTCGCCATCGCTGGCGATCAGCACCACGATGTCATACCGCTTCAGCATGCACAGCTCGTAGGTCTCCAACGCCATCAGCACGTCGATCCCCTTCTCCCGCTTGCGGCCCATGAGGTCCTTCACCGGCAGATAGTGCGTCTGCACCGCGTTGTACATCAGCACATCGTCGAACACGCGGTCGTAGTACAGCTGGTTCGGCTTCTCGTTGGCCTCCCGCGCCGTGAAGCGGCCGCGGAAGAAATGCGCGTCGATGATGTGGCAGAGGTTGGGGTGCGTGCCCTCCCGTTCGCCCACCATGTGGCGGATGTAGTCGTGCAGGCCGCCGATGTGGATGCGCCGGCGGTGCGGGTGCACGTAGTTGTAGTAGTTGCTGACGTGGGTGAAATAACTGCCGTCATAGAAGACGCCCACTTTAAGGGCCGTTGCACCTGCCATGGATGTGAAGTTGATGGGTGAAGAGGGCGCCAAAAGTAGTCCTCATCCGGCACCCCCCCCGTACCTTCGCGGCACCATGCGCGGCCTGCTGCTGTTCTGCTCCTGGCTGCTGGCGTTCGGTCTGCGGGCGCAGGCCGACAGCACCCAGGCCCTGGTGATCTCGGCCGCCTACAGCCTTCCGCTGAGCCAGGCGCAGGTGATCGAACGGGCGCAGCGGGCCTGGGCCCAGACCTTCGGCCGGGAGCCCGGGGCCACGTTGGCGCCCGCGGGCGACCGCCCCGATCAGCTGGAGGGCAGCGCGCACTTCAACTTCCGGTCGAGGGACATCACGGGCCGCGAGGAGACGATGGGCCGGGTGAGCTACCGGGTGAGGATCAGCGCCACCAATGGCGGCTGCGACGTGAGCATCGGCCCCTTCCGCCACTCCGGCAACCGCGGCGCCCTGCGCGGGGGCACCGACCTGGGCGTGATCACCGCCGGAGGGCCCGCCGTCAAACGCCCCACGGGCCTGTCCGGCCGGACGGTCACCGGGCTGCTGGCCGAGATCCGCTACCTCGCCCGCCAGCGGTCCGAGGCCTTGCTGCGCAACTTCGGCGCCCTGCTCCGCGACGAACCCTGAGCGCGGAGGAACCTCCGGGCCGCGGCCTCCGTTCAACCGGACGCTAACGCCCCCGCTTGGACCACCGCTCCCATCGTTTCTGGCCGATCGTCGCCACCGTGCTGGCGGTCCTGTTCATCTCGTTCGACCTGCATCTGGTCTCCCGGGCGCGCAACGTCCAGCAGCGCATGGGCGCCGAGGTCGAGCTGCTGGACGCCCTGGGCCGGATGAGCCGGGCGGTGAGCGACCTGCCCACCATGCACCGGGTGGACCTGCACACCGGCCGCGGCCATTGGGAGGCCCGCATGACCGAGCTCCGCGCCGAACTGGACCGCACCGCGGCACGGTTCGCCCAGGAACCCGGCATGGCCGAGCTGCCCCAGAAACTCCTGCTCGCCCTCGGCCAGGCCGACTCGCTCCACCACCTGGCCGAAGTGCAGGCCGCCGACCTCCGGGAGGAACGCACCGCACAGGCCATCCTGCAACTGGTGGCGCAACGCGCCTCCAAGGCCATCGAACGCACGGCCCGCTCGGTGCACGAACAGGGCCTCAGCGTCCACTCCGCCCAGCTCAGCCGCCGCTGGGACGAGGCGCAGGTGCTCATGTTCCTGTCCTGCCTCATGGCCGTCGTCTTCGCCCTGCTCGTGGGCATGAACCGCCGGCTGCTGGTGGACAGCCGCCTGCGCGGCGATCAGCTCGCCGAAGCCAAGCAACGGCTCGAACAGACCAACCGCGAGCTCCGCGAAACGATGCTCAGCAAGGAGGAGAAGGAGGTGATGCTGAAGGAGATCCACCATCGCGTGAAGAACAACCTGCAGATCGTCCGCAGCCTCATCCGCTTCCAGATGGACCAGGTGGACGATCCGCGCGTCACCGAGCTCTTCAATGAGTGCATCACCCGGGTGAGCGCCATGGCCCTGGTGCACGAGCAGACCTACCTCAGCAAGGACCTCGCGAACATCGATGTGCGGTCGTACCTCGAGAGCCTGGTCCGCGACCTGATCCACGCCTATGCCGTGGGCATCCGTCTCAAGCAGGACATCGACATCCAGGTGAAGACGCTCGGTGTGGACACCCTGGTCCCGCTGGGGCTGCTGATCAACGAGGTCATCAGCAACAGCTTCAAGTACGCCTTCAAGGGCCGGATGGAGGGCACGCTCACCGTGCATCTCAGCGGCAGCGAGGAAGGCGGCCTGCTGCTCCGCATCGGCGATGACGGACCGGGCATGCCCAGCCGCGACAAGTGGGACCGCCCCAACAGCCTCGGCATGGAGCTGATCCACACCCTCGCCGGCCAGTTGGACGCCGACATCGACCTGCTGCCGGTGCCCGGCACGCACTACGAGCTCCGCGGCCACAAACTGGGGCGGCGAAAGGTGGCCTGAGCGCCAACCACTGGTCACCGCACATGGCCGCGCGGGCGACGCGGACCCGGCTATTTTCGCGGTCCCAAACCCGGTCATGAAACACGCCACCCTGTCCGCAGCCCTTCTGCTGGCCGCCTGCGGCACGCCCGACGTCCATTCCGTGGAGAAGATCACCTACCCCGCCACCCGCCAGGACAGCACCGCCGGCGACAGCCTGCACGGCACCTGGGTGCCCGACCCCTACCGCTGGCTGGAGAACGACACGAGCTCCGAGACCGCCGAATGGGTGAAGGCCCAGAACGCCATCACCAGCGCCCACCTGGCCCGGATCCCCTTCCGCGACAGCCTCGCCAAGCGCTACGAGCAGCTCTACAACTTCCCGAAGGTGAACGGCCCCATGCGTGTGGGCGACCTGTACTTCATCTGGAAGAACAGCGGCCTGCAGAACCAGAGCGTGATCCATGTGCGCAAGGGCCTCGACGGCGAGGACCAGGTCTTCATCGACCCCAACCAGCTCGACCCCGCCGGCACCACCACCTACAGCCCCATCGGCAGCAGCCACGACGACCGCTACATGGCCGTGGGCGTGCAGAAGGCCGGCAGCGACTGGCAGGAGATCATGGTGTACGACCTCACCACGCTGAAGCCGACCACCGATCTGCTCAAGTGGAGCAAGTTCAGCGGGGCCGCCTGGTACAAGGACGGCTTCTTCTACAGCCGCTACCCCGCTCCCGCCAAGGGCACCGAACTGAGCGCCGCAAGCAAGTTCCAGAAGGTGTACTACCACAAGCTGGGCGATCCACAGGAGAAGGACGTCCTGGTCTGGGAGAACAAGGAGAACGGCGACCTCTACGTGGGCGCCGGCGTCACGGAGGGTGAGGAGTTCGCCACCCTGTACGTGAGCACCGGCACCGACGGCTTCGAGATGTACTTCCACGACCTGCGCACGGGCGGCCTCCCCAGCCCGGCCACCGCCTGGGTGCCGCTGCAGACCGGCTTCGACCACAAGACCAGCATCGTCGACTTCGTGCCCGCCACCGGCAAGTTCCTGGTGATGACCGAGGTGGACGCGCCGAACTACCGCCTCGTGGAGGTGGACCCGAAGAGCCCCGCCAAAGAGAATTGGAAGGACATCATCCCCCAGCGTGAACAGCTGCTCGAAGGCGTGAACACCGGGGGCGGCTTCCTCTTCGCCAGCTATCTGAAGGACGCCACCACGCGCGTGCACCGCTTCAAGCTCGACGGCAGTGAGGAGGTGGAGATCCAACTGCCGGACATCGGCAGCGCCGGCGGGTTCGGTGGCAAGCGCAGCGATACCTTCAGCTTCTTCAGCTTCACCAGCTTCACCGACCCGGGCAGCATCTACAAGTACGACTACGCCACCGGGAAGAGCGAGGTGTGGTTCCGGCCGGAACTGAAGTTCGATCCCGCACAGTTCGTCACGGAACAGGTGTTCTATCCCAGCAAGGACGGCACCAAGGTGCCCCTGTTCATCGTGCACCGGAAGGGGGTGGAGAAGAACGGCAAGAACCCCACCCTGCTCTACGCCTACGGCGGGTTCAACGTGAGCCTCACGCCCAGCTTCAGCACCAGCCGCATGCTGCTCCTGGAACAGGGTGGTGTGTTCGCCCTCGCCAACCTGCGCGGCGGCGGTGAATACGGCGAGGACTGGCACCGCGCCGGCATGAAGGAGAAGAAGCAGAACGTGTTCGACGACTTCATCGCCGCGGCGGAATACCTGATCGCGGAGAAGTGGACCGATACGCCGCACCTGGGCATCAACGGCGGCAGCAACGGCGGCCTGCTCGTGGGCGCGGTGATGACGCAGCGCCCCGACCTCTTCGGCGTGTGCTTCCCCGAAGTTGGCGTGCTCGACATGCTGCGCTTCCAGAAGTTCACCGCCGGCTTCGGCTGGGTGCCCGAGTACGGCAATGCCGAGGCCAGCAAGGCCGAGTTCGACTTCCTGAAGGCCTACAGCCCGCTGCATAACGTGAAGCCCGCGAAGTACCCGGCCACCCTGGTGATGACCGCCGACCACGACGACCGCGTGGTGCCCGCGCACAGCTTCAAGTTCATCAGCGCGCTGCAGCCCGCCCAGCAGGGCGATGCGCCGGTGATGATCCGCGTGGAGACCCAGGCCGGACATGGTGCGGGCAAGCCCACCAGCAAGATCATCGAGGAACAGGCGGACAAGTGGGCCTTCTTCTTCCACCATGTGGGGGTGACACCGGAATTCTGAGTCGCGTGGGAGTGGCAAGTAGCGAGTGGCGAGTCAATGCACGTGCTCCGATGAGGCCGTGCATTGACTCGCCATGCGGAGGCCGCAGGCCGAACTCGCCACTCGCCGCTCCGAGGCTGTAAACTGAACTCGGTATTCCCTTTTTTGAATGCACTTCACCCTGCGCCCCTTCCGCCCGGATGACCTGAGCGCGCTGGTGAAGCACGCCAATGACCCCACCGTGGCGGCCCACCTCACCGACGCCTTCCCTCATCCCTACACCGAGGCGCACGGCCGCGCCTTCATCGAACAGGCCCTGCAGAGCCCTCCTCTCCGGCGCTGCATCGACATCGGCGGCGAATGCGTCGGCGCCATTGGCCTGCACCCGAAGACCGACCTGTGGCGGCGGAACCTGGAACTGGGCTACTGGCTGGCGAAGGAGCACCGCGGCCAAGGCATCATGACCGAGGCGATACGTCAGATGGTGCAGCTGGGCTTTGCGGAATTCCCGGAGATCACGCGCATCTACGCCATCCCGTTCGGCAGCAATGTGGCCTCGCAAAAGGCGCTGGAGAAGGCCGGGTTCGTCCTCGAGGCCACGCTCATCGGCACGCTGGTGAAGAACGGGACGGTGGAGGACGAGTGGATCTACGCCGTGCGGCGCGGTTGAGCGCAGGCTGCGCCGTCCTTCGCTCCCGGCGACCCTGATGGACGTCCTTGGCCGGAAGCCCCGGAGTGCCGATCTTTCTTCCTCCCGCCATGGACCCCTTCGACGGACCTGGAACCGGCCCGCATTCCCTGCTGGTGCGGCTGCTCATCACGCTCGGCATCGGCCTGCTCATCGGGCTGGAGCGCGAATACGCCAAGCGCGTGGTGGAGAAGGAGGAGCCCTTCGCCGGCGTGCGCACCTACCCGCTGATCGCCCTGCTCGGCTTCCTCTGTGCCCTGCTCGGCGAACAGCATGGGCCCGCCTTCCTGGTGGCCGGATTCGCAGGCCTCGTCGCCATGGTGGTGGCCTCCTACGTGATGATGGCCCGGTCCGCGAGCTTCGGCATCACCACCGAACTGGCCGGCATCATCGCCTTCCTGCTCGGTGTGCTCGTCTTCGCCGACCACATCCTGCTGGCCACCACCATCACCGTGCTGGTCGTCAGCCTGCTCACCCTGAAGGTGCGTCTGCGCACGTTCATCGCCACCCTCTCCCCCGCCGACATCCGCGCCTTCATCCAGTTCACCATCATCTCGGCGCTCGTGCTGCCCTTCCTGCCCCGTGGCGGCATCGGCCCGGGCGGGGTCTGGGACCTGCAGGAGATCTGGACGATGGTGATCCTGGTGACCGGCATCAGCCTGGCGGGCTATCTCCTCGTGAAGCTCTTCGGCGGCCGCAAGGGCACGCTGTTCGAAGGCCTGATCGGCGGCCTGGTGAGCAGCACCGCCGTGACGCTCAGCCTCTCGCGCCGCTCCCGCACGGGCCCTGCGAACGCCCAACGCCTCGCCGCGGTGGGCATCGTGGCCGCCACGTCGGTGATGTATCCCCGCATCCTGCTCGAGACCTGGGTGGTGGACCGCGGCCTGGCCCTGCACCTGTTGCCCGCGATCCTCGCCGTCACCGCCACGGCGGTGCTCACCGCCACCCTGCTCTGGCGCCGCGCGGACCACGCCCCGGGGTCCGGCGCGTCGGAGCCCCTGCAGGTGACCAACCCGCTCAACTTCGGTGTGGCCCTGCAGTTCGGCGCGGTGTACATGCTCGTACAATGGCTCATGCTGCTCGCCACCGTGCATGACCCGGCGCAGGGCCTGTACGCGGCCGGTCTGCTCTTCGGTGCCACCGACATGGATGCCATCACGCTGTCCATCGCCCGACAGGGCGAGCTGGACGAGGCCCGGCGCGCCACGGCCATCCTGCTCGCCACCGTGTCCAACACCCTGATGAAGTTCGCGCTGGTGGTGGTCTTCGGCGAGCGCGGCCTCCGCACCCGGGTCGGCCTCGGCTTCGGCGCCATCCTGGTGGCGACCGTGTTCGCCCTCCTCCTGGGCTAACGATCCACCACCGCCTCCGCGCGCCACGGACGCGGCGGTCTATCTTCGGATGCATGAGAGCCCTCTCCTTCCTCGCGTTCCTGCTCGCCCCGGCCGTGACGCCGGCCACCATCTGGACCGTGGGGCCCGGGCAGCCCCATACCCTGCCGAGCCAGGTGAGCACGTTGGTCGCCGATGGCGATACGGTGGACATCGAGGCCGGCGTGTACCCCGGTGATGTGGCGCGCTGGCAGGCGCACGACCTGCTGCTGCGTGGGGTGGGCGGCTTCGCCCATCTGGAGAGCAACGGATCGAGCTGGGGCGACAAGGCCATCTGGGTGATCCAGGGCGACCGCTGCACGGTGGAATGGATCGCGTTCAGCGAATGCGCCGTGCCCGACGGGAACGGCGCCGGCATCCGCCAGGAAGGACGCGACCTCACCGTGCGCCATTGCCGGTTCCACCACAACGAGAACGGCATCCTCGCCGGCACCGTGAACCCCAGCACCATCCGGATCGAGCACAGCGAGTTCGGCCACAACGGCCACGGCGACGGGTTGAGCCACAACGTCTACATCAACAACGTGGACACGCTCATCTTCCGCTACAACTACTGCCACCACGCCCATGTGGGGCACGAGCTGAAGAGCCGCGCCCGCGTGAACCTCATCGAGTACAACCGCTTCAGCAACGAGGCCGACGGCGATGCCAGCCGCGAGATCGACGTGCCCGATGGCGGACGCGTCTTCCTCATCGGCAACATCATCCAGCAGGGCCCGTTGGGGCAGAACAGCAACCTGGTCGGCTTCGCGCTCGAGGGCTTCACCAACCCCGGACCGCACATCCTATACGCCATCAACAACACGTTGATGAACGAGAAGCCGGTGGGCAGCTTCTTCGCCATGCCCACCAGTGTGCTCTTCAAGGGCTGGAACAACATCCTCGCCGGTGGCGGCACCTTCATGAACATCTGGCCGTTCGCGCCCGACACCTTGGCCAACCGCACAGGCCCCGTCGCCGCCTTCCACTTCACCGATCCGCTCACCTACGACCTCCACCTCGACGCGTCCTCCCCGGTGCTGAGCATCGGCTATCCCGCCGGTATGGGCAGTGGCTATCCGCTGGTGGCGCTGGAGGAATACGTGCACCCTGTGGGAAGCACCACGCGCTGCCAGCATGCCACCCTCGACGCCGGCGCCTTCGAACAGTGCACCACGGGCATTCCCGACCGAACGGGCGAAGGGCCGCTGCTCTTCCCCCAGCCGGCGGACGACCAGGTGGAGCTGCTCCTGCCCGGAACACGCGGGCCCTTCGTGGTGGAGCTCTTCGATGGCACCGGCCGCCTGCTGCTGCGCACCCGGGTGCAAGGGCCGCGCGCCCCGCTCCACCTCGGCGCCGTGAGCCCCGGTCGCCATGTGCTGCATGTCCAGGGGGCCGAGCGGCGCTATGCACTTCCGCTGATCGTGGTGCACTAGCCGGGCAACCGCGACCGATCGGTCCGTCTAGGGGACATGAAGATCTCCCTCAAGCTCCTGTCGGCGCTCGCGTTACTCCTCGGCACCATCGCTCCGGCCTGCGCGCAGTGGATGCCGGTGCGCACCACGACCTGGCGGCCCAACGGTCCTGTGTTCGCCGTGGCGATCGACAGCGTGCACAACATCGCCTACCTGGGCGGTGATTTCACGCAGCTCGCCGATCCGGTACCGCCGTACAACACCGTGGCCCGGCAGCGGCTGGCGGCCATCGACCTCAGCACCGGCGACCCCACCGCCTGGAACCCCGGTGCGGACGGCCAGGTGCTGGCCCTGGCGGTGCACGGCGATGACGTCTTCGTCGGCGGGCAGCAGGTGCAATGCGGTGGCGCTTCGCGACCGAACCTCAGCGTCATCGGCCGCACCACCGGCCTGGCCACGGCGTGGAACCCGCAGGTGCAGGGCGGCTACGTCCGGGCCTTCGCCATCGGCAACGGCACGCTGTACTTCTCCGGCACCTTTTCCGCGGCCGGGGGCCAATCGCGCTCCGGCGCCGCCGCCTTCACCCTCGCCACGCAGGTCCTCACGGACTGGGCCCCGGTGCCGGACGACCTCATCCGCGCGATCGTCGTCCACGGTAACACCGTGTACCTCGGCGGTGCCTTCAACACGATGAACGGTACGCCGAGCGAACGCGTGGCTGCTGTGGATGCCCAGTTCGGCCAGGGCTTCGGCTGGGCGCACAGCGTCAGCGGGGGCGTCGGCGTCTTCGCCATGGCCCGTGTCGGGTCCACGCTCTACCTCGGTGGTCAGTTCGGGACCGTCGATGGCATCGCCCGCACCAACGCGGCGGCCATCAACGGCGGCGGAAGCGTCACCGCCTGGGACCCCGGCATCTCATGGGCGGTGTACGGCATGTGCCCGTTCGGCTCCAGTGTCGTGCTCTCCGGACCGATCGGAAGCAACGGCAGCCTCAACGTGGTGGACGCCACCACCGGCGCCGTGCTCGGCTGGTCCGGTGTGCAGGACCAGGTGTTCGCCCTGGCGGCATCGTCCACCGCGGTGGTGGCGGGCGGTTCGTTCAACGCGGTGTACAACTACCCGGTGACCAGCTTCGCCGTGCTCGGCCCCCCGGTGCCCAGCGTGTTCATCTCGGGCTCCGTGCATCTGTACGGGGCCTTCGACACGGGCACCGGTCTGATGCGGGACAACCTGCGCAGCGCGGGCACCCTTCCCTACACCGAACCCTATACCGCATTGGGCTACACCTTCACCGCCGGTGGTGGCGAGGGCGTGGTCCCCTCCCTGGTGATGAACACCACCGGCGCCTCGGCCATCGTGGACTGGGTGGTGGTGGAGCTGCGCAACGGCCTCAACAGCGCCCAGGTGGTGTGCAGCCGCCGCGCTTTGCTGCGCCGCAGCGGCCAGCTGGTCGACCTGAACGGGCAACAAGGGCTGGCCCTGCCCGCTCCTCCCGGCAGCTACTTCGTCGCCATCCGCCACCGCAACCACCTCGGTGCCATGAGCGCGAGCCCCATCGCCCTCTCCTCCACGCAGGTCACCAGCATACCGTTCACCTTCAGCAGCTTCCTCACGTACGGCACCGAAGCCCGCAAGCAGGTGGGCAACACCATGTTCCTGTGGCCGGGCGACGTCACCTTCGACCATCAGGTGCGCTACACCGGTGGCAACAACGACCGCGACCCCATCCTCACCGCCATTGGCGGCATCAACCCCACGGCCACCCTCGCGGGGCAGTATCGCCGCGAGGATGTGAACCTGGACGGCACCGTGAAATACGCCGGGGCGAGCAACGACCGCGACATCATCCTGCAGACCATCGGCGGCGCCCTGCCCACCTCCGTGCGGAACGAACAGCTGCCCTAGCCGCACCGATCACCGGACCGGACCCGACACCCCGACCGATCCCCAGCCATGCCCACCGCGCGACTCCTCCTGCCCGCGCTCGCTGCCGGCCTCGCCGGACCGTTGTGCGCTCAGTCCCTGGTCTTCCAGGAGACCTTCGACACCGGTGTCCTGTCGCCCGGCTGGGTGTGGCAGGCCGCCGCGCCGGTGCTGAGCGCTCCGGACGCTTCCGGCGCCGGCCAATGTGCGGGCAAAGTGAGCTTGAACGACACGCCCCCTCCGCCGGGTGAACTGGGCTCGATCCTGTTCCACGACCTGCCCTACGCCCCGGGCGCCAGTTACCAGGTCTCCTTGCATATGCGTGTGGAGAACCCGTCGATGCAGTTCGTCAGTGTCGGCTGCGCGGTCGGTTGGTGGGGACCCGGAGGCTTCCTGGAGAGCAGCTTCCTGTTCACCCAGAACACCGCGTGGGAGTGGATGCAGAGCCCCCTCTTCGTCCCGGCCGTCAACACCCCGACGCCGAACCTGCGGTTCGGCGTCCTCCTGTCCGTGAGCGGCCTGGATGCCACGGGCTACTTCGATGACATCGAGGTGCAGGCCTACGGCTTCACCCCGCCGGCCCCCGTGCGGCTGAACGCCAAGGCGTGGTTGGACGGCGCGTTCGTGCCCGCCCAGAGCCTCATGCGCGATGACCTGCGCAACGCAGGCCTCCTGCCCGGCGCGGACCCGTACGGCCTTGGAACGGCCGTGGCGCCCTCCGCACTGACCGTCACCGGCAACAATGCGGTGGTGGACTGGGTGCGGGTCGACCTGCGCATCCATCCGGAGAACGGCGGAGCGGTGGCCTCCGCTGCGGGCCTGCTGCAGCGCGACGGCGACATCGTGGCGGCGGACGGCAGTTCGGCCCTGGGGTTCAACGCCCCGCCGGGCAACTACCACGTGGTGGTGCGGCATCGGAACCACCTGCCCATCATGAGCGCGGTGTCGCTTGCCCTCGTCGCCACACCCACCACCCTCGACCTGTGCCTGCCTGGAACGGCGGTGCATGTGCGGCCGGCGCCCCATACCGACCTGCCGCGAAGGACCGTGGGGCCGTGGAGCACGATGTGGGCCGGCAACGCAGCCCCCGACGACCGCGTGCGCTACACGGGCGTTTCGAACGACCGCGACCCGGTGCTCGTCGCCATCGGGGGCAGCGTGCCCACCAACACCCTGAGCGGACAGTACAGGGTCGAGGATGTGAACCTCGATGGCATCGTGAAGTACGCCGG
>JAEUSW010000146.1 GCA_016788285.1 Flavobacteriales bacterium
GCGTGTGCGCGGGCACCCTGGTGACGCTGGACTGCCTGGGCGTGCCGAACGGTACGGCGCTTCCGGGCACGGCTTGCAACGACAACAACGCGAACACGATCAACGACACCTGGGGTGCGAACTGTGTGTGCGCGGGCACCCCGGTGACGCTGGACTGCCTGGGCGTGCCCAATGGCACAGCGATTCCCGGCACGGCCTGCAACGACGGCAATGCCAACACGGGCAACGACACCTGGAGCGCCAACTGCACCTGCGTGGGTCAACTGATCGACTGCCTGGGTGTGCCGGGCGGCAGTGCCCTGCCGGGCACCGCCTGCAACGACGGCAATGCCAACACGGGCAACGACACCTGGAGCGCCAACTGCACCTGCGTGGGTCAGCTGATCGACTGCCTGGGCGTACCGGGCGGCAGCGCCCTGCCGGGCACGGCCTGCAACGACAACAACGTGAACACGATCAACGACACCTGGGGCGCGAACTGTGTGTGCGCGGGCACCCCGGTGACGCTGGACTGCCTGGGCGTGCCGAACGGTACGGCGCTTCCGGGCACGGCCTGCAACGACAACAACGTGAACACGATCAACGACACCTGGGGTGCGAACTGCGTGTGCGCGGGCACCCCGGTGACACTGGACTGCCTGGGCGTGCCCAATGGCACAGCGCTTCCTGGCACGGCCTGCGATGATGGCAACGCCAACACGGGCAACGACCTGTGGGACGCGAACTGCACCTGCACCGGTGAGTTGCTGGACTGCCTGGGCGTACCGGGAGGAACCGCGCTTCCGGGTACGGCCTGCAACGACAACAACGCGAACACGATCAACGACACCTGGGGTGCGAACTGCGTGTGCGCGGGCACCCCGGTGACGCTGGACTGCCTGGGCGTGCCGAACGGCACAGCGCTTCCGGGCACTCCGTGCGATGATGGCAATAGCATGACGAGCAACGATGCGTGGGACTCGGATTGCAACTGCTTCGGGTTCCTCGTGCTGATCGACTGCGCGGGGGTCCCGAACGGGAACGCCTTCCCTGGGACGCCGTGTGACGACGGTGATGCCAACACGGGCAACGACACCTGGGATGCGAACTGTGCTTGCAACGGGCAGGAGTATGATTGCGCCGGTGTTCCGGGGGGCACGGCCTACGTGGACGCCTGTGGCGTGTGCGCGAGCGGAACCACCGGCATCGTGGCCGATCCGGACAGTGATCAGGATGGCCTGCTGGACTGTATGGACAGCTGCCCCAACGCGTTCGACCCCGATCAATCGGATTACGATCAGGACGGCATCGGTGATGCCTGCGACAACTGCTCGTGGATCGCGAACCCCGATCAGGCGGATACGGACGGGAACGGTATCGGCGACGTTTGCGACCAGGCGAACGCGATCATCGAAGCTTCGGGATCGGCCCTCTTCACCTTCGCACCGAACCCCGCACGGGAGGAGGTCCACATCACGGCGATGCCGGACGGTGTGCGCCGTGTCCAGCTCGTGGCACTGACCGGGGCGGTGGTGCTGAACATGGATGCAACGCAACGCAGGATCACCTTGGATGCGGTGCCGGTGGGCGTGTATCAGATCATGGCGCTGGACGCGGACGGAAGACCGCTGGCGCAGGGCAGGCTCGTCCGGCAATGACGTGCCATGCTTGGAAGGAAGGCCCGGCCGGCAAGCCGGGCCTTTTTCATTTCATCAGCGTGACGTGACCGAAGTACTCCCGACGGTCGGCACTGAAGGCATCCCGCACGATCATGCGCCAGGCGTACACGCCGTCCGGCAGAAGGTCGCCCGTGCCCTTCATCGCACCGTTCCACACGAGGCCGGGTTCCCTCGCCTCGAACACCACCTCGCCCCAGCGGTCGAAGATCCAGAAGCCGAAGTCGTCGGTATCCGCTCCGACAAGCACCGGCTCAAAGGTGTCGTTGAACCCGTCACCGTTCGGTGTGAACGCGTTGGGCACATGCACGATGAGCACATCGTCCACCAGCACCACGGTGCAGGCTTCGGCGGCACACCCCAGACTGTCCGTGGCCTCCACGCACACGAGCTGATGACCTGCGGTCGGCGGGTCGAATCGGTACCGGAGCTCCACGGTCGTGTCCACCGGAGTACCGTTCACCTTCCAGAGGTGATCCCGGCATGCGTCACCGACCGGCCAAGCCTCTACCACCGCATCCTCCAACGGGATCACCGTACGCCGCACCTGAACCCCCACGTTCGGAGGGGGGAGCGCGGTCACCAGGGTGGTGGTGGCGGTCTCCCACAGGCAGCCGGCCGTATCGAGGTACTGAACGCTCGGGCTGTACGTGCCCGGGAGCACGTAGGTGTGGTCCAGAGGGGCGTTCTGCACCATCACCGTCCCATCTCCCAGGTGCCACGTGAGGTCCACCACGGCCGGCCCATACTGCGGGATCAGGCTCACGGTCAAGGGGGCGCATCCGGATGCGGGCACGACGGAGGCGACGAGGTCGGGTCGTGTGGCGATGGAGAGGTGGACGATCGCTGTATCCGAGAACCCGGCACACGTTCCCGGACCCTCCACGATGTACTGGTACGGACCCGCTGTGCCGATCCCCGGGTCGATGAGCGCGGTGGTCGATGAGCCGTCCGGCGCGAACCAGGCTCCACCGGGTTGGGCCAAGGGGCCGAGCAGCGCGCTCATGTCCACCGGCATCTGGTACGAGCACAGCGTCAGCGTTCCGTCGGCTCCGGCCGCAGGCAGGGCATCCACGGCCAACGTAAGGATGGCCGACGCGTTCGGGCAGGGAGCTGTACCGGGGACCGTGTAGGTGTAGGGTCCCGGGTTGGCACTGCCGGGATCGATCGGTGGGGTCACGGGCCCTCCACCCGGTGCGGTCCACGTTCCACCGGGCGCAGGACTGCCGCCCAGCATGGCCGCGGGGTCGAACGGGGCGTCACCGGCACACACCACCAGGGAGGCTGCGTCACCGGCGTCGGCAGGGAGCACCTCATCCACAAGGACCGTGGCCGAGTCGGCCGGGCAGGGCCCCACACCGGCAACGATGTACAGATGAACGCCAGGGATGTCCGTGAGCGGATCGTAGTCCGGCCCTTGCGCGGTGCCGTTCGGGTCCGTCCATGCGCCTCCCGGGTCGGGACTTCCACCAAGCGCGTTCAACAGGCTGGCCGGCGCACCGTCCGAGCAAACAAGAAGCGATCCCGGAGCGCCAGCATCAGGGGGTGCAAGCAGGTTGAGGGTCACCGTGTGCACGCCATCCGTGCAGGGCGGAACGGCCGTCAACGTGTAGAGGTAGGCCCCAGCGACCGCCGAGGACGGATCCACCAGGTTGCTCGTGGAGCCGCCGTTGGGGTCGGTCCACGTGCCTGTGGCCGGAAGACCGATGAGCAGGGCGAACAGGTCCACCGGCGGTGCGCTCGTGCACACGGTGAGCGCGGCCGTTTGGCCGGTGGGTGGTGCGGGCACCAGCGTCAGGTCCACTGCGGCCGTATCGGACACGCACGGTGCTGGTGCGGCCACGGCATAGGTGTACGCGCCCGATGGGGCAGTGCCCGGGGTGATCGTTCCACCGACAGGCTGGCCGAGCGGGTCCATCCACGAACCACCGGGATCGGGCGTTCCGCCGAGCAACAGGAAGAGGTCCACCGTGGGCAGGTCGTCGCACAGGCTGACCATCACATCGGTACCTGCGTCGGGCTGGTTCACCTCGGTCACCTGCACGGTCGCGCTTGCATCCGGGCAGGCCGCACCGCCCGTCACCGTGTAGGTGTAGGTGCCCGGACCGTTCAGGATGGGATCATAGGTCCCGCTGAACGCGGACCCGTTCGGGTCCGACCAGCTTCCGCCCGGCTGGGCCGATCCACCCAAAAGCATGAAGAGGTCGGTGAGGCCGCCGGTCGCGCAGAGGGTCACTGCCCCCGCCGCTCCAGCATCCGGCGCAAGCTCGGTCGTCATCGACACGGTCGCGGTGGCGACACCGCATGGTGGGCCCGTTCCGACCGTGTACGTGTAGCCGCCGTCCAAGCTCACCCCCGGGGTGAACGTCCCGCCGAAGGCCTGACCGTTCGGGTCCGTCCATCCGCCCCCGGGCTGTGGGCTTCCGCCCAACAAGGTGGAGAGCGCGATGGCGGCGTCACTGGAGCAGACCGTGAAGGCCCCCCCGGTCCCGGCATCGGGCTGCGGATCCACCGTGATGGAGATCGTCGCAAGGTCAGCCGCGCACGGTGCCGTTCCGGCCACGGTGTAGCTGTACGTTCCGGCCGGGTCCACCGCGGGGTCGAAGAGGGTGCCATGGGCCAGCCCGTTCGGGTCGGTCCACGTTCCACCGGCATCCGGGGTGCCGCCCAGTTGAAGGAACAGATCGATCGCAGGGCTGGTGTTGCACACGGACAGCGCCCCACCCGAGCCGGCGTCCGGAGCAACGTTCACCACAACGGTCACCGTGCTCTGTGCATCGATGCAGGGCGGCGTTGCGGTCAGGGTGTAGGTGTACACGCCGGCCGTTCCCGTCAAGGGATCGAACAGGCTGCCAGTCAGCGGACCGGGTCCGCTCCAGCTGCCGCCCGGGTCGGCCGAAGGCCCGAGGAGAGCGAAGAGGTCCGTGGCCGGTGCGTCGCTGCAGAGCGTCGCCGAGGTGGATGTGCCTGCCTGAAGCTGAGCGTTGATGCTCACGGTCACCACGGCCTGGTCCGAACAGCCGGCGTTGGCATCGACCACTTCGTAGGTGTAGGCACCCGAGGAAGCCGTGGCGGGGTCGAGGAGGCCCGGGACCGGGTCGCCGAGCGGATCGGTCCAGGTGCCTGCCGGCTGAGCCGTGGCGCCCAGCAGGGTGAACAGATCGATCGGCGGACCCTGGTCGCAGGTGGTGATGGCCGCGTCCACACCGGCCTCCGCCATGCAGCATGCAGCGGTGGCGGGGGCACTGCCCACGACGGCATCGCCCGTGCAACCGGAACTGCCCCAGCTGCCCGTTTCGCTGTCGCCGTACGTGTTGACCGTCATGCCGAGGTCGGCCCCGTCCACGCAATCCACGCCGCTGCTCACGCTGACGGTCCAGCAGAACTGCCAGTTGGTGGCGCCGTTGCAGAAGTCTCCGAAGTTGTTCCCGGGATCACCGTCATTGTCGAGGTCGAAGAAGAAGCCGGGGCCCACGGTGCCGATGGCCGTGGCCGCCGTGCCGGTGCAAGTGGGATACCAGCCCCAGGTCCCCGTGCTCGGGCCGCAGGTCGGCGGTGGTGGACCAGGGGTCAGCGTGCCGGCGTCCCATCCCGGGCCCAGCACCGGCACCAGACCATGGAACCAGTTGGCATTGGTCGTGTTCCAGAAGGTGACGGTGAAACAGAAGGTCACGGACTGGCCGCCCGTATAGGTGCCGTTCACCGGAGGAGGAGCGGCGGTGTAGGTGTACGTGACCAGGCAGGGCTGCGCCACCAGCGATGCCGGGAACAGGATGGCGACAAGAAGGAGGGCACGGGAGGCCACTTCCGCAGAGGGTTGCCGCGGGAAGATAGCCGATCGCCGTGAACCGGTCGGGATGCCGCGCTCAGCGCGCGATCACGGTGCCCACCCGGCCTCTGCGCCCGCCATCGGCACCTTCCACCACACAGCGATAGGTGCCGGCCTTCAGGGCACCGCGTTCGATCCGATGTTCGCCGGCACCGAGCCCGTCCACACGCAGGGCCTCGCGTCCCTGCGCATCGAACAGCACAAGCGACACCTGGGCTTGCCCCTCAGGCATCACCGCGGTGAACCCGCTCTCGAACACGGTGGGGTAGAGGTAGGCCGATGGGGCGACCGCGGGCTCTTCGACCGCCACGGTGCTGCCGGCAGCGGAGTACATGTCCGTGAACGAGCCCACGTACAGGAGGTTGCCGTCCGCGAAGAACTCCTCCAGGCTCACCAGGTCGATGACGGAAACGCCTCCGTTGTACGCCGCGAAGCTGGCGCCGTTGTCGATCGAGCGGTAGATGCCGGTCTGGTTCGGGACGATCACGAACACCTTGGCATCATAACCGATGATCTCCCCGTCGGCCAGGCTGGCGGGCGTGCCCGTGGCGTCGTTCCACGTGCCGCCGTTGTTGGTGCTGTACTTCACCCCGAACGTGGACACCATCACCAGGTTGCTCCCTGCGGCGGCCACTCCGAAGACGGTGTAGTTCACGCCGGGCATCGCGGTCCAGTTCAGCCCGTTGTTCGTGCTGGTGTAGATGCCGGTGTTCGTGGCCGCATACAGCAGGCCGCCCACTTGCGTGAGGTGGTACACGATGGTGTTGGAGCCCATGCCCGAGTGCCCCACGTTCCAGGTGCCCCCCAGGTTGTCGGTCTTCCAGATGCCACCACCCTGGTTCACGGTGCCGGTGAACACGGCGAAGAGGTCATTGCCGAAGGAGAAGAACTTGTTCGCGTACACCTGATTGCTCGCCGTCAGGCTTCCGTTGACGCTCGACCAGGAAGTTCCTCCGTTGTCCGATCGATAGATGCCCGACTGCGTGCCGGCGAAGAGCGAGCTTCCCTTCCGTCCGATCGACTCCACGAAATAGTTGCCCCCGTTCTGCGGAAGCCCGGTGTTCACCGGGGTCCAGGTCGATCCCCCGTTGGTGCTCTTCTTCACCCCGGTGGGGAAGGTGACCGCATACAGGGCCCCGCTCTCGGAGGTCATGCTGCGGGTCTGTTGCTGACCGCTGGCCAAGGCCGACCACTGGGCGGTCGCGGTGCAGGTGAGCAGGGCAAGAAGAGCGAGCGGTGCGGTTCGGGACAGGTGCATGGCGTCGGGTTGGGCCCGCAAGTTGCGACCGGCCGCCAGGGTCCTCACCGCTCAGGTGCTGCCCTTTTTCAACAGCTGGGCGTCGTGGGCTTGGCGCAGCCGGTCGCGCACGGCGCCGAAGGCCTCGCAGGTGCGGTCCAGCGCTTCGCCGAGCAGTTGTCCCAGCTTGTACCCGGCACTGGCCCCGGCCCCTGGACGCTCCAGCATGCTGCGTGCTGCCGCGGGATGACGCAGTACCGCTTCCTCAAGGCAGCCGCGCACCTGCCGTTCCACGGTGGTGTTCGAGGCCGCAAGGTCCACGGCCCCCACGCATCCGCAAAGCTCCTCGACCAGCGCCTTCTCATCGCTACGGACCGCCGTGGATTGGGCGGTCGACGGCGACGCGGTCGCGCCCAGGCACAGCATCAGCCACAAGCCATGGATCACCTGACGCACACCGAAAGGTAGCCAAGCCGGTGATGGATGACGGGAGATGTGACCAGCGGTGATCGATCAGGGCCGAACGGTGCGCCGGGATGCGGCCCTGTCCACCGGCTACCTTTGCCGAACTCATGGCGGCCCGCCTTCAGCTGTGCCTCGCTTGGGTCATGCTTCTGGGTGTGGTCCTGGCCACCCTCCCGTCCGGGCTGGGCGTCCTGCACGCGTGCAGCCACCACACCGGCCAGGAGCATGAGGCGGAGCAGGTCCCTGGATCGGACGCCGGCTGCGCGGGCTGCGTGCTTGCCCTGGCCGAGGCCGTGGTCATCGCACCGCTGGGCCTTCCGCCCGCGAAGGGCATGCTTGTGCGCGGGGGTCTGCTGATGGCGGGCTCGGCCCTGGTCTTGCCGGCCTGGTGCATCGCGGACCGTGGGCCACCGACGCAGGGCTGAGCGCCGGCGTTCGTGTTCGATCATCCCTGTTCCCCGTTCCATGTCCTTCCTCCGGCCTTTCGTGGCCCTGCTCGTTCTCTTGTTCGGCGTCCAGCTCCGTGCCCAGGAGCGGTGCTTGCTGGTCTTGTCCGGCTCCGTGGTGGATGACCACGATGGGGCTCCGTTGGGTTTCGCCCGCGTGCAGGTCGTGGGCGCTTCACAGGGGGTGGTGGCCGATGCGGAAGGACGGTTCAGGTTGGACGGGCTCTGTGCAGGTCCATTGGAACTGCGCATTGAGCATCTGGGCTGTCAGCCAGTGCAACGCAAAGTGGACCTGATGACCGATCGCACCATCACGGTGCGACTGGAGCACCATGCCGAGGAGCTGAAACAGGCCGAGGTCGTGCGCGAGCGGCCCGACGAGAATGTGGGCATGTCCCGAGCCGCGGTGGACAGGGCCGCCATGGAACGGTCCATGGGCCGCTCCCTCGCCGAGATGGTGGCCGGCGTTCCGGGGGTCACCGTCCTGCGTTCCGGCCCGGTCATCGCCAAACCGGTCGTGCAAGGCCTTTCCGGCAACCGTGTGCTCACGCTCAACCAAGGGGTGCGGCAGGAGGATCAGCAGTGGGGCGGTGAGCACGCACCGGACCTTGATCCGTTCAGCACCGACCGCATCGAGCTGGTGAAGGGTGCCGCCTCGGTGCAGTATGGAAGCGATGCGCTCGGCGGGGTCGTCATCACGTCGCCGGTGGAGCTGCCGCGTGAGGGTGGCGTGGGCGGCGCCGTCGGGGTGGTGGGCACCAGCAACGGCCTCGGGGGGACCGCACAGGCCGTCCTCGAAGGCGGCATCGGCCATCTGCGGGGGCCGGGGTGGAGGATCCAGGGGTCCGGCCGCCTGCTGGGCGACGGCCAGGCGCCGGGGTACGTGCTCAGCAACACGGGCCTGCGCGAAGGTGCAGGCTCGATCGCCGTGGGGTACCACCGTCCGCGTTCGGGGGCGGAGCTCTACTACAGCTACCTGGCCCGGGAGGTCGGCATCCTGCGTGCGGCGCACGTCGGCAACCTCACCGACCTGGAGAACGCCATCGCCCGGGATGAACCGTGGTACCAAGCACCGTTCACCCATGCCATCGACGCACCACGGCAAATGGTGCGGCACCACCTGCTCAAGGCGCATGGCGAGCTTCGTGTGGCGCGGCGCGGGCAATTGGAGGTCACCTACGCGTATCAGGCGAACGACCGCCAGGAGTTTGACATCCGGCGCGGCGGCCGCAGTGCGCGTCCTGCGCTCGACCTCTTTCTGGCCACGCACTCGGCCGACCTCGTGCTGAAGCACCACGTGGGCGCACGGCTTCACGGGAAGGTCGGGGCCAATGGCGTGCTGCAGACCAACGTGAACATCCCGGGCACCGGTGTCAGCCCGCTGATACCGGACTTTCGGCGGAACCTGCTGGGCGTATTCGTCCTGGAGCACCTGCCGCTCGGCGACCGGGTGGAACTGGAGGCCGGGGCGCGGATGGAGGGCGCAGGCCTTACCGTGTACACGTATGACGCGGACGACCGGCCGGTCACGGACGATCTCCGCTTCCTGAACGGGGCAGGGAGCCTGGGGGCCAACTGGGGCGTTTCGGACAGCCTGCGGCTCCGGTTCAACCTCAGCTCGGCGTTCCGGCCGCCCCACGTGAGCGAGCTGTACAGCGCGGGTCTGCACCACGGCGCAGCGGCCATCGAGGAAGGGGATGCGAGCTTGGGCAGTGAACGCATGATCAAGGGCACGATCGATCTGGAAGGCAGTGCTTGGCGCGGCAGGCTCACCGGGATCGTCTCACTCCACGCCGGCCGCGCCGATGGGTTCATCCAACTGCGCCCGGACGGCGTTGAGCTCACGATCCGCGGTGCGTTCCCCGTGTTCCGCTACACCGCCACCGATGCGTTCATCTGGGGTGTCGACGGGCGTGCCCGCCTGCGGCTCTCGCGCAGCTGGAGCACCACCCTCGAATGGAGCATCGTACGGGGTCGGGACCTCGTGCGCGATGAGTGGCTCTACCTCATGCCTTCCGACCGTGGCGGGCTGCTGCTGGCCTGGCAAGGCGGAGACCAGGGGAGCCGCATGCGCCCTGAAGTGGCCGTTCGCTCGTCCCTGGTGCTGCGTCAGACCCGTTATCCCGTGGACCTCGACCTGGCCGATCCCCCGCCCACCTACCACCTGCTGGGGCTCAGCGCGGCGATCGAGCGCCGGATGGGAAGCGGCATCCTCCGTGTCGGCATCGAGGGGAACAACCTGCTCAACACCCGTTACCGGGACCTGATGGACCGCTTCAGGTACTACGCCGATGCGCGGGGTGTGGAAGTGCTGCTGCGGCTGGGCTACACGTTCGGCAGGCGCGCCGGCTGAGGTGGAGCATACGGGCAGGGGGGGCGAGTGCGTTCCTGTTCCGTGCGTGGTCGCTTTCTCCTGCTTCGCTCCCTGGGCCTTGGCCTGGTCGCGTCATGCACCACCGCGTCCGCGCCGCGCGGCACCGCCGTGGACCGGGCCGTCGATCCGGTGCCATTGAGCGTGCTCCTGGACAGCCTCGGTCCGGGCTTGGACGCACTGGAGCTGCACGTGGACAAGAGCGACCGACGGCTGTGCGTGATGCGCGGCACCGAGGCCCTGCGCTGCTATGCCGTGGTGCTGGGTGGAGCGCCCGAAGGGGACAAGCGCATGCAGGGCGATCGGCGTACGCCCGAGGGGCGCTTCACCTTCCGCGACAAATACCCGCATCGGGAGTGGCATCGGTTCGCGTGGATCGACTACCCCAACGCCGAAAGCCGCGCGCGGTTCGAGAGGCGGCGTGCTTCCGGAGAGATCCCGGCCGATGCGGACATCGGCGGCGAGATCGGCATCCACGGCGTTCCGGAGGGCATGGACGTCCTCATCACCACGGGTGTCGATTGGACCCTGGGCTGCATCGCCATGCGCAATGCCGACCTCGACGAGGTGTACGCCGTGATCGTACCGGGTCGCACGATCGTGCAGATCGGACCGTGAGCCTAGTGCTGGGCGGGTACGAGCTCGCTGGAGCCGGTCCCCGGGTCGGGACGCCGATGGAGGACCACGCCTTCGAGCTCGAGGATGACGAGCTCCATCGTGGTACGCACCCGGCAGCCCGCCAGCACATGGCCTCCAAGCACGGCACCGTCCGGGCCGGACACCGTGGCATGAAGATGCGCGCCGTCCGGACCGATGGTCCCGCTGAGGGTGAGCAGCTCCAGGTCCTGCTCCAGGATGGTGGCCTCCGTGCGACCGGCGAGGCGAAGCGAGCAAGGGCCGAGGCTGCCCACGGCCGAGATCACCGCGCCGGCCCTGACCCCGCTGCGCACGGCCCAGTCCTGCAGGCCCAGGCGCACGTCCTCTCCGGGTCCCATGCGCAGGGCGTGCACCTTGCCGCACAGGCCCCGGGCCTGGATCATCGGTCGAAACGGTTCGGGAACTGCTGGCGCAGCACGCCGATCCCATCGTGGATCTTGGCCTGTTGCTCGTGCTTGAACCGCTCCAAGGCATCGGCGATCGAGGGATCATGGGCGCCCAGGAGCTGCACGGCCAGGAGCCCGGCGTTGCGCGCCCCGTTGATGGCCACCGTGGCCACGGGAACCCCGGCCGGCATCTGCACGATGCTCAGGAGGCTGTCCCATCCGTCGATGCTGTTGCGGCTTCGGATGGGCACGCCGATCACCGGCAGCGTGGTGAGGCTGGCCACCATGCCGGGCAGATGGGCGGCGCCACCGGCGCCTGCGATGATGGCCTTCAGCCCGCGGGCGCGTGCCGTGCGGGCATAGTCGAACATGCGCTCCGGCGTGCGGTGCGCGCTCACCACCGTGAGCTCATGCTCCACCTGGAACTCCTTGAGGGTGTCGGCCGCCTCGCGCATCACTTCCAGGTCGCTGCGGCTGCCCATGATGATCCCGATCATGTCCGTGTGGGTGTTGTGGTCGCTTGCGGCGTGGCCGGCACCACGCGCCCATGCAGGCGGGTGACGGCGATGCCTTGGTCCAGTGCGCCGTGGTCCTCGGCCAGCAGGGTCACATGGCCCATCTTCCGACCGTCGCGCGTTTCACGCTTGCCGTACAGATGCACAAAGGAGCCCGGCACGTGCACGATGTCGGAGAGCCCGTTCAGCACCGGTTCACCACGACCGCCTTCACCCACCAGGTTCACCATGGCCGCATGGGCCCGCAGCCGGGCGTCACCGATGGGCAGGTCGAGGTAGAGCCGGAGCAGCTGGTCGAACTGGCTGCTCGCGCAGGCTTCGATCGTGTGGTGGCCTGAATTGTGCGCGCGAGGTGCGGTCTCGTTCACGAGCAGGGCGCCGTCCGTGGTGAGGAACAGCTCGACGGCATAAAGCCCCGGAGCGTTGAAGGCCTCCGCCACCCGAACGGCAAGCTGCCGCGCGTGCTCCAGGGTCGCGGCCTCCGAACGGGCCGGTGCACGAAGATGGTCCACCAGGTTGTAGCGCGGGTCGAACACCATCTCCACAGGGTCGTACGACAGGGTGTTGCCCTTCGCATCGCGCACCACCAGGACCGCAAGCTCGAGCGCCACGGACACCTGCTCCTCCACGACGGCCGGTGCTTCGAAGGCGCGCGCGAGGTCCTCCGGTCCACGCAGCGCCATCACCCCCTTACCATCATAGCCACCAGTGCGCGCCTTCAGGAAGGCGGGAAAGGGGGGCGGTGCGGCGAGCAGTGCGGCACGCCCGTCCACCAGCCGGAACGGCGCGGTGGGGATGCCGTGGTCCTGATAGAACAGCTTCTGTGCACCCTTGTCCTGGATGGTGCGCAGCACCGACGGATCGGGGATCACGCGCTTGCCCATGGCGCGAGCAGCGTCCAAGGCGGACACGCTCACATGCTCGATCTCGATGCCCACCACATCGGCGTCCTGCACGAAACGCAGCACCGTGTCGTGATCGGCGAAGGAGCCCTGCACGAAATGCTCGGCGATGCCGGCGCACGGGCACTGTGGATCGGGGTCGAGCACATGCACCCGCGCGTCGTACCGCAGGGCGTTCTCGATGAACATCCGGCCGAGCTGGCCGCCGCCCAGCAACGCGATGATCGGCCGTTGGCGCACGGGCCAAAGATAGCCGTGGCCTCAGCGCCGGCGGGCATGCCGGCGCTTGAACGGCTTGAACCGGTACCCCACGGTGAGCTGAAGCGTGTTGTTGCGCGGGTAGACGGTGCTGTCCTCGGCCAGCGTCGGGGTCACTCCGCCATAGTAGCGCAGCGTCAGGTCCGTGCCACCGATCAGGTCCAGGCCGAGCCCGGCGATGATGCCGGCATCGAGCGGCACGAAACGATCGGTGGTGGTGCGGGCCTCCTCCACGGTCTCGGTGCGCGCAAGCAACAACCAGCCCAGCTGGCCGCCCATGTGGAGGTTGAACGTGTTGCTGACGAAGAACTTCACCGATACGGGAAGCTGGGCGTACAGGTGGCGGTCCACCCACCGGGCCTCATCCTCACCCACCAGGTAGGAGGCGCCTTGCAGGCTCACGAGCAGCTCGGGCTGCACTTCGATCCGGTCGCTCACGCCCAATGCCGCGTAGGGCCCCAGCGTGGCTCCGGGGACCGGACCGTACCGCACCAGTTCGGACCGGGCGGTGCTCAGCACCACGCCACCCTTGATCCCGAGGGCCGATCGCTGGGCCCGGGTCCCCGCAGCGGTCAGCATCAGGGCGAGCGTGGCGGCCTTCCGGAAGCTCATGGGACAGGGGTGTGCTGACGCGTACGGGCGCCGTTCCCCGAGGTTTCGGACGACGAACGGGGATCCGCCGGACGGCAGGCGCCGGTCGACGAGCGAAGGTGAGCGGTCGACCGCGGCCTACTCGCCGGTGAGGATGAAACGAAGGACGATGGGGTCCCGACCGGCTGCCGTCACGAGCACCTGGTACGCGCCCGGCGCAGCGCCACTGGCCAGAACGGTCGTGCGATCCGCCCGGATGCGGCCCTCGGCCACCACGCGGCCGACACCGTCCACCACCCGGTAGGGCTGTCCGAGCGCCCCTTCACCCAGCAGTTCGGCCCGGCCTTCCCGGACAAGGACCTGCATTCCGCTGGTGGCGCTCGCGACAAGGCCGGTGGAGGTCGTGATGTCCACGGTGTAGTCCTCCGTTTCGCCCCAGGCGTAGTTGAAGCAGGGGTCCACCGGATCGGGCTCACCGGTGTTGGTGTACACACTGCGCACGCGCATCACGGTGCCACCGAGGGAGGCGCTCAAGGGCACGGTGAAGGGGAGGGACAGCACCTGGAGCGGGGCGCTGTTGGTCACCTCGCCGAGCTTCTCACCCGCCTCGAACTGACCGTCCTGGTCCATGTCGATCCAGGCTGCGACCTGATCCGGTACATAGGTGCCTCCCGTGACCTGCAGGGTGTAGCTGTCGCCCCGCACCAGGTCGGTGCTCAAGGCCGTGTAGTCGCTGTAGGTGGGCATGCTCGGTCCGCCCGTGCCGATGTTCTGGATGGCGCCCAACTGCACGCTCTGGATGAAATCGCCATCGGCGGTGCCGTTCGCCGAGGTGGGGATGCACGGACCTCCCGGGGTGGTGATGACCACGGTGTAGTCCTCCGTCTGGCCCCAATTGTAATCGAAGCAGGGGTCCGCAGGGTCGGGCTCCCCCGTGTTGAGGTACACGCCCCGCACCCGCAGGCGGGCCTGGCCCAGGGCCGCGCTCACCGGCACGGTGAAGGGGATGGACAGGACCTGACCGGCCGAGGTGTTCGACACTTCCCCCAGCTTCTCGCCCGCCTCGAACAGGTCGTCCTGGTCGTAATCGATCCAGGCGGCGAACGCATCGCCCACGTACGTGCCGGCGGTGACCTGCAGGACTTGAGCGGACCCCCGCGTCAGGGTGGTGCTTTGGCCGGTGTAGTCCACATAGCCGGGGCCTCCGGTGCCACCCGTGCCGGTGTTGTTGATGGAGCCGATCTGCACCCCGTCGATGTAGTCACCGTCCGCGGGGCCTTGCCCGCTCGTCGGGATGCAGGGGCCGGAGGGCACCGTGCCGCAGGCAAGGCTGTTCAGCAGCGAAGCGCGAGCACCGTTCAGCACGCCCTGCATCGAGGCGGCCTGCTGGTCGGTGAACATCACACTGCAGGAGGCGTAGTCCATGAAGTTCTCGTACTGGGTGAGGACCCCGCACTTCATCAGGTTGGTGTTGCTGCAGCTGAAGGTGGGGCTGTTGGTGAGCGGGGTGTCGGAGAAGCCGTCCGAGTCGGTGCAGTTGCCGTTGTCGAAGGGATGCAGCAGGCCGAAGTAGTGTCCGATCTCGTGGGTGGCCGTGCGCTCCCCGGCGCCCAATCCGTAGTCATAGTCGATCACGAGCCCATCGATGCCCGACCCCACCACACCGCCCACCGGCAGGTACGCGTAACCGACGGTCACCGTTCCGCCCGTGGCCCCGCTGGTGATGTCGCACACCCAGATGTTCAGGTAGTGGTCGGGGTCCCACGGGCTGATGCCCTTCGGAGGTGACTTCATGTCGTCGGTCTCCGTGTCCGGATCGAACCAGGTCTCCGAGGATTGGGTCCGGGTGATGCCCGTGGTCGGGTTGCCGTTCGGGTCCACCGTGGCCAGGCAGAATTCCATGCCTCCATGGCCGATCACGCCGGTGAAGGCCGGGCGCACCGTGCTCAGGTCGGTGTTCAACTGCTGGTAGTCCTGGTTCATCTGGTCGATCATCTGCGTGATCGAGGCGTCGGGCACGTTCTCCGCGGCGGTGTTCCACACCACGTGCACCACCACGGGCACGGTCTGCAGGCCGCCGCGAGAACTGCCGCGAGGCACCTGGCGCAGGGCCGTGGCCAGATCGCCCGACCCTCCGTGGGCGATGAGGTGCCTCCGGGTGATCACTTCGGCCATGCAATGCTCCTGGGCGGTGGCGGTACCGAGGATCACGGGCAGGGACAGGGTCGTCAGTAGGAGGCGCATGGGATGGGTGCGTGGCGTGAGGCCGCGAAACTAGACCTGTCCGGTCCGAGCGGAGCGGTGGGCCTGTCGAATGTTGCCAACGATCAACGCCGGCGTTCCAGGTCGATCAGGTAGTGGTCGGCATATCGGGCGGTCCAACGCCATCCGGCCACCAGCTCATCCAGGCGGGACAAGCGATCGAGCGCCTTGGGCCGATGCCCGTACCGGTGCACCAGGTGCGTGGGGGGGACGAAAAGCCCGACCGGTCGGATGTTCACGGTCCGGAACCAGGGCGCAGTGAGCCGCTCCACGGTCGCCGGCGCATGGTTCCAGCGCACCACCCCCGTGCCGCTCAAGCCGGCGAGCTCCGTTCGCTGTTGCCCGCGTTGGAAGGCTTCCCGCCACTGGAACCGCAGGAGGTGATGCAGGGTCTCCCGGATGCATCGGTCGGGCTGGATCACGGCCACGAAGCGCCCGCCGGGGCGGATCCGTTCGGCCACGGCATGGATCATGGCCACCAGGTCGTCCTCGTCATACTGGTTCAGGCCGCCCATGTCGGACAGCACCAGGTCGAAGAGCATCGGCCACACCTGTCCGTGAAGCCCGGTCCGCGGCAAGAGCTCAAGCAGGATGCGGTCCTCCAGCCCATACTGACGGACGCGCTCCCGGGCCTGGCGGATCAGCTCGGGGCTCTGGTCGGTGGCGATCACCCGATGGCCCTGTCGGGCCAGGTGCACGGCGTCGGTGGCGTCGCCCGTGTTCAGCTCCAGCACGTGCATGCCGGGGTTGCGGAGCAGGGCTTCCAGATAGGCCCAGATGGCACGGCGTTGCACCAGCCCGATGCGGTTGTGCACGAACTCCGCGTCGAACACCGAACGGTCCTGGTGCAGGGGCTCCATCGCGATGGGCAAGGTACGACGGCCACAAGGCCGCGCGCCAGCAGGTGAAGGACGTGGTGCGATGCGCCGACGCTGCCTCCGGTCAGGAAAGCAGGGTGATGATGGCCGCTCGCGGGTCCGCCGCCCCGAACACGCTGTTGCCGGCCACAAGCACGTCCGCGCCATGGTCCACCAGCCTGCGGTGGTTGTCCGTGCCCACGCCGCCATCCACCTCGATCAAGGCGCCGGAGCCGGTCCGCTGGCGCAGCTCGCGCAGCGCGTCCAGTTTGCGATAGGTGCCTTCGATGAAGCGCTGCCCGCCGAACCCCGGGTTCACGCTCATCACCAGCACCAGGTCCAGGTCGGGCAGGATGGCCTCCAGGGCCGATGCCGGCGTGTGCGGATTGATCGAGACCCCGGCCTTCATGCCCTGGGCCTTGATGGCCTGCACCGTGCGGTGCAGGTGGGTGCAGGCCTCCAGGTGAACGGTGAGCACGTCCGCACCGGCCTCCTTGAACGCCATGATGTAACGGTCGGGGTCCACGATCATCAGGTGCGTGTCGAACACCTTCCGTGTGAGCGGTCGGATGGCCTTGATGATCGGGATGCCGTAGCTGATGTTGGGCACGAAGACGCCGTCCATCACGTCGAGGTGAAGCCATTGCGCAGGGCTGTCGTCCACGAGCGCGACGGCGGCGCCCAGGTCGGTGAAGTCGGCCGAGAGCAGGGAAGGGGCGAGGATGTGCGGCATCTGGGGCGAAAGTAGGGGCCGCTCGGGCACCGTGGCCGTGTGGTGAACGGGAAAGGCCGCCCCGTGGAGGAGGCGGCCTTCAGGTATACGGTGATGGATCAGCCCAGGTAGGCGCGCAGGGTGCGCGAACGGCCCGTGTGCTTCAGCCGGCGGATGGCCTTCTCCTTGATCTGGCGCACGCGTTCGCGGGTCAGGTCGAACTTCTGGCCGATCTCCTCCAGGGTGTGCGGCTGGTTGCCCTTCAGCCCGAAGTAGAGGCGGATCACATCGGCCTCGCGGCTGCTCAGCGCGTCCAGGCTGCGCTCGATCTCGAGCCGCAGGCTGTCGGTCATCAGCGCCTCCTCGGGGTCGGGCAGGTCCTGGTTCTTCATCAGGTCCAGCATGGTGCCGCTGTCCTCGCCTTCACGCAACGGGGCGTCCATGCTGAGGTGCTTGCCGGTGTTGTTCAGGCTGGTCTTCACCTCCTCGAGGGTCATCTCCAGCACTTCGGCCAGTTCATGCGCGGTGGGCGGTCGCTCGTGCTCCTGCTCCAGCTTGGCGAAGGCCTTGTTGATCTTGTTGATGGAGCCGATCTTGTTCAGCGGCAGGCGGACGATGCGGGCCTGTTCGGCGAGGCTTTGCAGGATCTGCTGACGGATCCACCACACGGCATAGCTGATGAACTTGAAGCCGCGTGTCTCATCGAAGCGCTTGGCGGCCTTGATGAGGCCGAGGTTGCCTTCGCTGATCAGGTCGGGCAGGCTGAGGCCCTGCCCCTGATACTGTTTGGACACGCTCACCACGAAGCGCAGGTTGGCCTTGCAGAGCGCTTCCAGGGCGTCATTGTCACCTTCCTTGATGCGGCGGGCGAGCTCCACCTCCTCTTCGGCCGTGATCAACTTCACTTTCCCGATCTCCGTCAGGTACTTGTCCAGGGACGGCGTGTCCCGGTTGGTCACCTGCTTGGTGATCTTCAATTGCCGCATGCGTGCCATATGTGCGCTGGGGGTGTTAGGCGAAGAGCACGCTGTTCAACGGCGCAGGGGCCGTGCTGGTTACGCAAGGCACGCACCGGCCTGAAGCGGCAGGGCCGCCTTTCGGGCGGCCCTGCTGTCGGATGACGTCGGATCAGTTCTGCTCGGGAGGCGCGCCACCGTGCTCGCGGCGCGGACGGTCGTCGCGGCGCGGGCGGTCGTCCCGGCGGGGACGGTCGCCCCGGTCCCGACGCTCGCGGTCGGCGCCTTCCATGGCGGGTTCGCGGTCCACCCAGCCTTCGGGTTTGGGCAGCAGCACACGGCGGCTCAGCTTCAACTTGCCGGTGCGCGGGTCCTTGCCCACCACCTGGAAGTCGATCACCTCGCCCTCCTTCAGCACGTCCTCCACGCGCTCGATGCGCTTCCAGTCCAGCTCGCTCACGTGCAGCAGGCCGTCGGTGCCCGGGAAGATCTCCACGAACGCGCCGTAGGGCATGATCGTCTTCACCTTGCCGCGGTAGTTCACGCCGATCTCGGCCTGGGGCGGGAAGGCGATCGCCTTCACACGCGCCACGGCGGCCTCGATGCTGGCCTTGTTCTCGCTGGCGATCTCCACCACACCGCGGCCTTCCACCTCGTCGATGCTGATCTGTGCGCCGGTCTCGGCCTGGATCTCCTGGATCACACGGCCTCCCGGACCGATGATGGGCCCGATGCTCTCCTTCGGCACCTCGAAGGTGACGATGCGCGGAGCGTGCGGCTTGTAGTCCTCGCGCGGCTTGTCGATGGTCTTGAGCATCTCGCCGAGGATGTGCATGCGGCCCTGGCGCGCCTGTTCGAGGGCCTGGGCGAGCACCTCGTAGGGGAGGCCGTCCACCTTCATGTCCATCTGCGTGGCGGTGATGCCCTTGGCCGTGCCGCAGATCTTGAAGTCCATGTCGCCCAGGAAGTCCTCGTCACCGAGGATGTCGCTGAGGATCGCGTGGCGCTTGCCGTCGCTGATCATGCCCATGGCGATGCCGCTCACCGGGGCCTTGATCTGCACGCCGGCGTCCATCAGGGCGAGGGTGCCGCTGCACACGGTGGCCATGGAGCTGCTGCCGTTGCTCTCGAGGATGTCGCAGTTCAGGCGGATCGTGTAGGGGTTCCCGGGGGCGGGCGGGATCACCGGCTTCAGTGCGCGGAGCGCCAGGTTGCCGTGGCCCACCTCACGACGGCCGGGGCCGCGGATCGGCTTCACCTCGCCCGTGCTGAAGCTGGGGAAGTTGTAGTGCAGCATGAAGTTCTCGCTGCCCTTGCGCGTGGCCAGGTCGATGGTCTGCTCATCGAGCGAGCTGCCCAGCGTCACCGTGTTGATGGCCTGGGTCTCACCGCGGGTGAAGATGGCGCTGCCGTGCGTGCCGGGCAGCATGTCGATCTCGCACCAGATGGGACGGATCTCCGTGGTCTTGCGACCGTCGAGGCGGACGCCTTTGTCCAGCACGGCATTGCGCACCGCCTTCTTCTGCACCTTCTTGAAGTAGCGGGCCAGCATCGCCTTGTCCGCCTTCTCCTCGTCGGTGAGGGTGGCGAGGCACTCGTCCTTCACGGCGCCGAACTTGGCGCTGCGGTCCTCCTTGCCGCTGGGCTGCAGGGCCAGGTCGTAGTAGCGTTGGTAGCAGAAGTCGGCGATCTTCTTCTCCACCTCCGGGTTGTTCTTCTCGTGCTCATAGGTCCGCTTCACATGGCTCTTGGCCACGGCGGCGCTCAGCTCTTTCAGGACCCGGCAGTGCACCTTGATCGCTTCATGGGCCACTTTGATGGCCTCGATCATGTCGGCCTCCTGCACTTCGTTCATCTCGCCCTCCACCATGAGGATGTCCTGCTCGGTGGCGGCCACGATGAGGTCGATGTCGGCGCGCTCCACTTCCACCATGTCGGGGTTGATCTGGAATCGGCCGTCGATGCGGGCCACGCGCACCTCGCTCACCGGTCCGCCGAACGGGATGTCGCTCACCGCCAGGGCGGCTGCTCCGGCCAGGCAGGCCAGGCTGTCGCTGTGGTTCTTCTTGTCGTGGCTCATCAGCATCACCTGCACCTGCGTGTCCCCGTGGAAATCGTCGGGGAAGAGGGGGCGAAGCGCGCGGTCCACCAGGCGGCTCACGAGGATCTCGTGGTCGCTGGGGCGGGCCTCACGCTTGAAGAAACCGCCGGGGAAACGGCCGGCGGCACTGAATTTCTCGCGGTATTCCACCTGCAGGGGCAGGAAGTCGATGCCCTCGCGGGCCTCTTTGGTGGCGACCACCGTGGCCAGCACGATCGTGTCGCCCATACGCACCGTCACCGAACCGTCCGCTTGTTTCGCCAGCACCCCGGTCTCGATGGTGATGGGGCGGCCATCGCCCATGTCGATGGTCTTCTTGATCCCTTGTGGTCTCATGTTCTCGTCTTCTTTACCTCGTGTTGTTTTCCTCTCGTTGCCTCAGCGATGAAAAAGGGCGACCGTGCCTCACGATCGCCCTTGGTTCAGATCTGATATCCAGGCGCCGCCATATGCCCGGCGGTCGCGCGGGGGTCACTTGCGCAGACCAAGCTCCTGGATGATGGCGCGGTAGCGCTCCAAGTGCTGCTCCTTCAGGTAGTTCAGGAGCTGTTTGCGCTTGCCCACCAGGCCCATCAGGGCCATCTCCGTGGCGTGGTCCTTCTTGTTGGCCTTCAGGTGCCCGGTCAGGTGGTCGATGCGCTTGGTGAAGAGCGCGATCTGGCTCTCGGCCGCCCCGGTGTTCATCTCGGTGCCACCGTGCTTCTTGAAGATCTCGCGCTTGGCCTCTTTCGTCAGGTACATGGTCGTCCGCGTTGGTCCAACACGGCATCCTTCCGTGTTGAGGCGGCAAAGATAGAGGTTTTCAGGTCCCGGGAACCCCCTCAGGCCTGAAAGAAGGTGATGAACTGCGAAAGCCTGGCCTTCAGGTCTTTACGGGGTACGATCTTGTCCAGGAAGCCGTGCTCCAGGACGAACTCGCTGGTCTGGAAGCCTTTGGGCAGATCGGTGCCGATGGTCTCCTTCACCACCCGGGGGCCGGCGAAGCCGATCAGCGCCTTCGGCTCGGCGATGTTCAGGTCGCCCAGCATGGCGAAACTGGCCGTCACACCGCCCGTGGTGGGGTCGGTGAGCACGCTGATGTACGGCAGGCGCTTGGCCGCCAATTGGGTGAGCTTGGCGCTGGTCTTGGCCATCTGCATCAAGCTGAACCCGGCCTCCATCATCCTGGCCCCGCCGCTCTTGCTGATGATGATGAGCGGGCACTTGCGCTTCATGGCCTGGTCGGCCGCCAGGGCGATCTTCTCCCCGACCACGCTGCCCATGCTTCCGCCGATGAAGCGGAAATCCATGCAGGCGATCACCACCATACGCTTGTCCAGTTTGCCTTCCGCCGCCCGCAACGCATCGTTCAGGCCGGTGTCCGTGCGGGTCTTCTGCAGGCGGTCGGTGTAGCGTTTGGTGTCGACGAACTTCAGGGGGTCACCGGCCACCAGGTCGGGGTGCAGCTCGGTGTACTTCTGGTCGTCGAAGAGGATGGCGAAGTACTCCTCGCTGCCGATCTTCTCGTGATGCTCGCACTTGCCACAGACCCAGAGGTTGTTCTCATGGTCCTCCGAGGTCATGATCTCGTCGCATTCCGGGCACTTGTACCAGAGCCCCTCAGGCGTCTCCTTCTTCTCCTCGGTGGAGGTGGTGATGCCTTCCTTGGTGCGTGTGAACCAGCCCATGAGCGCAAAGTTGAACGTTGAAGGCTCGAACTGGAAACCGGATCCCGTTCCAGCTTTCGGCTTTCCTGTTTCAGGTTTCTCCTAGGCTATTGTGACCTTGTTGTCCAGGTAGACATCCTGGATGGCGTTGAGCAGTTGCACGCCTTCGCCCATGGGGCGTTGGAAGGCTTTCCGGCCGCTGATGAGGCCCTGGCCACCGGCGCGCTTGTTGATCACCGCGGTCCGCACGGCCTCGGCCAGGTCGCTCTCGCCGCTGCTCGCACCGCCGCTGTTGATCAGGCCGATGCGGCCCATGTAGCAGTTGGCCACCTGGTAGCGGCACAGGTCGATCGGATGGTCCGTGGTGAGGTCGCTGTAGACCTTTTTGTGGGTCTTGCCGTAGCCGCTCAGCGCCGTGTAGCCGCCGTTCACCTCGGGCAGCTTCTGCTTGATGATGTCCGCCTGGATGGTGACACCGAGGTGGTTGGCCTGCGCGGTGAGGTCGGCGGCGGTGTGGTAATCGACGCCGTCCTTCTTGAAGCCCGGATTGCGCAGGTAGCACCACAGGATGGTGGCCATGCCCAGCTCATGGGCGAGCTGGAAGGCCTCGGCGATCTCGGTGATCTGCCGGGTGCTTTCGTCACTGCCGAAGTAGATCGTGGCCCCTACGGCCACGGCCCCCATGTCCCACGCGCTCTCCACGGTGCCGAAGAGCACCTGGTCGAACTTGTTCGGCAGGGTCATCAGCTCGTTGTGGTTGATCTTCACGATGAAGGGGATGCGGTGGGCGTACTTGCGCGCCACGCTCCCGAGCACCCCGTAGGTGCTGGCCACCGCGTTGCAGCCGCCTTCGATGGCGAGCTTCACGATGTTCTCCCCGTCGAAGTAGATGGGGTTCGGGGCGAAGCTGGCCGCGGCGCTGTGCTCGATGCCCTGGTCCACCGGCAGGATGCTCATGTAACCGGTATGGGCCAGGCGCCCCGTCCCATAGAGGGCTTGCAGGCTGCGCAACACCTGCGGGCTCCGGTTGCTGCCAACGAAACAGCGGTCCACGAAATCGGGACCGGGCAGGTTCAACTGGTCCTTGCTGATGGTGGTGCAACGGTGTCCGAGCAGGCGGTCGGCGTCCTGGCCGAGAAGCTCCTCGATCCGGCCGGTCTGGGTGGTGGTGGGCATGCGGTGCGTGCGGATGGGCGGCAAAACTACGGAAAGCGGTCAGGGGTGTCTAACCGGCCGGTCCGGTCAGAACGGATACCCGATCCCGAGGTTCAGGTTGGCCAGGTCGCTGAGGGCCCGGTCCTCCCGGGTGCGTTCGAAGATCCAGCGCTCCCCGGAGGGCAGCGCGGGGTCCTTGGTCTGGAAGCCCAGGTCGAAGCGCACCAGGAAGAAATCGAAGTTCAGGCGCAGGCCGGCCCCCACGCCGATGGCCAGGTCGCTCAGCAGGTCGCTGTCGATCCCGCTGCCCGGGCGCTGGGGGTCTTCCTTCAGGTACCAGATGTTGCCGGCGTCGACGAAGAGCCCCATCTCGAAGAAGCCCACCAGCTTGAACCGGTACTCGGCGTTGGCCTCGATACGCACCTCGCCGATGCGGTCGTACGCGATCAGTGGCGCAGCATAGGAACCCGGTCCCACCGAGCGCGCCCGCCAGGCCCGCAGACCGTTCGCACCGCCCACGAAGAAGCTCGATTCGAACGGAAGCACACCGAGGTTGCCGAAGGGTACGCCCACACCGGCGGCGGCCCTGAACACCAGCTGGCTCTTTTCATGCAGGTGCCGATAGTAGCGGAGGTCCGCGTCCACCTTCACGAACTGCGCGAAACGCACCCCGTCGATGGTGTGGAAGCTGTTGCCGCTGGTGTCCGTGGTGCGCTCCCAGCCCAGCAGGCCGGCCACTCCGCTCAGCAGATTGCCACTGGTCTCCAGGGAGGTGCGGAGGAAGACCACATCGCGTCCTTTGGCCGTCCCCTGGGTGTTCAGGGTGTAGAACGCCCGGGCCCCGATGATCAGGTGGTCCGTGTAGCTGTCGGTGAGCACCGGGTCGTTGGCCTGTTGCAGGTAGCTCCGGAAGGCGTCGGTGAGGAACGGGATGCGGATGATGTTGAGGTCCACCGGGAAGATGCCCACGGTGGCCCGGGGGCTCTCGGTCCATTCGAGCCCTAGGCTCGTCCGGGCCAGGGTGCGGTTGTAGTCCGGTCGGCGCTGGTAGTTGTACAGCGCGGTCCAGGTGGTGCGCGGGGCGGCCGATTTGGTGAACCAGCGGGCCGGAACGAAAGGGCGCGGGAAGCGCAGGGTGAGCTCCGGGCCGATCTCCACGGTGTTGAAGAGCACATCCCGGCCGACGGCGGTGCTGGTCTCGCCCGTGCCCGTTTCCTGGCCGGTGATGCTCTGTTGCGCTTCCAGGCCGAGGGTCACCTGCGCCTGAAGGGAACCCATGTTGCGGAACACGTTGCGGTGGCGGTAGGCCACGCTGATCGAGGTGCCGAGGAAGCCGCCGCGGTTGGTCCCGAAGCCCTCCACCGTGAAGCCTTGCTGCTTGGCGGGGGTCAACCGCATCGTGCAGTTCACCACGTCCCGCGCTCCGGTGCCCACCGTATCGTACAGAAGGTCCACCCGGTCGAAGACACGCAGGTTGGTCAATCGGCGGAAGGTCCGGTCCGCCATGCTGGCCTGGTAGCGATCGCCCGGATGGAAGTACACCGCGCTCAGCAGGGCCTGTGGCCGATAGCGTGGCTTCCGACCCTGGAAGAGGAAGCTGTACCCGTCGCGCATGAGCGTGTCCACGGGTGCGGTCGCGCGGCCGGCGAAGGAGCCCGTGGCGTCGATGGTGACCCGCCCCACGTAATGGATGGTGCCCTCCCGGGAACCCCGGAGGCCCGCGGCCCGATCGGCCAGCGGTCGGGTCAGACGCATGAGCACGTCCACTTGGTGGTCGCCCGCCGCGGTATCGGCATCGAAGGACACCAGATCACGGTGGAAGTAGATGTATCCCAGTTCGCGCAGCACGCCGGTCACCCGGTCACGCTCGGCCTCCAGCTCGTCCGCATCGAACCGTTCACCGCTGCGCAGGCGCGACCCGTCCCAGGTCTTCGTCAGGTAGTCCTCGATGCTGGGGTCGTCCACCGTGAAGCGGATGTTGCGCATGCGATGCGGCTCGCCGGGCATCACGTGGTAACGCAAGCGCGCCCGGCGCCCACGGTAGGTGACGGAATCGGTGACCTCGCCCTTGAAGAAGCCCTCGCGCAACAGGTACATCCGCATCTGGGCCACGGTACGGGAGGTCAGGGTGCTGTCCAGCACCACGGGGGGCTCACCCACCGCCTCGCGCAGCCATTCACCGAACGTGCGTCCAGGCTCCCTGGGTGGTCTGCCCCGCAGCGCGCGCTTGGCATTGGCCTTGGCGGTGCGCTCCGCCCGTGCGGCCTTGCGGCGCGCCAGCCGTTCAGGCGACGGCAGGTTGTACATCGCCAGGTAGAACCGCAGCCCCAGGATGCGCTTGTTGGGCCGCTGCTTCATCAGCGAGGCCAGCTCGTCCTTGTTCACCCGTTGGTCCTTCACGTCCACCTTCGACCTCACCAGGAGGTGTCGGTCCGCTGGCACGCGGCGGGCCGGGTCGCACGCGGAAAGGACCAGCAAAAGGACCACCGGCAGCACGATATGCGTGGTCCGCGGATGCACGGAGGAGTGGCTGGTCCCTAGTTTTGGCGAAGGCCAAAGATATCCGACAGGTTGAGGGAGGCGGAGTTCAAGTTGACACGTGCGCTGCTGGAGCGGCGGCATCGCAGGACCGAAGGCGCGTTCCTCGTCCAGGGACGCAAGCTGGTGGGCGAGGCCTTGGGTTCCGGATGGCCGGTGCGGTTCGTGGTGGCCACGGCCGAGGCGGCCCGCACGGCGGAAGTCCCGGAGCATCTGTTGCGCATCGCGCCTCCACATCGGTTGGAGCGGCTGGGCACCTTCGAGCAGGGCAATGAGCTGATCGCCGTCGTGGACCTGCCCCCGCCAGGCGATGACGGGCCGTTGCATGCGGCGGAGCTGGTGCTGGCCCTGGACGGAGTGGCCGATCCGGGGAACCTCGGCACCATCATCCGGTTGGCCGATTGGTTCGGGATCCGCCGCATCTGGTGCGCCGAGGGTTCGGTGGACCCGTTCAATCCGAAGACCGTTCAGGCCAGCATGGGTTCGGTGTTCCGCGTGAACGTGTTGGCCATGGTGCTGGCGGACAGGCTGTCGCGCGCACGGCGTGAAGGGGCGGAGGTCTATGCGGCCGACATGACCGGCGCATCCGCGTTCGAAGTGGGGCTGCGTCGCCCGGCGGTGCTGGTGCTCGGCAGTGAATCACACGGGCTTTCGGACGCGGTGAGGGCGCAGGCCGATCAGGTGGTGCGCGTGCCGGGCGGGGGAGGCGCGGAGTCGCTCAACGTGGCGATGGCCGCCACGGCCCTGTGCATGGAGTTCGCGCGACGCCGTCAATCCTGAGCGACGGAACGTCCCGTGCGCACGGCGATGCGCTCCGCCACCCGCATACCGTCCATGGCGGCGCTCACGATACCGCCGGCGTAGCCGGCTCCTTCCCCGCAGGGATAGAGCCCTTCGACCTCCGGGTGCTCCAGCGTGTCCGGGTCGCGCGGGATGCGCACAGGGCTGCTCGTTCGGCTCTCGACGGCCACCAGCACGGCCTCGTTGGTGCGGTAACCGCGCATGCGCTTTCCCACGCGCACCAGGGCCGTTCGCAGGCGCTGGACCACCGGAGGGGGCAGCAGTTCGTTCAACGGCGCACTGACGATGCCGGGCGGATAGCTGCAGTCGGGCAGGTCGGTGCTCACCCGCCCGGCGATGAGGTCCTCCATGCGCTGCGCCGGTGCGCGCTGGGTGCCGCCGCCCATCCGCCAGGCCAGGTGTTCCACGGCCCGCTGGGCCTCCATGCCCGCAAGGGCGCCGCTGGGCAGGTGAAGGCTTCGCGTGTCCACCACCAGGCCTGAGTTCGCGAACGGGTTGTTCCGCTTGCTCGGGCTCCATCCGTTGGTCACCACCTCGTCGGGTGCTGTCGCACAGGGCGCGATGATGCCGCCCGGGCACATGCAGAAGCTGTACACCCCATGGCCGTCCACCTGCTCCACCAGACCGTAGCTCGCCGGAGGCAGCAGGGGGTCGCGTGTGGCGCAGTGGTACTGCATCGAATCGATCACCGCCTGCGGATGCTCCACACGCACGCCGAGGGCGAAGTCCTTGCGCTCGATGCGGATCCCTTTCGCGTGCAGGAGCCTGAAGATGTCGCGCGCGCTGTGCCCCGTGGCCAGCACCACGCGGTCCGTGGGCATCTCGGTGCCGTCCAGGGTGCGAAGGCCGCGAAGCCGCCCGTTCTCCACGATCAGGTCGGTGACGCGACGTCCGAACCGCACCTCGCCGCCGGCGGCCAGGATGGCCTCGCGCATGGCGGTGATGATGCCCGGCAACTTGTTGGTCCCCACATGGGGATGCGCGTCCACGAGGATGTCCGGGGAGGCGCCGAAGGCCACCAGCCGGTCGAGCACGCCACGCACATCGCCGCGTTTCGTGGAGCGCGTGTACAGCTTTCCGTCGCTGTAGGTTCCTGCACCTCCCTCCCCGAAGCAGTAGTTGCTGTCGGGGTCCACCACATGCTCGCGGTTGATCAAGGCAAGGTCCCGCCGGCGGGAGCGCACGTCCTTGCCGCGTTCGATCAGCACCGGCCGAAGGCCGAGCTCGATGGCGCGCAGGGCACAGAAAAGGCCCGCCGGGCCACAGCCCACGATGTGCACGGCCGGTGCGTTGCGGACATCATGTGGCCCGAAGGTCGGCGTGCGTTCCACCACCGCGGGGTGGTCCAGGGCCACCCGAAGGCGGATGCGCGGCGGCCGGCTCCGGGCATCGATCGATCGGCGGAGCACCCGGTGCGTGAGGTCGGCGTGGGCCGCCTGGCCGGCGGCCTCCAATGCCGCGGTCCGCACGAGCACCGGGTCGGCGGCCTCGCCGGGCGTCAGCACCAGCTCCACCGTCCGTGGATCGCCCGTCATCCCTCGAAGGTGAAGGTCAGCACGTAGGTCTTCGTACGGATGCTCTGCAGCGGCGTGCTGAACCGCGTGCCATCATCGATCAGGAGGTTGGGGATCCCGATCCCCGTCTTGAGCTCGATGCCGAACTTGAAATAGGGCAGGAAGAAGTCGAAGCCGCCACCGACCTCCGCGGCATAGTCGAACCGGTTCAGCTTCACCACCACCTCCTCGTCGATCGCGTTGTTGACGTCCTTCTGGCTGGCCATGTCGATCGCCGCCTTGCCGCCCGCCACCACGTACACCGCGAAGTTGTTGATGCGGTCGCTGCGGAACTTCAGGAGCAGGGGGAACTCGAGATAGGTGCTTTCCACGGGCTTCTCGTACACCACCTCGGTGCCGTCGCTTCGCCGGAAGCGGTAACGGAGCACGCGGTCCTGGAACGAGAGCGAGGGGATGAAGCGCACGCTCAGGTTCGTGGTCATGTTCAGCGAACCGATGATCCCGAGGTTGAAGCCCGGCTTGCGCAGGTGGTCGATCGCCATCACGCTGTCCCTCGAGTAGGCCTGCGGGTCGAGCTTCATGAAGAAGTCGGACGTGTTGTAGGCCAGCAGGAAGCCGAAGTGGAACCGCCGCAGGTCGAAGTTGGGCAGGTGCTCGGTCTTGATCCCCTTCACCGGCCCGGTCATCTGGGGCCGGGCATCGCCCGGGATGAGCCAGCACAGCGGCAGCAGCAGCGGAAGGAGGCGCTTCATGGATGCGCAACGAAGGTAGACAGCGATCCTTGCCCGCGGCGTTCAGGCCCGTGCGGTATACAGCGTGGCGATGCCGCCGGACAGACGCCTGGAGGCGATGCCATCGAACCCTGCTGCACGGAGGCGTTGCTCGAACGCCGGTCCCTCGGGGAACGCATCCACGGACCGTGGCAGGTAGCTGTAGGCGCTGGCGTCACCGCTCACCCAGCGGCCCACCACGGGCATCACCCGGTGGAAGTAGAGGCGGAACAAGGCCCCCATGAGGCCGCGGGCCTTGGAGAACTCCAGGACCAGCACCCGACCGCCAGGCCGGAGCACGCGCCGCATCTCCCGCAGGCCGCGGTCCAGGTCGTCGAAGTTGCGCACCCCGAAGGCCACGGTCACCGCATCGAACCGGCCGTCCGGGAAGGGGAGCGACTCGGAGGCCGCCCGGACCAGCTCCACCCGGTCTGACAGCCTGGCCCGGGCCACTTTGGTGCGGCCATGCGACAGCATGCCCTCGCTGATGTCCGCGCCCACCACGGAGCGGGCATGCCGCGCGCAGAGCAGGGCCAGGTCCGCCGTTCCTGTGGCCAGGTCGAGCAGGCGCTCCACCGGCTCCTCGCGCAGGATGCCCAGCACACGTCGGCGCCAGGCCCGGTCCACGCCGAGGCTGAACAACCGGTTCAGCAGGTCGTATCGCGGCGCGATGGCGTCGAACATGTGTTCGACCTGCTCGCGCTTCGAGCCTTCCTTCGCGTACGGCTTCACGCTCATCAGGCGCGGTCGGCTTCCGGCAGCGTGAGGCACTCCGCCAGCAACAGGTCGCGGTCGATCGGCACCACGCCCACCTGCTCGCAGACCAACCCGCCGGCGAGGTTGGCCCAGGCGGCAAGGGTGCGCGCCGGTGCCCGCTGGGCCAGCAACAGCGCGGCCACCGCGATCACCGTGTCGCCGGCGCCGCTCACATCGGCGATGGTGCGCACATGGGCGGGGATCAGGTGGTCCTCGGTGCCTCCGTGCACGAGCACGCCGTGCTCGCTCAGGGTCACCAGCGTCAGCCGATTGCCCAAGGCGCTCTCCAGGGCCTTCACCGCCCGGCGCAGCTGGGCCTCATCGTTCGCATGCACGTCCATCCGCAGCCCCTCCCGCAGTTCCTTCAGGTTGGGCTTGAAGAGGTCCACGTCCTGATAGGCCATGAAGTTCCGCTTCTTGGGGTCCACGGCCGTGGGGATGCCTTCGGCGCGCGCCAGATGCACCACCTCGCGGATGAAGGGCGGACTGAGCACGCCCTTGTCGTAATCCTCGAACACGATCACCCCGGGGCGGGCGGACCTCACGCGGGCCTTCACGGCCTCGAGCAATCGCTCGCTGTCCTGCTCGCTCAGCGCATGGTCGTCCTCCTCGTCCACGCGCACGATGTGCTGATGGCCGCTGATCACGCGGGTCTTCACCGTGGTTCGGCGCTGGGCGCTGCGCAACAGGCCTTCGGTCGGCAGGCCGAGGCCGCCGAACAACTGGTCCAGGCGTGCGGCGTGCTCGTCCTCGCCCACCATGGTCATCACCATGGGCCTGGCGCCGAGCGCGCGGAGGTTGAGGGCCACGTTGGCCGCGCCGCCCAGTCGCGCGCTGCGTTCCTGCACATGCACCACGGGCACGGGTGCCTCGGGGCTGATGCGGTCCACCCGCCCCCAGAGGTAGGCGTCCAGCATCACATCGCCCAGGACAAGGGCCTCTGTCCGCGCGAAGGCAAGGAAGCGGTCCTGGACGTTCATCATGCCTGCAGGCGTTCCCCGAAGGAGCGCAGACGCTGGATGGCCTCGGTCAGTTTGGCGTCCGCGGTGGCGTAACTGATGCGGATCGTGCCGGGGGCCCCGAAGGCATCGCCGTCGACCACCGCCACCCCGGCGGCATCGAGCAGGGTCATGCAGAGGTCCTCCGTGGAGGTGATCGTGCGGCCTTCAAGGGTGCGGCCCAGCCATGCGGAGACATCGGGCAGGACATAGAACGCGCCCATGGGCCGGTTGCAGCGCAAGCCGGGCACCCCGGTCAGACCGTGGACCACCAGGTCGCGGCGACGCAGGAAGTCGGAGCGCATCGGGGCCAGCACGGCCGGATCGGCCTGCATGCAGGCCAGGGTCACCCGTTGTGCGATGCTGTTGGCCCCGCTGGTGAACTGACCCTGCACGGTGTTGCAGGCCTTCGCGATCCAGGCCGGCGCGGCGATGTACCCCACGCGCCAGCCGGTGAGGGCGAACGCCTTGGAAAGCCCGTTCACCGTCACCGTCCGGTCCATCATCCCCGGAAAGGTGGCGAAGGAGGTGTGGCGGCCATCGAACACGATGTGCTCGTAGATCTCGTCGCTGATGACCAACAGGTCGGGGTGGCCCTCCACCACGCGGGCCAGCTCCTCCAGCTCTGCGTGTGTGAACACCGAGCCGGAGGGGTTGCACGGTGAGCTGAACAGCAGGAGCCGCGTGCGCGGGGTGATGGCCGCTGCGATCCGGGCGATGGGCGGCTTGAACTCCTCCTCCAAGGTCGACGGCACGATCACCGGGGTGGCACCGGCCATCCGCACCTGTTCGCGATAGGTCACCCAAAAGGGGGCGGGGATGACCACCTCGTCGCCCGGGCCCACGAGGCTCAGGACCGCGTTCATGATGGCCTGTTTGGCACCGGTGCTCACCACCACCTGGTCCGCATGGTAGTCCAGACCGTTGTCCCTGCGCAGCTTATCGGCGATGGCCTGGCGCACATCGGCGAAGCCGTTCACTGGGGGGTATTTGTGCCAGGGGCCGTCGATGGCCTTGTGGGCCGCCTCCAGCGCGAATGCGGGCGGGTCATGGTCGGGCTCCCCGAGGCTCAGGTCGATGATGTCCCTTCCCTGTGCGCGCAGTTCGCGGCAACGCCGGGCCATCATCAGGGTGGCGGGTTCTTGAATGGAACGGACGAGCGCGGAAGGACGCATGGAAGCGGGACCTGCTTGGACAGAAGCGGCAAAACTAGGCAAGCGGTCGGGGGTGCGCCCCGGCCGGGTCCCTTCGGTGCCGATATTCGTCAACATCTTTGTCCACGCATGGAGCCCTTCACCCTGTTGCTCATCGCCGTGCTGCCCTCCGTGGTGGTGTTCCTCACGGCGTTCTACCTCATCCGTCAGTTCATGCAGGCCCGCCAGGGCGAGCGGACGGCCGAACAGCGGAAGGAGGACCGAAGGCACACCCTTCCGCTCCGCCTTCAGGCCTATGAGCGTTTGGTGCTCTTCCTGGAGCGGATCTCCCCGGGTGGGCTGGTGCTCCGGGTGCACAAGAGCAACATGACGGCCCGGATGCTGCACGCTGAGCTGACGGCCACCATCCGCGAGGAGTACGAGCACAACGTCACCCAGCAGGTCTACGTGTCGGACAAGGCGTGGACGCGGGTGAAGCAGGCCAAGGAGGAGACGATCCGGATCATCAACATCGCGTTGGAACAGTGCGGCGACCAGGCGCCCGGCACCGAGCTCAGCCAGCGGGTGTTCGAGACCGCGTCCCGCTTGAGCCATCTGCCGTCCCAGGAGGCGGTGCTGATGCTCAAGGAGGAGGTGCGCCGCCTGTTCTGAACAGGCGCATCAGCCGATCCACGGCCACCGCCGGATCGATCGCTCCGGCGGAGACCTGGGCCTCCAGCCCCGGAAGTTCGGCGGCCAGGCGCTCATCCCGGAGGGCGTGTTCCAGCAAGGCCTGGCCGAGGCCGGCGTGCAACCAGTGAACGGCCTGCGCGTGCCTGCGCCGCATCAGGGATCCGGAGGACCTCGACCGGGCGCCGAGGTCCTCCAGCAGGTCCGCCAGTTCATCGACCCCCTCCCCGGTGACGGCCGAGCAACGGAGCACTGGAGGACGGCGGCCGTCCCGCAACGGCATCAACTGGATGGCGTGGACCAGGTCGTTCACCGCGGCACCGACCATGGCGGGCGGCGCCATGTCCGTCTTGGTCACCACCACCACGTCGGCGGATTCCATGATGCCCCGTTTGATGCCTTGGAGCTCGTCGCCGGCGCCGGCGATCAGCAGGAGGACGGTGAGGTCGGTCACCCGGTCCACATCCGATTCGTTCTGACCGGCGCCGACGGTCTCCACCAGCACGCGGTCGTAGCCGGCCGCTTCGCAAAGGAGCATCGTTTCGCGCGTGCGGAGCGCGATGCCCCCCAGGGTGCCCCCCGTGGCCGTGGGCCGCACAAAGGCCCGCGGGTCGGTGGACAGCCGGAGCATCCGCGTTTTATCCGCGAGGATGCTTCCACCGCTCCGCTGGCTGCTCGGGTCCACCGCCAATACCGCCACGCGGTGGCCCCTGTTCAGCAGGGCCGAGCCCAAAGTGTCGATCAGGGTGCTCTTGCCTGCCCCGGGGATGCCGGTGATGCCGATCCGCAGGCTGCCACCGGGGGTGGTGAGCGTGCTGAGCATGGCCGCCAGTCGCGCCCGGTCATCCGGCCTGCGGCTCTCCACCAGCGTGATCGCGCGGGCCAGTGCGCTCCGGTCACCGGACCGCAGCGCGGCGATCAGGTCCACTTCGTCCGCACGCATCGTCGGTCAGAGCCCTTTGCGGTAGTTGTCCACCCAGTCAGGGTCAGACACATCACGAAGGAGCCGGAACATCGCATCCCCATGGCAAAGGTCCGTGGGGTGGCGCAGGCCGTAATTGCTCAACAACAGCATCTGTCGGGGCGAGGGGTTCAGGGGTTCTTCGGCCCAACCCTTGCCCACGCGCTGGCCGTCCTGCACGTGCAGCGGATAGTCCCAGAAACGCAGCTTCCACAGCTCGTCCAATACCTCGCAATACGGAACGGTCCGACGACCATCTTCGGCCTGCTGCACCTTGCAGGCGTCCACCCCATGTTCAGCGAACAGGTCCGTACCGTGCGGGTTGGCCTTGCTCTGCGCCAGGCCACGGACCTGCAACAGGAACTGATCGCGCGTCAGGGGCTCCGTGGCGATCACCTCCCCCTCGAAGACCTTCACCAGGAAGCAGCTCATCAATTGGCTGTTCAGGCTGGTGGCCAGGCTGATCCCGAAGGAATACGTGGCATAGGCCGCAGGCGGCACGGCGTGGCCCGCCGGACCGGGAAGGACAGAGAACGACAGGACGAGCAGGGAGGCCGTGACGGCTCGGTTCATCGGGAGCGGCGAAGCAGCACAAAGATACCCCCACCGGCCACGGCCATCAAGACCAGCGGACCGGTCCACCAAGCGCCTGAGGTCCAGCCGATGAGGACGGACAAAGGCACGGACGCGATGATGATCGGGTGGAGGAGCCCTCGAAGACGGGGGTCGTTGATCGGCATCCCGTCAATGGGCGGCGTCGGTCGTTCCCATGGCCCGTTGGCGCACCAAGTGCTGCCGCAGCAGGTTCATCCGCTCGTTGAGCTCCTTGATGTACAGGGCCTGCTCCTCGACGGTGACCCAGAGGCGCGTGTTGAGGTCGTCGAGGCTGAAGGGCCCTTGCATCCGCCAGTCGCTCCGGCCGGGTATGGTGGGCAGGTGGCGCTCACGCTCCACGTAGTTGACCATCTCCTGGATGGGCAGGCGGCTGTAGCCGGCTCCGCGCTGGCCGTCCTCCTCGCGGGCCTTGCCGTCGTAGTAGGCATCGAACACGTGGTCGCTCAGGAGC
>JAEUSW010000155.1 GCA_016788285.1 Flavobacteriales bacterium
TGCAGCGATCCCCAGTTGACGTGGAACAGGCCCGGCTCCCGGCGGCGGTAGGCGTCGCTGCCGTTTGGGCAGAAGGCCATGAACAGCCCCCCCGGAACAAGGCGCGCCCGGCAGAAGGTGACCAGGTCGGGGATGGAGGCCAGGTGCTCGATCACATGCGAACTGCTGATGACGTCGTAGCGGCCCTGCGCCGCGGCGGGGTCGCTGTGGATGGTGACGCCCAGGGTGCGCTGCCCGAAGGCGGCGCGCGGGCGGCTCAGCTCGAAGCCCTCCGCGTCCAGTCCGGCGCGCCGCATCTTGAACACGTGGTAGCCCCAGCTGCACCCGTAGTCCAGCACACGCCCGGCCTGAGGCCTCAGCGCCTTGATGTAGGGGGAGATGTCACGGAGCTCCGGGAAGCCTTCCGCCTTCAGCTTTTCCATGGCCGCCGCATCGGGCAGCTTGGTGATCATGTGGGTGTCCACCGTGTACTCCTTCTGGTAGAAGCGCTCCAGCCAGGCCGGATCGTCCTTGGGATGGCGGTGCCGCAGGTGGCAGTGCCTGCACTCCAGCAGCCAGGTGACGATGTACTTGTGGTCCACCACCGACAGGTCGGTGCCGCCGCAACAGGGACAGCGCCGCTCCTGGCGCACGTTCAGGGCGGAACGCAACCAGTAGTCGGCCTTCAGCTTGAGGCTCATGCGCGCAAGAACGGAGTTGACAAAGCCGGTCCGTGCGGCCTCACGCCTTGTTGATCCGTTCCAGGAAGGCCTTGACCCCGCTGCTGAACCGCTTCACCTGCCCGCCGACGCCTTCGGTGTTCACATACACCGTGTTGTGCTCTTCGGCGATCTCGCCCTCGGGCCGGGTGGCCGTGTAATAGTAGGTGGCCAGGCTCTTGCGGTTCACACCGGGCGGGGTCCGCAGCGGCTTGGGGTGGCCGTGGAAGCTGATCTCGTTGGTCTCGAACATGGCGCACCGGTTGAACAGCGGCGCCACCTTGCCGAGCAACCGCTTCTCGGCGCCCGTGAGGTCCCACAGTTCCAGGTGCCCCTCGTACTCGTCCTTCCAATCCTTGTTCATGTACACCAGCACGTTCAGCCGCCGGTGGTGCTTGGTGTCCGGATGGAAGTTGTAGTCCACGTGCACGTTGAGGAAGGCGCCGGTGATGCTCTGGTGCAGCCCGCCGCCGAAGAGCTTGTCGTCGCCTTCCAGGCCTTCAATGCCACTGATCTCCTCCAACCAGCCCAACAATTCCGGGCTGTTGAGCTCCTTGAAGGCCCTGTCCATCACACTGCCCGGCTCGAAGACCGTCTTGCTGAACTTGTTCTTCTGGTCGATGTACGTGGTGCCGTCCCAGGTGCCCTCGCCGATGGCGGGGTAGCTGTTGTACACCTCCTCGGCCTTGTCGGGCTTGAAGAAGCCCTCGAACATGGTCCAGTGGAAGGGCCGTTGCGCGCGGAACGCGGTGCGGATCTCGTCGGTGCGGGCCCGCAGCCGGTCCATGTCGATGAATTCCATGGTGGATGCTTGTCGGTCGAAGATAGCGGCCGCCGTTCACACCACGAGCAGGGCCACCTGATAGTGGTTGTTCACCGCGCCCAGCAGCTCCGTGCGGACGTACCACGCGGTCTGGAAGGCCTGCAGCGCGGCGAACTCGTGGTTCGGTACATTGAACTCATCGAAGAGCAGCACATCGCCGGGGCGCAGATGCGGGCCCAGCGCGGTGAGCACGAAGAGGGTGGAGGAGTAGAGGTCCGCATCCAGATGGATGACCTTGCGGCGGCCTTCGGCGAACGGGGCCGTGCGCAGGAAGGGCAGCAGGGTGGCCTGGAAGAGGCCCTTGTGGAAGCGCCCGCGGGGGTCGGCGAGCTCGGGGACGCCGGCGGCCATGTCGCCCTTGGCGAAGGCCCCCCACTGCTCGGGCAGGCCCTCGAAGGTGTCGAAGCCGTGGAAGCGGCTGTCGGCATGCCGGGCGTGGCCGAGCCACCAGCGGAACGAGCGCCCGTCGAACACCCCGAACTCCAGGTAGTCGATGGCCTCCTCCTGCAGCCCGAGCCGGCGGATGACATGCTCGTGGAGCTGTTCCCGCTTCGCATGCACCCGCTTGAAGGTGTGGAAGTCATTGAGCACGTCGGGGGCCTTGCGCTGGCGGGCGATCCAGGCCGAGAGCGCCAGGGTGTTGGCCGCGAACCGGAAGGGATGCATGGACCAGCCCAGCCACAGGTGCGGTCGCAGGAGCAGCAGAAGCCCTTTGGCGTGGATGTGGAGCCGGATGAGGGCGTTGCGCATGGGAGGGGGGCGGCAAGGATACGCAACGGCCCCGCCTCCCGGTCGGGGGGCGGGGCCGTTGGACCGTGCGTGGATCAGAGCGCCAGCGCGCAGTTCACCGCGGCGGCGGCGTTGATGTTGCCATAGCCCTTGCTGCTGCTGGGGCCGCCGGCGAACTGGGCCGTGCTCTTCAGGCAGTTGAGCACCTGGTCGCGCGTGGCCGTGGGCTTGGCGCTCCACACCAACGCGGCGATGCCGGCGGCCGTGGCCGTGGCGCTGCTGCTGCCACCGATGTAGGTGGGGGTGGTGCCGCTGGGCGCCAGCGAGAGCGAGTTGCGGCTGCTGCTGCTGTTCCGCTCCATGCAGATGGTGAGGTCGATCTGCGATCCGTCATGGCAGCTGCCGCACTTGCCGCCGTTCTCCTTCACCCCGGTCACCGCCACGCAATTGCCGTAGGCCGCCGGGTAGATCACGCCCCACCAGCTGGTCCAGCTGAAGCTGGTGCCACCGGCGGCCAGCACGAGCTTGCCCTGACCGTGCGCGTAGTTGACCCCGTCGCTGAGCACGCTGTAGCTGAAGGGCGTGCCGATGCTCATGCTGATCACGCGCACGGCCGGGTCGGCGCCCAGGGCCAGCAGGGCGTTCTTCACCGCGGTGCGCTCGCTGCTCTTGTCCAGCACCACATCCTCGCTGGCGCGCACGAACCGCAGGTTGCTCTTGTACGCCACGCCGGTGGTGGCCCCCCCGGCATTGCGCGGGCCCACGGCCTGGCCGGCCATGGCCGTGCCGTGCGAGCAGCTGGTGTAGGCCGAGGTGCCCAGGGTGGCCGATGCCGTGAAGGTGCGGCCCACGTTGCTCTCGCCATCGTTGAAGGCCGCGCCGACGTAGCCCTGCGCCGAGCTGAGGCCGGCGTCGATCACGCCCACCGTGATGCCCGAACCCTGTGCGGTGTTCCACGCGGCGGGGATGCCGTGGTTGTTGAAGTTCCAGGGCAACCGCGCGTTGGGGCTGATGGTGGTGACGTCCGCGGCGTTGAGGGCGGTGGTGCTCGGGCTGCAGCCGCTGGTGCTGCGGTCCGCCACGGCCGGCCAGTAGTCCAGCGGCTCCACGTAGCGCACGTTGCGCAGGTTGGCCAGCATCGTCAGCACGCGGGCATCGGTGAGGCGCAGGGTGAGGATGGGCAGCACCGGGTCGTCCTCCACCAGGATGTCGCGCAGGTCGATCGGGTCGCGACGACCCTCGTTCAGCAGGCCCAGGATGCGCTCCAGCAGGGCGTCGTGCACGGCGCGCCATTCGGCCGAGCGGATGTCGATGCGGTGGAGCTGCTCATCCACGCCGGTGGCATGGGCCGGCTGATAACCGATGCTCACGCTGTGGTCGTTGTACTGGGTGGCGCTCCACAGGGTGTGCAGGTCCACCATGTCCCACCGGAAGTCGTTGCGCGCTTCCAGGATGCCGATGACGGCCCGGTCCAGGGCCTCCTGGTCGAGCGGGGGGCCTTGCGGCACGGGTCGGGTCTGCTCGCGTTCCACGAGCACGGGGCCTTGCTGCAGGTCGTCCGGGGAGGTGCCGGGTTCGCGGCGGCATGCGGTGAGCAGCAGGGCGCCGGCGAGGATCAGGAGGTGGGGGTGGATGCGCATGGGGTGGTGTTGCTGGCGAAAAGCTACACGCTTCCGGCGGACCGGCAAGCCACCCCGACAACGACGAAGGGGGACCGAGGTCCCCCTTGCCTGCGGCGCCCGTCATGGGCGACCGTCGGATCACTTCACCTTCTGCACGATGGCCTTGAAGGCGTCGGCGTCGCTGTAGGCGATCTCGGCCAGGGCCTTGCGGTCCAGGTCGATGTTGGCCTTCTTGAGGCCGGCCATGAAGACGCTGTAGCTGGTGCCGTTGAGGCGGCACGCCGCGTTGATGCGTTGGATCCAGAGGGCGCGGAAATCGCGCTTCTTGATGCGTCGGCCGGAGTAGGCGTGGGTGAGGCCCTTCTCCACGCTGTTCTTGGCGACGGTGTAGACGTTCTTGCGGCGGCCGAAGCTGCCTTTGGCCAGCTTGAGGATCTTCTTGCGCTTGGCGCGGCTGGCGACCTTGTTCTTACTGCGGGGCATGTTGCCTTGGGTTTTCGGGCGTGGGCGGAACGCGCTGTCGGCGTACGCTTGGGGGCTCCACGTCCTGGTTAACGCTACCTGTTCGACCCGGTGCGGGAGGGTCCCTTACTTGAGCAGTTCGAGGATGTTCTTCTCGTCACGCTTGTGCACCACGGCCATCTTGGCGAGGTTGCGCTTGCGCTTCTTGTGCTTCTTCGTAAGGATGTGGTTGTGGAACGCGTGCTTGCGTTTCACCTTGCCGGTGCCGGTGAGCTTGAACCGCTTCTTGGCGCCGGACTTGGTCTTCATCTTGGGCATGGCCTCTCTGCGTTGATGATCGACGGTCGGGTGATCGGGTGTTGTGGGATGGGTGAATGATGGCGATGTCGACCTCGCCTTATTTCTTCTTCTTCGGGATCAGGAACATGATCATGCGCTTGCCCTCCAGCTTGGGCATGCTCTCCACCAGGCCCACGTCCTCCAGCTCCTGGGCGAACTTCAGCAGCAGGATCTCGCCCCGCTCCTTGAACACGATGGTGCGCCCACGGAAGAACACGAAGGCCTTCACCTTGTGCCCCTCGAGGAGGAACTTCCGGGCGTGGTTGGTCTTGAAGTTGAGGTCGTGCTCGTCGGTGTTGGGTCCGAAGCGGATCTCCTTCATCTCGACGGTGGCCTGCTTGGCCTTGATCTCCTTCTGCTTCTTCTTGAGGTCGTACAGGAACTTCTTGTAGTCGGTGATGCGGCACACCGGAGGCACCGCCGTGGGGCTGATCTCCACCAGGTCCAGGCCCAGGTCCTCGGCCATGCGCAGCGCCACGTTGAACGGGTACACGCCCTGTTCCACGTTCTCGCCCACCACACGCACTTCGCTCACCCCGTAGATCCGGGAGTTGATGCGGTGGGGATCCTCCTTGACCACGCGGCCACGGAAGGGACGACGCGGCCCGCCACCCGGAGGGCGCGGTCCGCTGGGACGATTGAAGGGTGGTCCTGCCACGAAGGGGGTGTTGGTTCCTGTTGCGTTCACAAGCCGCCGAGCTGCTCCCGCACCCGTTCGTTCACCAGATCGGCGAAGGACCCGGCGCTCATCGCGCCCAGGTCGCCCCGGCCTTGTTCCCTTACGGACACGGTGCCTTCGGCGGCTTCCTTTTCACCGAGGATGAGCATGAACGGGAATTTGGCCAGCTCCGCATCGCGGATCTTGCGGCCGATCTTCTCGCTGCGCTCGTCAACGGCGGCGCGAATATCGGAATCTTTCAGATCCCCAGCGACTTGCCGCGCCAGGTCGAGGTACTTGTCGCTGATGGGCAGCACGATGGCCTGCTCGGGGGTGAGCCAGAGCGGGAAGCGGCCTGCGGTGTGCTCGATCACCACGGCCACGAAGCGCTCCAGGCTGCCGAAGGGCGCCCGGTGGATCATCACCGGCCGGTGGCGCTGGTTGTCGGCCCCCACGTACTCCAGCTCGAAGCGCTCGGGCAGGTTGTAGTCCACCTGGATGGTGCCCAGCTGCCACTTGCGGCCCAGGGCATCCTTGACCATGAAGTCCAGCTTCGGACCGTAGAACGCGGCCTCGCCGTATTCCACCACCGTCCTCAGGCCCTTCTCGGCGGCCGCGTCGATGATGGCCTGCTCGGCCTTCGTCCAGTTCTCGTCCGACCCGATGTACTTGCTGCGGTCCTCCTTGTCGCGCAGGCTGATCTGCGCTTCATAGTCGCTGAGGTCCAGGGCTTTGAACACCGAGAGCACCAGGTCGATGACCTTCATGAACTCCTCCTTCACCTGGTCCGGCCGGCAGAAGAGGTGGGCATCGTCCTGAGTGAAGCCGCGCACCCGCGTCAGGCCGTGCAGCTCGCCGCTCTGCTCGTAGCGGTACACCGTGCCGAACTCGGCATAGCGGATCGGCAGGTCCTTGTAACTGCGCGGACGGCTCTTGTAGATCTCGCAGTGGTGCGGGCAGTTCATCGGCTTCAGGAAGAACTCCTCGCCCTCGTGCGGGGTCTGGATCGGCTTGAAGCTGTCCTTGCCGTACTTCTCGTAATGCCCGCTGGTGACGTACAGGTCCTTGTGGGCGATGTGCGGGGTGGCCACCTGCTCGTAGCCGCTCTTCTCCTGGGCGGCCTTCATGAAGTTCACCAGCCGCTCGCGGAGGGCCGCGCCCTTGGGCAGCCACAAGGGCAACCCGGGGCCCACCTTCTCGCTGAAGGTGAACAGGTCCAGCTCCTTGCCCAGTTTGCGGTGGTCCCGCTTCTTCGCCTCCTCCAACAGGGCCAGGTGCTCATCGAGCTCCTTCTGCTTGGGGAAGGTGATGGCGTACACCCGCGTAAGCTGCTTGCGCTTCTCGTCGCCGCGCCAGTAGGCACCGGCCACGCTCATCACCTTGGCGGCCTTGATGAAGGAGGTGTCCGGGATGTGCGGCCCGCGGCACAGGTCGGTGAAGCCGCCCTGCGTGTAGAAGGTGATCTCGCCGTCGTTCAGGCCCTCGAGCAGCTCCAGCTTGTACTCATCGCCCTTCTCCCGGAAGTAGGCGATGGCGTCGGCCTTGCCCACCTCCTTGCGCTGGTACACGCTCTTCTTCGCGGCGAGCTCCTTCATCTTGGCCTCGATGGCCGCGAAGTCGCCTTCGCCGATGACGCGCTCCCCCAGGTCGATGTCGTAGTAGAAGCCGTGCTCGATGGGCGGCCCGATGCCGAACTTGGTGCCCGGGTAGAGCGCCTCGATGGCCTCGGCCATCAGGTGCGCGCTGCTGTGCCACATCGTGGCCTTGCCCTCCGCATCGTTCCAGGTGAGCAGCTGCAGGGTGCAGTCGCCGGGCAGCGGCCGCAGGGCATCGCGCACCTCGCCGTTCACCTTGGCGGCCAGCACGTTGCGGGCCAGTCCTTCACTGATGCTCCTGGCCACGTCCAGGGCGGTGATGCCCGGGTCGTAGGTCCGGACCGAACCGTCCGGGAGGGTGACGTTGATGCTCATTGCGGCGCTTCGGCCACCCTACGATCGGTGGTCGCGAAAGGGGCGCGAAGATAGCGGTCCCCGCGCGCCGCCGATGCGATCACAGGCAATGGACGATCAGCAGCTCGTCCAGCGAGGCATCACCGAGCTCACGGGCCTTGACGATGTCCGCGCAGGCCTCCGCGGTGCGCCCCAGGGCGATCAAGGCCCGTGCTCGACCCCCGAAGGCCTTCACCAGCGTGGGATCGAGCGAGAGGGCGTGGGCCAGGTCGGCCAACGCCGCCTCATGCTCGCCCAAGGTGCTGCGTACGAGGCCGCGGTTGCACCATGCCTTGGCATCGGTGGGGACCAGGCGCACCAGCTCATCGTATTGCTCCAGGGCGGCCGTCCGGTCGCCGCGGGCCACCAGCACCTGCCCCCGGGTGTAGCGGGCATGCAACCCGATGGCCTGGGCCGGTGCGGCCGACAGGATGGCGCCCAGGTCGGCCTCGGCCTCCTCGAACCGTTCGGCGCGCACCAAGGCCTCGGCCCGCCGCAGGCGGATGTTGAGGTCGCCGGGCTCCAACAGCAGGGCGCGGTCCAGGTCGTGGAGGGCCCCGGTGCCATCGCCCAACGCCTCCCGGCTCAGGCCGCGGTAGTACCAGGCGCGTGCATGCTCGGGGCGCTGGGCGAGCACCTCCGTGAAGATCTCCACGGCGGCGCGGTGCTCCTGCTGCCGCACGGCGGTGAGGCCTTCCACGAAGGGGTCGGCGGCCTGTTGGCCAAGGACGACGACGGTGGCCAGTGGGGCGATGAGGGCCGGCAAGGTGCGCATGGCCCCGTTGAACGGGATCCGCGGACCCGGGGTTCAGGCCGTCCACGCCCGGTGGTGGATAGATACCGGCCCGCGTCCGATCCCCGGGCCCGGGCCCCGGATAAGTTCGCCCCACATTCAACGCCATGCTGCTGAACAGTGAACCCCTGGGTGAGGACTTCGGCGTGCTGCTGCTCCGCGTGACCGCGGGCGGCGGCATGTTCTGGCTGCACGGGTGGCCCAAACTGATGCACTTCAGCGAGCGCATGGACAACTTCGCGGACCCCTTCGGCATCGGCTCGGCGGCCTCGCTGGTGCTCATCGTGCTCGCCGAGGTGCTGTGCGCGGCCCTCGTGGTGCTGGGCCTGTGGACGCGCGCGGCCCTGATCCCCCTGCTGATCGCCATGGGGGTGGTGGTGTTCATGATCGATGCGGGCGAGCCGCTGAAGGAGCGCGAGCTGGCGCTCTTCTACCTGCTGGCCTACACCGCCCTGCTGTTCACGGGCAGCGGCCGGTTCAGCATCGACCGCATCAAGTTCCAGTAGCACGCCGCGGCGCCCTTCGGTCAGCCCGTCGTGCCGCCGAACCAACGCTTCAGGGGCAGCAGGGCGGGCACGTCATCGGCCACCAGCACCCCGAGCGACACCAAGGGCAGCAGCAGGATCATGCCGGCCACGCCCCAGAGCGCGCCCCCGGCGAAGATCACCACCAGGCTGGCCAGCGTGCTCAGGCCCAGGCGTTCGCCCACCACCTTGGGGAAGATGAGGTTGGCCTCCAGGTACTGCACGGTGCCGAGCACGGCGATCACGCCCACCGGCATCCACCAGGACCCGCTGCTGGAGTAGGCCAGCGCAATGGGGAGCAGCGAGCTGAACAGGATGCCGACGTACGGGATCATGGTCATGATGGCCGTGAGCAGGCCGAAGAGGATGGCGTAGGGCACCCCGAGCAGCAGGAAGCCGACGCTGTTGAGCGCACCGACGATGAGGTACACCCGCACCATGCCGCGGATGAAGCGGGCGTAGGTGGTGACCGCCTTGGCGAGGATGGCCGGGATGCGCGGGGACAGGTCGGTGGGCACGGTGGCGGCCAGCGCGGCCACGAAATGGCGGCGGTTGTAGAGGAGCAGGGCGGTGTAGACCGGGATGATGAAGGCGTTGAAGGCCATGCCGAACACCCCGTTCAACAGGCTGCCGAGCACGGCCGGGATGCGGCCCGGCAGGGCGGTGGTGATGGAGTACCACCACGCTTCGTGGTGCCGTTCCATCAGGTCGTGCGCCCAGCGGTCCAGCCGCTCCCAGAGGCTGCCTTCCGAGGCCGGAAGCCGGTCGAGGAACAGCCCCACCTGCCAGGCGAGCAGCCCCATCAGCGCGCCCACCAGCACGAGCACCAGCAGCAGGGCGGTGCCGATGGCCAGGCTCCGCGGCCAGCGGTTGCGTTCCAGGCCGGCCACCATGGGGTGCAGCACCAGGGCCAGCAGAAGGGCATAGAGCAGGGGGATGACCACCGGCGCGCCCCACACCAGCAACAGCAGCAGCGCCACGGCCTGCACAGGCCAGGTCCTCAAGCCTCCGCCGGTGCGTTCCATGTGTCCAAGGTAGCCCGCTCAGGGCATCTCCGCACCGGCGCGGGTCACCCACAGGATGGCGATGGTCATGCCCACCACCACCACCAACAGGTAGCCGATACCCGCGGCCAGGATGGCGCGCAGCAGGATGAAGCGCCCGGCCTTGCCCTGGAAGAGCTGCATGGTGCCCCAGACGTACAGGGCGGCGTAGCTCACCATGATGAAGGGCGCCATCAGCAGCGCGCCTTTCACCCCGAGGAGCAGGATCGCCGGGAACTGGACCAGGCTCACCACGTACCGCTGGCCGGCGAGGTAGGAGTTGATCACCAGGTGCTCGGCGTAGGTGCGGCCGGCGTTGCGGAAGAAGAACCACGAGGCGCCCGCGATCAGCGGCAGGGTGGCCAGTTCCAGCAGCGCGTAGTGCGCGTTGAACCAGTCGAGCAGGGCGACGGCCTGTGGCGGCATGCGCTGCCCTCCGGGCAGTTCGCCCAGCATGTTCGGCGTGAGGAGGGAGGAGAGGAAACTGTACACGCCCGCGGTGATCACCACGAAGGCCAACGGCTTGAAATGCCGCACCCGTTTGCCGTCAAGGAACTCCCGGATGCTGTGCCCCGGCCGCGTGAAGAGCTCGCGCAGGGTGTACAGAATGCCCCGGTCGACGTGGAGCAGGCCGTGCTGAAGCTCGTGCAACAGGTAGCGCCCGTCGATCCGGCGCGTCCCCGTGCGCTGCCCGCAGGAGGGACAGAACGCGTCGTTCACGCCGTGGCCGCAGTTGGCGCAGGTGCCACGCCGTACCTCGGGAGGGGCGGACATGCGCTCAGGCCTTGATGTCGGCCACCTTCTCGCTGCGGTACGCGCCGACCTCCAGCTTCTTCTTCACCTCGCGGAAGCTGCGGATGGTGCGGTCCACGTCCTCCATGCTGTGCACGGCGGTGGGGATCAGGCGCAGCAGGATCACGTCCTTCGGCACCACGGGATACACCACGATGCTGCAGAAGATGCCATGGTTCTCGCGCAGGTCGAGCACGACATTGGTGGCCTCGGGGATGCTGCCCTTCATCATCACCGGGGTGACACAGCTGTTGGTGACGCCGATGTCCAGGCCGGCCTCGCGCAGGCCGCTCTGCAGCGCCCTGGTGATGGTCCAGAGCTTCTCGCTGAACTCCGGCCGCGTGCGGATCATCTCCAGGCGCTTCAGCGCGCCGATCACGATCGGCATGGGCAGGCTCTTGGCGAAGGTCTGGCTGCGCATGTTGTAGCGCAGGTACATGATGACGTCCTCGGGCCCGCTCACGAAGGCGCCGATGGTGGCCATGGCCTTGGCGAAGGTGCCGAAGTAGATGTCCACCCCGTCCTGCACCCCCTGGGCATCGGCCGTGCCGCGGCCATCGCGGCCCATCATGCCGAAGCCATGGGCATCGTCCACGAAGAGCCGGAAGTTGTACTTCGCCTTGCGCTCCACGATCTCCTTCAGCTTGCCTTGGTCGCCGGCCATGCCGAACACGCCCTCGGTCATCACCAGGATGCCGCCCCCGGTCTCCTTGGTCACCTTGGCCGCCTTCTCCAGCATGTTGTCCAGGCTGGCCATGTCATTGTGCTGGTACACGAAGCGCTTGCCCATGTGCAGGCGGGCCCCGTCGATCATGCAGGCGTGGCATTCGCTGTCGTACACGAGCACGTCGTGGCGGCTCAGCAGCGCTTCGATGGCGCTCATGCAGCCCTGGTAGCCGTAGTTGAGCAGGAAGCTGTCCTCCTTGCCCATGAAGTCGCTCAGCTCATCCTCCAGCTGCTCGTGGTACTTGGTCTGGCCGCTCATCATGCGGGCGCCCATCGGGTAGGCCATGCCCCATTGCGCCGCCGCTTCGGCGTCCACCTTGCGGATCTCCGGATGGTTGGCCAGGCCCAGGTAGTTGTTCAGGCTCCACACCAGCACGGGCTTGCCGCGGAAGGTCATGTGCGCCCCCAGCTCGCCCTCCAGCTTCGGGAAGCTGAAGTAACCGTGGCTGTCCTTGGCGTGGCGACCGATGGGTCCGAGGTCCTTGCGGATCTTGTCGAAGATGTCGTTCATGGGTGGGGCGGCTTGCGCGCGGCAAAAGTATCACTGCCCCTGCATGCCGCTCGAACGCCTCGTGGGACGGCGATGCGGGGGAGGCCCGGTGACCCGGGGTGCGTCCGACTATCTTTGCCGCCTTTTCCGCTCGGTTTGTCCCACGCCCGGCCCTCCATCGCGTCCCTGCTCGCCGCCTTCGCGGTCGCTGTGGCGCTCCTGGCGGGCTGCGGCAAGTTCAACCGCGCCCTCAAGAGCACCGATCTGGACCTGAAGCTGCGCACCGCGCAGGAGTTCCACGACAAGGGCCAGTTCGAAAAGGCGCTGCCCCTGCTGGAGGAACTGGTGTCGCTCACCCGCGGATCGTCCATGAGCGAGCGGGTCAACTACCTGCACGCCAAGAGCTACTTCGGGCTGAAGGACTACACCATGTCCGGCTACTACCTGAACAACTTCACCCGCACGTTCCCCACCAGCCAGTTCGCCGAGGAGTGCGCCTTCCTCACGGCCTATTGCCACTACAAGAACTCGCCCAGCTACGAGCTGGACCAGACCGATACACGCTCGGCGATCGATGCCTTGCAGCTGTTCCTGATCCGCTATCCCACCTCGGCCCTCAAGGACAGCTGCAACACCCTGATCGACGTGCTGAGGGACAAGCTGGAGGTCAAGGACTTCGAGGGGCTGAAGCAGTACCACAAACTGCGCAACTACCAGGCCGCCGGGGTGGCCGCCGACCAGTTCCTGCGCACCTGGCCGAACAGCCGGTTCCGGGAGCAGGCCATGTTCCTTGCGGCGGAGAGCGCCGTGCTGCTGGCCGACAACAGCATCGAAAGCAAGCGGGAGGAGCGCCTGCGCGCGGCGATCAAGAGTTGTGATACCTTCGCGGACGCTTTTCCGCAGGCCGAGCGCACCCCCGACGTGAAACGCATGGCCGACGCCTGCCGGACGAAGCTGAACGCATCCCCGCAATCCGCACCGACCCCATGACCCCCAAGCACCAGAACGCCGCCAAGACCACCGTGACCCGCGACGTGGCCCAGCTCGACAAGGAGATCGGCAACGTGTACCAGACCGTGGTGATCCTCGGCAAACGCGCCAATCAGGTGGCCGTGGGCATCAAGGAGGAACTGGGCGCCAAGCTGGAGGAGTTCGCCAGCAACGGCGAGAACCTCGAGGAGGTGTATGAGAACCGCGAGCAGATCGAGGTGAGCAAGCATTACGAAAAGATGCCGAAGCCCTCGGCCATCGCCGTGCAGGAACTGGTCGAAGGCCGCCTGCACTTCCGCCATCCCGAGCAAGGGGACGTGGCCCCGGCGGCCCCCAACGCCTAAGCCGTCCGGCTCCGCCGGCCCCCATGTCCGCCGCGCTGCCTCGCCGCATCCTGCTGGGCGTCACCGGCGGCATCGCCGCCTACAAGTCCGCCCTGCTCGTCCGCGCCCTCGTGAAGGCCGGTGCCGAGGTGCAGGTGGTGATGACCCCCGCGGCGCACGACTTCGTGACCCCGTTGACGCTCAGCACCCTCAGCGGCCGCCCGGTGCTCACCGACCTGTTCGTGCGCGATGGCAGCGGCCGCTGGAACGATCACGTGCACCTGGCCCGCTGGGCCGACGCCCTGCTGGTGGCCCCCGCCAGCGCCAACACCCTGGCGAAGATGGCCCACGGGCAGTGCGACAACCTGCTGCTGGCCTGCTTCCTCAGCGCCACCTGCCCGGTGTTCGTGGCGCCCGCCATGGACCTGGAGATGTGGCGCGACCCGGCCACGGGCCATAACCTGGCGGCGCTGAAGGAACGGGGCGTGCGCACCATCGGGCCGGCCCACGGCGAGCTGGCCAGCGGGCTGGTGGGCGAGGGGCGGATGACCGAACCGGACGAGCTGGTGCACGCCCTGCAGGAGGCCTTGATCGGCGCTTCGCCCTGGGCCGGACGCACCGTGCTCGTCACCGCCGGGCCCACCCAGGAACCCATCGACCCGGTGCGCTACATCGGCAACCGGAGCAGCGGCCGCATGGGCTTCGCCATCGCCGAGGAGGCCGCCCGCCGCGGCGCCCGGGTGCACCTGGTGACCGGTCCGGTGCAGCTCACCGCCGCCGCGGCCGGCATCGCCCGCACCGACGTGGGCACCGCCGCCGAGATGGCCGAGGCCTGCAAGGCCATCGCCCCCCAAGCCGACGTGGTGGTGATGAGCGCCGCCGTGGCCGACTTCCGGCCGGCCGCCCCCGCCGCGCGCAAGGTGAAGAAGGGCGAGCCGCTGGACACGCTGCAGCTTGAACCCACCGAGGACATCCTGGCCTGGATCGGGGCCCACCGCCGGCCCGGCCAGATCATCGTGGGCTTCGCCCTGGAGACCAACGATGGCGTGGCGCACGCCCGCGGCAAACTGCAGCGCAAGGGCCTCGATCTGGTGGTGATGAACACCCTGGAGGATGCCGGTGCCGGCTTCGGCCACCCCACCAACCGCGTTACCTTCATCGCCCCGGATACCGATCCGCACCCCTTGCCGTTGATGAGCAAGTCCGACGTGGCCCGGGCCCTGTTGGACCGCCTCGAAGCCCTCCTCTGACCATGCGAACGATCGCACCCCTTCTGCTCCGCGTCGCCCGCCGCTTCTTCGGCTCGTCCACCGTCGTCCTTGTGCCTTCCGCCCGCCCGGAGATCGCCGCCGGCCCCCGGCCGAAGGCCATCGGCCGCCTGCCCCTGCTCCTGCTCCTGCCCCTGCCCCTGCTCCTGGTCCTGCCCCTGACCTCCCCCGCGCAGGAGTTCAACTGCTCGGTGAGCGTCATCGCCCCCCAGATCCAGAGCACGCCCAAGCGCATCTGGCAGAGCATGGAGACCGCCATCCGCGAGCTGATGAACACGCGGCGCTGGACCAACCGCAACTTCACCCAGCAGGAGCGCATCGAGGTCAACATGCTTCTCACCATCAACGAGCAGGAGGGCCTGGACCGGTTCAAGGGCACGCTGCAGATCATCTACGCCCGGCCCGTCTACGGCACCGACTACAACAGCCCGGTGATCGACCTGCTCGACAACGACGTGGCCTTCAACTTCCTGGAGAACACCCAGATCGACTTCAGCCCCGACCGCTTCACCAACAACCTGGCGAGCATCATGGGCTTCTACGCCTACTTCATCCTGGGGGTGGACGCGGACACCTTCAGCCCGATGGGCGGCAGCGAGTACTACAACGTGGCCCAGGTGGTGGTGAACAACGCGCAGAACGCTTCGGAACCCGGCTGGAAGGCCTTCGAGGGCACCAAGAACCGGTATTGGCTGCTGGACAACCAGCAGCAGGCCGTGTTCCGCCCGTTCCGCCAATGCCTCTACGACTACCACCGCGAGGGCTTCGACCGCATGAGCACCGAGATGGACGAGGCCCGCAAGGCCGTGGCCGCCTCCATCGAGAGCCTGCGCACCGTGCACCAGGCCAAACCCGCCAGCTACAACCTGCAGGTGTTCTTCAACGCCAAGGGCAACGAGCTGGTGGAGCTGTTCAAGCCCGTGCCCGCCCAGGAGAAGACCAAGCTCTTCAC
>JAEUSW010000018.1 GCA_016788285.1 Flavobacteriales bacterium
GCATGCGCTCGGCGTGGTGCTCTACCGGGTGGACCTGCCCGAGGCGCACGCCAGGCGCAGCATGGCCGCGGGCGGGTTGCCCGAGCTCGCCGGCCAGCTGGTGCTGCGCGCCTTGCAAAAGGTGTTGACACGCCTCCGGTCTGCGAGGAAGTAACCTCCTGAGGGTCAAAGTCGTACAGCGGCCCGGTCCGCTGGCTACCTTTGCCACCCCGGTCCGCCGCCTGAATGGACAAGCATTCCTACCTGAGCAACGCCGACCCGGCCGCGCTCGACGCCGTCTACCAGCAATACCTCAAGGACCCCGCCTCGGTCGACCCCGGCTGGGCCCGATTCTTCGAAGGCTTCGAGCTGGCCCGCACGCAGCACGACCTGCTCCCCGGGGTCGCCGCGTCCACGGGAGCGGGGTCCGAGCAGTTGACCAAGGAGTTCAAGGTCATCGAGCTCATCAACGCCTATCGCCAGCGCGGCCACCTCTTCACCCGCACCAATCCGGTGCGCGAGCGCCGCAAGTACAGCCCGCCGCTGGACCTGCCCACCTACGGGCTCAGTGAGGCCGACCTGGACACCGTGTTCGCCGCCGGCAGCGAGGTGGGCCTGGGTGCCGCGAAGCTCCGCGACATCATCGCCCTGCTGGACCAGACGTATTGCCAGAGCATCGGCGCCGAGTTCCGCTTCATCCGCAACCCCGAGAAGGTGAAGTGGCTGCAACAGCGCATGGAGGGGTCGCGCAACACGCCCGACTTCACCATCGAGCAGAAGAAGGCCATCCTGGCCAAGCTCAACGAGGCGGTGGTCTTCGAGAAGTTCCTCGGCAAGAAGTTCATCGGCGCCAAGCGCTTCAGCATCGAGGGCGCCGAGGCCCTCATCCCCGCACTGGACACGGTGATCGAGCACGGCGCCGGCCAGGGCATCACCGAGTACGTGATCGGCATGGCCCACCGCGGCCGCCTCAACGTGCTGGCCAACACCCTGCGCAAGAGCTACGACCAGATCTTCAGCGAGTTCGAAGGCAAGGACTACGAGGACGAGCTCGTGGAGGGCGATGTGAAGTACCACATGGGCTACAGCTCCGTGCTGAAGACCAATTCCGGCAAGGAGGTGCGCCTCACGCTGGCGCCCAACCCCAGCCACCTGGAGAGCGTGGGGCCCGTGATGGAGGGCATCAGCCGCGCCATCATCGAGCACGACGACAAGTTCAAGATGGGCATCACGGCGCCCATCCTCATCCATGGCGATGCGGCGGTGGCCGGCCAGGGCGTGGTGTACGAGGTGGTGCAGATGGCGGGCTTGAAGGCCTATGAGGTCGGCGGCACCATCCACATCGTGGTGAACAACCAGGTGGGCTTCACCACCAACTACATCGACGCGCGCACCAGCACCTACTGCACCGACGTGGCGAAGGTGACGCAGTGCCCCGTGTTCCACGTGAACGGCGACGATGCGGAGGCCGTGGCCTTCACCATGAAGCTGGCGATGGACTACCGCCAGAAGTACGGCACCGACATCTGGGTGGACATCCTCTGCTACCGCAAGCACGGCCACAACGAGGGCGACGAACCGAAGTTCACGCAGCCCGTGCTGTACAAGGCCATCGCCGCCCACCCCGACCCGCGCGCCATCTACACGCAGAAGCTCATCGACAGCGGCGTGGAGGGGGCCAAGGAGCTCGCCGCCGAGATGGAGCGCAGCTTCACCGCCATGCTCGACGAGCGCCTCAACGAGGCCAAGCAGCAGCGTGTGGGCCGGATCACCAACTTCATGGCCGAGCGCTGGAAGGGCTTCCGCCGCGCCACCGTCGCCGACCTGCTCTCCGCACCGGCCACGGGCGTGAAGAAGGAGACCTTGCGGATGATCGGGGAGAAGCTCACCGTGCCGCACCCCAACGGGAGGAAGTTCTTCAGCAAGCTGGAGAAGATCCTCAACGACCGCAGGAAGATGATGGAGGAGGAGACCCTCGACTGGGGCCTCGCCGAACTGCTCGCCTACGGTTCGCTGCTCGTGGAAGGGAAGCCCGTGCGCTTCACCGGCCAGGACGTGGAGCGCGGCACCTTCAGCCATCGTCACGCGGTGGTGAAGGTGGAGGACAGCGAGGAGGAGTTCATCCACCTGAAGCACATCCAGGAAGGGCAGGCGCTGCTGCAGATCTACAACTCGCTGCTCAGCGAGTACGCGGTGCTCGGTTTCGAGTACGGCTATGCGCTCACCAACCCCAACACGCTCACCATCTGGGAGGCGCAGTTCGGCGATTTCGTCAACGGCGCGCAGATCATCCTGGACCAGTACCTCTGTTGCGCGGAGGAGAAGTGGGACACGCAGAACGGCCTCGTGCTGCTGCTCCCGCACGGCTATGAGGGCCAGGGCGCCGAGCACAGCAGCGCGCGCATGGAGCGCTTC
>JAEUSW010000254.1 GCA_016788285.1 Flavobacteriales bacterium
CTCATCCTCGCCGGCGTTCTCGTGCTCGTCGCGCTCTACGCCATCGGCATCTACAACAGGCTGGTGAAGCTCAAGAACCTGGTGGCCGAGGCCTGGAGCGGCATCGACGTGCAGCTGAAGAAGCGGTACGACCTCATCCCCAACCTGGTGGAGACGGTGAAGGGCTATGCCGCGCATGAGAAGGAGACCTTCGAACGCGTGACGCGCGCCCGCGCCGCCGCCCAGCAGGCCACCACCGTGGAGGGCCACCAGGCCGCCGAGAAACAGCTGAGCAGCGCCCTGATGAACCTCCTCGCCGTGGCCGAACGCTACCCCGAGCTGAAGGCGAACACCAACTTCCTCGAGCTGCAGGGGGCGCTAGCGCGGATCGAGGGCGACATCGAGAAGGCCCGGCGCTACTACAACGGCACGGTGCGCGATCAGAACACGCTCATCGAGAGCTTCCCCAGCAACCTCATCGCCAACGCCTTCGGCTTCGTGAGGTCCGTGTTCTTCGAGCTGGAGAACCCCGCGGAAAAGCAGGCCCCACAGGTCAAGTTCTCCTGATGCGCCGCTGGCTGTTGCTGGCTTCGCTGGTCGTGGGTGCACAGCTCCACGGCCAGCCCGAGAAGATCAACGCGTGGCACACCGACCTCACCGTGGCGCCGGATGGGCAGCTCACGGTCATCGAGGCCATCAACGTGCATGTGGAGGGCATCGAGTTCAAGCGTGGCATCGTGCGCCGGCTTCCGCTGCGCTTCACGGACCACAACGGGCGGACGCACCGCGTGGCGTACGACCTGCGGTCCGTGCAGGTGTTCGGGGCCACGAGTCCGTACCACACCGCCACCGAAGGCGACGACCTCGTGGTGTACGTGGGGAGCGAGGGCAACTTCCTGGAGCCCGGCGACTACCCCTACACGCTGACGTACACCACCAAGGGGCAGCTGGGCTTCTTCCCCGACTTCGATGAGATCTACTGGAACGTGAACGGCAATGGGTGGGCCTTCGCGGTGGACAGCATCTCGGCCCTCATCCATCTGCCGCCCGCGGCGCAGGTGCAGCGGACCGCCTGCTACACGGGGGTGTTGGGCTCCACGGAGAACGCGTGCCGCGACAGCGTGATCGATGCGCGCACGGTGTTCTTCACCGGCCGCGCCATGGACATGTACGAGGGCCTCACCGTGGCCGTGGGCTTCCAGAAGGGCGTGGTGGCCGAACCGCCACCGCCGACCTTCCTGGAGCGGTACGCCATCCCCGTGTTCGGCGGAGGCATCACCCTCCTGCTCCTGATCTACTACGCGTTCACGTGGGTCCGGTTCGGCCGCGATCCGGAGAGGCCCACGGTGGTCCCGCTCTTCGAGCCGCCCGATGGCCTGTCGCCCGCCTCGGTGGCCATGGTGATGAAGGGACGCTACGACGATGACCACATCACCCCGGCCATGATCCACCTGGCCGTCAAGGGGCACATCCGCATCGAGGAGAAGAAGGAGGATGTGCTGCTCGGCTTGTTCAGCAGGACGGTCTACACCATCGTGAAGCTCAAGGGAGGCTCCGGCCTGCCCCGGGAGGAGCAGGAGCTCCTGAACCGCATGTTCGGCTCCGGCCGGGACCGGTTCACGATCAGCGGCACGTACGACCCCAGTGTGCAGAGCATGGCCAGCGCGTACCGCGGCGCCTTGCGGAACCAGTGGAACGACTTCCTCACCCAGGGCAACAACCTGCGCTTCTGGTGGATCCCCATCCTCGTGGTGATCGGCTGCGCCATCGGGCTGCTCGTGCTGTACGCGAACGCCTGGGGCGATCACGACGGGCTGTACATCGCGGGCTTCGTGGTCGCGAACATCGTCCTCTTCCTGCTGTACCAGTACCTGATCCGCCGACCGAGCCTGGAGAAGCTGGCCCTGCGCGCCCGGCTGCAGGGCTTCCGGATGTACCTGAGCGCGGCCGAGGAGAAGCAGCTGCAGCACTTCAACCCGCCCACGATGACGCCCGAGGTCTTCGAGCGCTACCTGCCGTACGCCATCGCCTTCGGTGTGGAGCAGGTGTGGGGCGACCGTTTCCAGGACCTGATCGACCGGGCGTTGGTGGACCCCGGCTACCGCACCACGTGGTATAGCGGCCGGGTCATGAGCTACGGAGCCTTCTCGCACAGCATGAGCTCCTCGTTCTCCAGCAGCGTGCAGAGCAGCAGCACACCGCCCAGCAAGAGCGGTGGCTCCGGGGGGGGCGGCTCATCAGGCGGGGGCGGTGGCGGTGGTGGTGGAGGAGGCTGGTAGCTCCGCGGGCGTCCTCCGCCCTACATCGCCCACCCCTCCACCAACCGGTCGATGTCCGCACGCGTGTTGTAGAGGTGGATCCCCACCCGCACGCCCGCACCGCGGAAGGCCACCTTCACGCCGTGCTGCTCCAGGTGCTTCACCCGGGCCTCATCGCCCTGCAGCACCAGGATGCCCGCGCGC
>JAEUSW010000289.1 GCA_016788285.1 Flavobacteriales bacterium
CGGGTACTCGTTCACCCCGTTGCGCATCACGAAACCGATCATCTTCCGCTCCGGCCCGTCCAGGTCGGCCAGCACCTTGAAGAACAGCTCAGGGATGCTCACTTCGTTCTTGTGCCCGGGGTTGTCCATGGCGGGCAGGCCATCGCGCAGCACCGGGCCGGTGACCACGAAGACCCGTTCGCCGCCGTAGCGCACGGTGCGTCGCACCCAGTCCTCCAGGTCGCTCCAACTATCGCGGTTGAACTCGGGCCGCTGCGGGCTGATGTTGCTGTAGAGGTAGGTCGCCGTCAGCGCCTCCTTGTTCCAGCGCATGTCCGCGCTGGGCACCAGGTGCCCGCGGTCGAAGCCGCTGAACCAGTAGTCCTCCACGGTGCTGGTGCCCGTGCGCACCTTGGTGTCCATCAGGAAGGTGTCGATGCGCGCCAGGTTGCCCGTGATCACGTCCGGCGTGGCGATGTGGGCGGTCCACTTGGGCTGTTCGTGGCGCTCGCTGTACACCAGCAGGTGACCGGGATGCTCCACCAGCTCGTCACCGGGTGCCAAGGCGGGCAGGGCCAGGGCGCGGAGGTCGCGCCGGATGATGGCCAGCTTCAGGGAGTCGATGGGGCGGGTCAGGGCTTCGCGCGCATCCCGCAGCTCACCGTCCCTGGTCTGAAGGTCGCGCAGGCGCAGCTCCAGTCCGTCCTGTGCGACGAGCGATGTCGCGGTCAGTGACAACAGGGCTGCCAGGGCGGTGCACGCGTTCATTCCCACGAAAGTAGAAGGATGGGGATCACCGCAGCAGCGTGTCGAGCTCGTCGAGCGCGGCCGCCAGCAGGGCACCGGAGCTGTGCCGCGCAGAGGGCGGCGGCGGAGCGGTGAGCGCCGCGGCCACGTCCACCCGGCGTTGGTCCTGCACCAGGAAGCGACCGGTGCGGGCGTGCAGGCGCCCGAGGTATTCCTGCTCGTGCTGGCCGGGCGTGGGGATGATCAGGGCACTGCGGCCCAAGGTGGCCAGGTCCATCAAGGTGGTGTAGCCGCTGCGGGAAACGATGAGCGATGCGCCCAGCAGGGCCTCGCGGAGCGCGTCGCCGGTGAGATGGCCGACCACCTCCACCGGACCGACCCGTCGGCTGCCCGGCCGCTGTGGAAGTCCCTGCACCAGCAGATGCTCCCCCGGCACCGTGGCGAGCTGCTCCAGCAGGAGGCCTTCCAACAGGGTGCGCTGGGGCTCGGGGCCGCTGATGACGGCCACCACGCGATGGGCGGCCCGATGGGTGCCGGCACCTTCCGCCATCCGGCTCACCGGGCCGATGTAGCGCACGTTCGGCGGCAGGTGCGGCCCGTGCGACAGCTCGCCCGCCAGTCCCGGTGCCGCGGGCTCGTCCATCACCCAGCACCGGTGGAACCGGGCCACATGCTGCAGGTTGAGCCGTCGCAGCGCGCTCTGCGCGAAGGGCGTGAACGGGAACAACTGGTGGGTGATGAGCACCGACGGAAGCTGCGCACTGCGCACCCCGAACCGCTGGTCGCTGATCACCGCATCGAGGCGCAGGCCGGGGGCGATGCGGTCGAAGGCCGCGCGCTCCGCCGCCACGCTCCGCACCATCGCCGGGAACTGGCGCGCCATGCTCCAGAACTGGCTCCTTCCGGCGGCGTAGCGCACCGTGATCCCGGGCAGCCGCACGTGCTCCAGGCCGGGGAACTCGGCACGCAGCAAGGCCAGCGGACCGGCATCCGCGGCCAGAACGGGATGCGCTCCGCGCGCGAGCAGCGCACGCACCACAGGCACACAGCGGGCCGCGTGGCCGAGTCCCCAATCGAGGGGGGCCACCAGCACGCGGGCATCGCGCAGGCCGGACATGCCCGCGAAGGTGCGCAGCCGATCGTGAAGCCTGCGTTATCCCGGCACGACCTGCGCCTTGCGCGCGCCCTACTTTCGCGCCGCCATGGGCAAGAACAAGCAGTTCCGCTTCGCCGAGAACGCCACGTTCGAACAGGTGGTGCAGCCGGCGTTCGCGGACCTGGTGCAGGGCCGCTTCCCCTTGAAGGGACGCTGGAACGCCGACTTCTTTCACCGCGAT
>JAEUSW010000309.1 GCA_016788285.1 Flavobacteriales bacterium
GATTGCTACCCGGTGACCAGTTCGACGCACCTGCTTGGATCGTGCGCGAGTCGTCCTTGGCGACGAGCAATTGTGCGCAGCAGCCTGGGCTCCGCAACTCATCGAGATGCCTGTCGCCGCGTACCCTGCTGTTCAATAGTCGGTATTCAACCCCGTCCAGAAAGGGCCGGGTGGCGGGCTGCGCGATCGCGATCACCGGGTCATCCCAGTTCGCCACGTTGGGCTGGTCGGGGTCCCTCAGGCAGGCGAGGCGGTAACCGCCAAGACCGTCGGCCAGCACGGCATAGACCGCCCACCCGTTGCCATCCGGGGCGATATTGAGTTCGAGCTCACCGTCCACCGTGGGCAGGCTGCCTGGTTGCCCGTTGAGGATCAGCCACTGGACCGCGGATCCGATCCCCGCGTCCAGGTCGATGTAGCCCAAATGGGATGGGGATGTGTTGCTGGTCGAGGATTTCTGGAAATAGATGTATCGACCGTTGGGGGAGAATTCGAGGCCACTGCAGCGCGGTATGTCGATCAGTGTGCCATAAGGGTCGGTGGGCGCTGGTGTATAGTCCACCGTATAGTTATCGATCTGGTACAGTCTGGGCCACGTGGGGTCCGCCACCTGGGGCAGGGTGGGTGGAGTGTTCTGCAATCCGCTGAGGTCGAATCGCCAAACCCCTACACCGACGATGTTCACATCAGGCACAGGGTCCACGAACCGCAAGGCATGGCTGTACGCCACCACCAGTTCGTTCCCATCCTGCTGCACCTCCAATTCGCCCTTCGCTGACCTGGCCTTATCCAGCAGTCCTGCGGCGATCACATCCTCGGTTCCCAGGTAGCGTGGTCCGGTGGGGGTCCACAGCAACTTGGTCAGGTGGTCCTCTGAGTTGATGACCATCACCTGCAGATCGCTGTTCTGCAAGCGGACGACATCCATGTGGATCGCGTCAGAGTAGTTCTCATCGTCGAGCGGTAGTTCTACCCGGTGCAAGTAGAACAACTGGGGTGTTCCAATCGTGTTGAGCAGACCGTCCACCGTCGTTCCCACCGTCGTAGTGGAAAAGTCAAAGTCATCGAGATAAGCGTTATCGCCGGGACCGATGAAGCGGCCCATGACGCTGATATTGTTCGTCGTATAGTACACCAGATCGGACGGGAGGGTCAGGTCCAACACACCAAAGTCAATGAACATATCATCGTTCTGGTTGAATTGTTGGGTCGTGACCACGTAGAACCGAAGGCAGCTTCCAGGAACAGGGAAGAACAGGATCTCGCTCGACCCCTTCTCCAGACAGACCTGGCAGTCCGCGTCGGCCTCATCCGCCAGAAGTCGACCCTTGCGATCGTAAATGCGCCCATCCACGGCGAAGAAGAGCACCTCACCAGCCTCGTCCACCTGGACATTCTGGGAGAACTGGGCCACCTGGCCCTGATATTCGTACTGATCATCGATTTGGGGATCATCGCATTGCGGGAGGTTCCGGAGCACCGGACCATTCTGGGTTACCGTTCGGAAGTCGACCACCTGCCCGCCCATCATCCACAAGGGATCAAGGTCCTGTGCGTGCAGACCATGCACGAAGACCTGGTCAATTACATGGGGGGGGGGTAAGCAAAGCCGCCATCAGAGCGGCTTTCAGCGGTAGTGTCCGTTCCATGGCCATTCGTTTAAGGTGATCGGATGAACTGAAGGACGGTTGAAGGTACAACGATAGCAGCCCTGTTCCTTCAGACGACCTTGGTTCCCATCCAAGTTCCGGCCCGCGTATACCGGTCCGGCCCATCATGGCGCAGAACAGGAACCCGGGAAGGAAGGCCACCGTTCGGGTACGAGCGGGACGAAATGCGGAAGGCGGCCACAGGGCCGCCTTCCGGGATCGACATCCGGTCGCGCTCAGCGCTCCAGCAGCAGGCGCTGCACCACGCGGCGGTCGTTCTGCCGCAGGTCCACCAGGTAGAGGCCGTCGGCCTGGCCACCGAGGTCCAGCGTGAGGCGCTCGGTGCCACGGGCCACGGAGCGCTCAACGACCACCCGTCCAAGGGCGTCGGTGACGCGCAGCACGGCGGTGCCTTCGCCCAGGGCGGGAAGCGTGACCAGCACGGTGCCGGCGGTGGGGTTGGGGGCCAGACCGATGCCGGCGGCCTCGTCCAGCTCCGGCACGCTCACCGTCGCGGGATCCAGTCCGGGCAGGGTGGTGCCACAATCGCCCAGCCATTGCTGGAGGAAGGGGAAGCTCACGTTGAACTTGCCGTAGTAGTCGTTGACGTTGAAGCTGCAGCTCGCCTGACCGCCGTACAGCTGGCCCACGAGCAGACCGTTCTGGTCCCACAGGCCGCTGCCCGACGACCCGCCTTCCGTGGTGCCGTCATCCCACGCGGCCACGCGCCAGCACTGGGCACCACCATAGGAGGCCGTGGTCACCGGCTGCTCCTCGAAGGAGATCTTCTTGATGTCGCCCGAGGGGTGATGGATGGCGGTGACGCTTGTGGCGGCCGTGGTGCCCTTGTTCCAGCCGGAGTAGAACACCTCCCAGCTTTCCTGCGGAGTGCCGTTCAACTGCAGGAAGGCCATGTCCGAGCCGGCGTTGTTGGCGAGCAGTTGGCTTCCACTGATGACCTTGTTCGTGGGCGCGTTCTGGGTGGGGGTGCAAGTGGGGCTCTCCCAGCGGAAACGGAAGAGGGCCGTGGCCGGGTTGAACCCGTCCAGGCAGTGGTTCGCCGTCAGGAAGTACGGGGTCTCATCCTGTGCGCAGTTGTTCATCAATTGTCCCGTACAAACGCCGCCTCCGCCGGTCACGATCATGGCCACCGAACGGATCTGGTCGCGCCAGGGGTCGCCCTCCGGGCAGATCACGTTGTTGTTGCAGGCGCCGCTGTCGTTGAGCCCCTTGGTGGTGCCCATGATGTCGCGGTAGGCATGCGTCACCTGCCGGATGCGCAGGTCGCCCTGCCCCGCCACGGCGGCCGGTTCGATGTACTCGATGGTGATGCGGTCGCCGGTCATCGGCGCCACGCCCATCTCGGTGAAGCCGCCGTTGCTGGCCGCGGTGAAGGCGCCCATGTGCTCACCGTTCGGGGTGTGCACGAACACGCGCGCCCCCTCGGGCACCACATAGGTGTTGAACTCGAAGTTGATGCTGAAGGCGGCAGGGCACTCGATGCCGAGCTGCCAGACCCGGTCGCCGTTGGGCAGGACGCTCCACACCCCGCTGTTGTCGAGCCCCAGGTCGGTGATGTGGTTGATCCCGAAACGCCAGGGGCCTTTGATGCCCTGCGCGGCGCGGGCCTCATCCTCGGCCAGCAGCGGGGCCGGGTCCACCACGGGCATCACAGCGACCGGCGGCTCGGGAAGGCCATGCAGGGAGCGGTCAATGCCGTACGGTCGTCCGCCGAATTCCAGCTGGGCGAGCAGGGGCAGGGAGGAGAGGAAGGCCAGGGAGGCGAAGGTTCCGGGTAGCAGGTGGTTCATGGTGGGTGCGCAACAGGAGGCGCAAAGTAGCATCCCTCCCCGATGGTCCAACGCCCGATCTCAGGCTTCGTTGGAGGCCTGCTGCCGCTCCTCCAGCAGCTTGCGCATCGCGAAGAGCTCATCGCGGAGCTGGGCCGCGTTGATGAAGTCCTGCTGCTTGGCGGCCTTGCGCATCTCCTGCTCCAGGATGCGGCAGTTCTCCGCCAGCTGGTCGGCGGTCATGTAGGCCACCACGGGGTCGGCGGCGAGGCTCAGGGCCTCGGGCTCCACGTAGGCGGTGGCCGGCACACGCTCGCTCGCCTCCAGCACGCCGGTCTGGCGCAGCACGTCCTGCCGGTCGCGCTTGATCTGCTGCGGGGTGATGCCGTGCTCGGCGTTGTAGGCCATCTGCTTGGCGCGGCGCCGCTCGGTCTCGTCGATGGTGCGCTGCATGCTCTCGGTCACCGTGTCGGCATAGAAGATGACGCGGCCGTTCACGTTCCGGGCCGCGCGTCCGGCCGTCTGGGTGAGGCTGCGGTCGCTGCGGAGGAAGCCCTCCTTGTCGGCATCGATCACCGCCACCAGGCTCACCTCGGGGAGGTCCAGGCCCTCGCGCAGGAGGTTCACCCCCACCAGCACGTCGAAGAGGCCCAGGCGCAACTGCCGCAGGATCTCGATGCGCTCCAGGGTCTCCACCTCGCTGTGGATGTACTTGCACTTCACTCCGTTGCGGCCCAGGAAGGTGCTGAGCTCCTCGGCCATGCGCTTGGTCAGGGTGGTCACCAGCACGCGTTCGTTGCGCTGCTCGCGCAGCCGGACCTCGTGCAGCAGGTCGTCGATCTGGTCCTTGCTGGGGCGCACCTCGATGGGAGGGTCGAGCAGCCCGGTGGGGCGCACCACCTGTTCCACCACCACGCCCTCGCTGCGCTGCAGCTCGTAGTCGGCCGGCGTGGCGCTCACGAAGACCGTCTGCCCCAGCATGCCCTCGAACTCCTCGAAGGTGAGCGGCCGGTTGTCCATCGCGCTGGGCAGGCGGAAACCGTACTCCACCAGGTTCTTCTTGCGGCTGCGGTCGCCGCCGTACATGGCCTGCACCTGCCCGATGGTGGCGTGGCTCTCGTCGATCACCATCAGGAAGTCCTTCGGGAAGTAGTCCAGCAGGCAGAAGGGCCGCTGCCCGGGCTGGCGGTGGTCGAAGTAGCGGCTGTAGTTCTCGATGCCCGAGCAGTAGCCCAGCTCGCGCATCATCTCCAGGTCGTACAGCGTGCGCTCCTCGAGCCGCTTGGCCTCCAGGTGCTTGCCGATGCTCTTGAAGAAGTCCACCTGCCGCCCGCAGTCCTCCTGGATGGCCTGCAGCGCCGCGTTCATCGTGTCCCGGCTCGTGACGAAGATGTTCGCCGGATAGACGGTGGTGCGGTCCACGGCCTCGATGGTGCGGCCGCCCTGCACGTCGAAGCGCTCCAGCCGTTCGATCTCGTCCCCCCAAAAGTGGATCCGCAGCCCCTCGTCCGCATAGGCGAGGTACACCTCGACCACGTCGCCGCGCACCCGGAACTGCCCGCGCGCGGGCTCGGCGTCCTTCCGGCTGTACAGCGCCTCCACCAGCTGCAGCAGCAGTTTGTTGCGGCTCACCTTCTGCCCCGTGCGCACCTCCACCACGCTGCGGTGGAACTCCGCCGGGTTGCCGATGCCGTAGATGCAGCTGACGCTCGCCACGACGATCACGTTCCGCCGCCCGCTCAGCAGCGCGCTGGTGGCGCTCAGCCGCAGCTTCTCGATCTCCTGGTTGATGCTGAGGTCCTTCTCGATGTACGTGTTGGTCGTGGGCAGGTAGGCCTCGGGCTGGTAGTAGTCGTAGTAGCTCACGAAGTACTCCACCCGGTCGTTCGGGAAGAAGTGCTTGAACTCGCCATAGAGCTGCGCCGCGAGGGTCTTGTTGTGGCTCAGGATCAGCGCCGGCCGGTCCAGCTCCGCGATCACGTTGGCCACCGTGAAGGTCTTGCCCGATCCGGTGACCCCGAGCAGGGTCTGGAACGGCACGCCCTCCCGCGCTCCGGCGACGAGCTGGCGGATGGCCTCGGGCTGATCGCCCGTGGGGATGAACTCGGAAACGAGCTGGAAGGGCACGCGTCAGGGGAGTGTCACAAAGGTAGGTCCGACCCGCCCGGAGCACCCGCGTCGGGCCGCTGGCGTCGTTCCCTTCGCGTCACTACCTTGCCATGATGCGACCCGTTCCCTGGAGCCAGCGCGAGCTGCCGTTCGGCCGCGGTCTGGATGAACTACCCGTGCTGATGGAGCGCGCGCGGGGCACCCCGCACCGCCTTCGGGCCCTGCTGCAGCACCGTGCGCCCGAAGCGCTGAGCCTGCGTCTCAGCGGCACGTGGAGCGTGCTGGAGCACATCGGTCACCTGATCGCGCTGCAGGACCGCTTCGAGGAGCGGGTCACCGATTTCGAACTGTTGCGGCCCCGCCTGTGCGTCATCGACCTGTCCGACCAGGAGCGGACGCTGGCCGGCCACCGGCAGCGTGACCTGGGCGATGTGCTCGAGGAGCTTCACCTCAAGCGCATGGCCTTCCTGCGGCGCGTGGAGCGCCTGCCTCAGGCCTCCCTGTCGCATGTGGCCGCGCATCCCTGCAAGGACCGACCGATGCGGCCCATGGACATGCTGCTGTGGATCGCCGAGCACGACGACCATCACCTCGCCACTTTGCGCGCGCTGGTGGCCGGCCAGGAGCAGGACCGAACCTGAGGGGGCTTTCGCCTGTTCCCCCATCAGCTACCTTCACGGCATGTTCTGGAAGCGCATCGCGTACTACCTCAACCCGGCCACCCTGTTCGGGCGCAGCGAGGGCAACCTGAACCTGCGCTTCATGCACGGCATCAACCGCATCAGCATCCTGCTCTTCCTGGGCTGCCTGCTGGTGATGGTGCTGCGGGCCTGCACCCGCTGAGCGGGCTTAGAGCCTGTTCGGGACCTGTTCAAATGCGCTCTCCGGCCCCTTTTCCGGCCATGCTTCGCCGATAAATGGTCACCTAGGCACCGCTATGCGACCATTTTTCCGCTGTGCCTGACCACAAAATGGTCTCGGAGCCCATCATTCAAGAGATCCCGAACAGGCTCATGCCCGTCGTTCCGCCAGCCGGTCCACCACCAGCACGGGCACCAGACCGCACAGCACGATCAGCAGCGCCGGTGGCGCCGCGGCCTCCAGCGCCTCGATGCGCGCCTGCTCGAACACCCGCGTGCTCAGGGTGTCGAAATCGAACGGGCGCAGGATCAGCGTCAGGGGCAGTTCCTTGATGACGTCGATGGCCACCAGCACGAGCGCGGCGAGCAGGACCGGGCGCAGGGGGGGCAGGTTGATCCGCAGGAAGGTCCGCAGGGGCGAGGCGCCCAGCAGCCGCGCGGCCTCGTCCTGCGCCGTGGACTGGCGGGCCAGGCCGCCCTGCACGGGCTGAAGGGCCACCGCCAGGAAGCGCACGGCGAAGGCGTAGGCCAGCACCCCGATGCTGCCGATCAAGGTGAAGGGCAGGCCCAACGCACGGTCGAGCGCACCGGCGGCGGTCATCACGCCCACGGCGATCACCGCACCGGGGATGGCGTAGCCCAGCCCGGAGGCCTGCACCAGCGAGCGCACCCAGGGGCCGCGACCGTGGCGCCAGGCGAAGAGCAGCAAGAGGGCGAGCAGCAGGGTGGCCGCCGCCGCGCCGCCGGCGACGCCCACGGTGCGCGCCAGGGCCATCAGGTCCGTGGCGGCCTGCCAACGGGGAAGCACGGACCAGGCATCGACCAGCAACTTGGCCGCGGGCAGCACGAAGCCCAGCCCGAGCACCAGGCCGCAGGCCGTCGCGGCCGCCCAGCC
>JAEUSW010000311.1 GCA_016788285.1 Flavobacteriales bacterium
GGGTCGTACACCAGCGTGTGGATCGTGTAGCTACCGTCGTCCGTCACGTCGAAGCTCGGGTTCGGACCCGCGTTCACGATCGTCAGACCGGCACCTTGCGTCAGCACATACACCGTCTGGTAACCGGCCGGCACGTTGGCGTCGCCGTTCGGCGTGGCCGTCAGGGTGATGGGCGCACCGCCATTGCTGCACAGGGTGGCACCACCGCTCAGCGTTCCGGCATCCGGCGCGAGCACGGAAACCTGGACACCGGCCACATCCAGAGCGGCGCAGATGCTGCCACCACCTTGGATGAGCAGACCGTTCACATCGAAGCCGGTGGTGACACCGAACTGAACGATGGAGAGGTCAAGCGTGGCCGGGTCGTACACCAACGTATGGATGGTGTAGTCACCCGGTGTGTTCACCTGGAACTCACTGTCGCCGTTCACGGCCTGGATGACCAAGCCGGGCCCTTCGGTGAGCACATACAGCACTTGGTAGCCGGCGGGGACGATGGGGTTGGTCGCCGCTTCACCCGATACGAAGGTGCCGCCCGCATCGAAGCACACTTCCGGCTTCTGGGTGGTGAGCGTTCCGGCGTCCGCTACGCAGGAGGCCGTGACGTTCACCGTGTAATCCTCCACCTCGCCGAGGGCGAAGTTGGCACAGGGTCCCTGGTAGATGAGCGAGCTCATGCTCACCCGCATCCGGGTGGCACCGGCCGGGGCGTTGGCCGGCACGGCGATGGTGCCGTTCACCTGGCCGAAGCCCGATCCCTGGAAGACCAGTTCACTTCCCGCGAAAACGCCATTCTGGTCCCAGTCCACCCACACGCGGTAGCGCCGCTGCAGGAAGAAGAGGCCGTTGCCGTCCAGCGCGATGGCGTTCGAGGTGCCCGGAGTGACGGTGGCGGTCAGGGACGTGAAGTCCCCATAGCCGTTGTTGTCGCCCGAGGCGTTGTCGATGCCAGCGTACTGCACGCGCTGGATGTTGAACGTGTTGCCCGAGCCACCGTCGCTGGGACAGTAGGTCTGGGCGCTGATCGGGGCGGCCGCCAGCAACAAGGCGGTCGCCAGGGTCGCTCGACGCGCTCGCCGTGCACGGCGCGTCGACGGACCAGGGGGAGGGGTTTGCTCCATGATCGTGGGGGTTGGATGGGTTCCTGCCGGATGGCAGATGTTTAGGGTTTTTGGACCAACCTTAAACACTGTGTTCGGCCGAGTGTTCGCGGCCGACAGGAAAAAGTGGGAGGCGCCCCCTAGAACCGCAGGATCACGCGCTCTTCCAACAGGGCCGCACGCCGCGTCGGCACCAGGAAGTCGAGGCCGATCACCTGCACCCTCACATCGGGCCAGGAAACGACGCGCACGGGTGCAAGCCCTGCGGCACGCAAGGCGGCCTCATGCCCGGGGTCCGTGTAAATGTGCACGCCGGGGTGGATCACGCGGACGGCCTCCTCCACGTTGGAGAGCCAAGGGACGGTAAAGCCTGCGTAGCGGTCCAACGCGGTGCCGGCGACTTGCAGCCCCAGGAAGCTGTCGGGGCCCAGTCCGTGCAGTGCGGCCCACCGTCCGGCGTGGGCGTTGGCCTGGTACCCGAGCAGGGAAGGATACACATGAAGGTTGAGCGCAAGGCCATAGAACACGACGGTCCCAACGGTGCGGCCGACCACCGCGGTGGGCGCGGCCGACCGCCAGGCTGCCGCCACCCACGCGATGGCCAGCAGGCCCGCTGCGGCGAAGGCCGTTCCGACCGGCGATGCGAAGGACCATGCGCAGATCACAACGGCCGCAGCGAGCACGAGGATGAGCACCACCAATTGGGCGCGCCACCACCGCCCGGAACGCTCCGGCATCCCCCCTGCGGCCACGACGGCAAAGAGCGGAAGCGTGACGTAGATGTAGTGCGGAAGCTTGAACTGCGAGAGCGACAACGCGATCAGCACGGACAGCCCGCCGAACAAGGACACCTGTTCACCACCGGCCTTCAGGCGGCGGAGCGCAGCGCGCAGCCCGACGATGAGGAAAAGGACCCAGGGCGACAGCAACCACGGCAGCTCATGCAGGAAGTAGAGCACCGTGGAGTCGTCCTTCCAGCGGTTCTCGCCGGTGATGCGGCCGAAGCTCTGTTCCCAGAAGAAGAAGCGGATGCCGTGGGGGCCGTGCTGCTCATGAAGCCCGATCAGCATGGGCACCAGCATCAGGCCGGCGATCGCCGCGACGAGGAGCCAGGCGGGGTCGAACAGACGACGCCACCGGCGGCGCCAAGCCGCATCCAGGCCGAGCGCCAGGGCCGGGGCCACCCCGGCGATGGGGCCCTTGGCCAGCAGACCGGCCCCCAAGGCGATGCCGCACCCCGCCAGCGCCCACCAGCGGCGGTGCTCCATCCATGCCGAGCCGGTCCAGATGGTGGTGATCACCGCGGCGGTGAGCAGGGTGTCCGTGCGCACGTCGTTCGTCATCAGGAGGAAGGCCGCGCTGCAACCCATCACCAGCACGGCCCGCCGGGCGGTGTCCGGGTCGTGATGCAACAGGGTGAAGCGGTACAGCGCGAACAACCCGAGGAAGGCGGCGAGGACGGACGGCAGCCGGTAGCTCCAGTCGCTCACACCGAACAGGGCATGGGAGGCGGCGGCGCTCCAGAACAACAGCGGCGGTTTGTCCAGGTAATCGGCACCGCGGAACACCAGGTGGATCAGGTCTCCCCGGTCCATCATCTCCCGGGTCATGGCGGCATACTGGGCGGCGTCCACCTCCATCAGGTCGAGTCCCAGACCGGCCGCCACCACCACCACCAGGCCGGTGATCGACCAGCGGAAGAGGGCGGGGCTGACCATGGATCGAAAGGATCGTTAACGCAGGGGCGGCCAAGATCGTGAACCTGTAACATTGTCCGGAGCATGAAGCGCCGCGGACTGGCCACCCTGGTGATCCTCGCCACGCTGAGCGTGGTGGGCGTGGTGCTCATCCAGATCTTCTGGCTCGACCGGGCCTTCCGCATGCAGCGTGAGCAGCTCACCCTGCAGCGCCAGCAACAGCTCCAGCTCGACAAGCAGTTCAACGACCGGGTGGTGATCGCGCTCACGGACGTCACCGAACGGATCCTGTCCATCAACAAGGACCCCTCCGACCTGTTCGACGCCGTGAAGCAGGAGCGGCCCAACTACTTCGTGGTCACGATCAACGACACGCTCCACCCGTACCTGCTCGAGTCCATGCTGAAGAAGGAGTTCCAGCGCCGGGGCATCAGCGAGGACTTCGAGTACGGCATCTACGACTGCTTCACCGATTCCATCGTGTACGGCAACTACGTGGGCCTGGACTCGGTGCCCTCGGACACCACGCACTCGCAGTTGATGAAGCTGGACAAGGACGGGCACTACTTCGGGGTGTACTTCCCCCGGCGGCACAGCGCGCTGTGGAGCCCCGCGCCGGCGAGCAGCGGCACGTGGGTCTATCCGGCCATCGTCACCCTCATCGTCTTCGGCTTCTTCGCCTACAGCGTATGGGTGATCATGCGCCAGAAGCGGCTGAGCGAGATGAAGAACGACTTCATCGGCAACATGACGCATGAGCTGAAGACCCCGATCAGCACCATCGCCCTCAGCAGCGAGGTGATCGCCGATCCGTCCATCGTGCGCGAGCCGGACCGGCTGGCATCGTACGCCCGCATCATCCGCAGCGAGACCGAACGCCTGCGCGCACAGGTGGACCGTGTACTGCAGCTCACCACCCTGGAGCGCGACGGGCCTTCGCTGAACACCGAGGCCATCGACCTTCACGCGCTTGTCCGCGAGGTCGCCTCCTCCTTCGCGCTGGTGCTGGAGGAGCGGAAAGGGGCGCTCGACCTCGACCTGCAGGCCTCGCAGCCCCTGGTGAAGGGAGACCGCGTACACCTGTCCAACGCGCTGGCCAACCTGATCGACAACGCCATCAAGTACAGTCCCGAGGCACCGCACGTCACCGTGTCCACGCGGGATGAAGGCGGTGATCTGGCGGTGGAGGTGGCCGACCGCGGCATCGGGATCGCACGCGAGCATCTGCGTCACGTGTTCGAGCGCTTCTACCGCGTGCCCACCGGCAATGTGCACGACGTGAAAGGCTTCGGCCTGGGCCTTCACCATGTGCAACAGGTGATCCAGGCGCACCACGGATCGGTACGGGTGCACAGCGAACCCGGCCATGGCAGCCGTTTCACCCTCCTCCTTCCCCGCACCACCCCATCCCCATGAGCGACAGCAAAGGCAGCATCCTGCTGGTGGAGGACGACCCCAACCTGGGCTTCGTCATCCAGGACGCCCTGGCCCGCAAAGGCTACACCGTGCACCTGTGCCGCGACGGCAAGGAAGGGCTGCGCTACTTCAACAGCAACCCGTACGACCTGTGCGTGCTCGATGTGATGCTGCCACAGAAGGACGGTTTCAGCCTGGCGGAGGACATCCGCATCACCAACGAGCAGGTGCCGATCGTGTTCCTGACGGCCAAAAGCCAGACGGAGGACCGCATCGCCGGGTTCAAGGCCGGCGGAGATGACTACCTCACCAAACCGTTCAGCCACGAGGAGCTCGTGCTGCGCATCGAGGCCATCCTGCGCCGCACCAAGGGCAGGGGCGAGGACAAGCGACAGCGCGAGCGCTTCGAGCTGGGCACCTACCTCTTCGACCACCGCGACCTGAGCCTCAAGCATCCGGCCGGCGACCGCAAGCTCACCCGCAAGGAGGCCGACGTGCTCCGCCTGCTGTGCATGCATCAGGACCAGGTGCTGCCGCGCGAACTGGTGCTCAACATGGTGTGGGGCGACGACACCTACTTCCTGGGGCGCAGCCTCGACGTGTTCATCAGCCGGCTGCGGAAATACCTGAAGGCCGACGCCGCGGTGCAGATCGTGAACGTGCACGGGGTGGGCTTCAAGTTGCAGGTGGGCTGACTGTCCGGTTACCTTGGGCGGGTGAGCCTGCCCCTCCGTCCCCTGCTGTGCGCGTTGCTCCTCGGTGCCGGTGCATCGGGCGTTCGTGCATCGGCCACGGACTCGCTGTGGGCGCGTTATCAGGATCCCGGACTGAGCGTCCGGGAACGACTGACGGCATTGCACGATGTCATCCACGCCCTTCGGTCGAGCGATGTGGACAGCAGTCGCATCCTTGCCGAACGCATGCGGGTCGAGGCCCTGGTGGCGAAGGACACCCTGATGACCGCCCTCGCCGAACGCGACCTGGGGATCGCCGCGATCCTGCAACGGGACAACGACCGGGCCCGGCTCCACTTGGAACGTGCGCTGGAGCTTTACCTCCTGGAGGGCGACAGTGCAGGGCACCGAGGGGCCGGAGCCGCCCTCAGCAGCCTGGGCATCGTGCACAAGAACGCGGGGCGCATGAACGAGGCGGTCGCCGCATACAGGCGCTGCATCGCCGAGCATATCCTGGCCAACGATGAAGGAGGAACGGTGTATGCCCTGAACGGTCTTGGCCTTGTGCACGAGATGCAGGGGACCTACGACAGTGCCCTGGTGTACTACGGTGCGGTGGCCGAGGTGGCCGCGCGCCTGGGGATGGATGACATGGAGGCCGCAGGCTACGGCAACATGGCCAATGTGAACGCCGAGCTGGGCCGCATCGGGGAGGCGATAGAGCTCACCTACCGCAGCCTGGCCATCATGGAACGCATCGGCGATCGGAAGGGGGTGGCCACCTGCTACACCAGCATCAGCGCGCTGAAGAACGCGCTCGGGGAGCACGACGAGGCTTACGCCCTGCAACAAAAGGCGCACGCGCTCTACACTGAGGTGGGCTACCGCCAGGGCCTGATGACCTCGGGCACCACCCTCGGTTCCATGCTGTTGGCACGCGGTGCGGTGGACAGCGCGGCCGTGGTGCTTGAACGGACCGTGGACCTGGTGCGTGCGACGGACGCGCGCGACGTGATGGGCCGGCCATTGCGTGACCTGGCCGCGGTTCGCCGTGCGCAGCAGCGGACCGAAGAGGCGATGGACCTGTTGAACGAGGCCGTGCTGCTCGCACGCGAACTCGGTGACGCACCCGGAGAGGCCCTGTCGCTCATCGGGCTGGGGCTGACAGAGCTGGCCCGGGGACGCGCCGCCGAAGCCGTCCGGTACTGCACCAAGGGTGAGCAGCTCGCCCAGGTCCATCACACCAAGGACGAACTGATGGAGGCCTGCAGCTGCCTGCATCAGGCGCTGAAGGCCCAGGGGCGTGGCATGGAGGCCCTGCGCTACCACGAGACCTGGGTGGCGCTGCGCGACAGCATCGTGAACGACCGCACGGCGCGGCAGCTCACGCGGCGCGACATGCTGCACTCCTTCAACAAACGCCAGCTGGCCGACAGTCTGCGCCACGCCACCGAGCTGGATGAGCTGGAGACCGCACGCACGATCGAGGCCCTGCGCGCCGACCGCAACCGGGCGCGGGCCTGGGCCGTGGGCGGCGGAGGCCTGTTGCTGCTCGTGGGCGGTGGCCTCTGGTTCCGCACCGACCGAAAACGCCGCCGTGAACGCTTCGAGAAGGAGGCCGCCCACCTGGAGACCCAGGCCCTGCGCAGCCAGATGAACCCGCACTTCATCTTCAACGCCCTGAACTCCATCAACGCCTTCATCCAGCGCAACGAGCCCGACGATGCGTCCAGCTACCTCACCCGCTTCGCCCGCGTGATGCGCTCAGTGCTGGAGAACAGCCGCCACCCCACCGTACCCCTGCACGACGACCTGGAGACCCTCCGCGGCTACATGGACCTGGAGCGCCGACGTCTGCAGGAGAAGTTCGACTTCACCATCCGCGTGCACCCCGACATCGACCCCCAGGAAGTGCAGGTGCCCCCGCTGGTGGTGCAGCCCTTCGTGGAGAACGCCATCTGGCACGGTATCACCCACAAAGAGGGCAAGGGCCACATCACCCTCGCCGTGGAGCCGCGCGGTGAGCAGCTCCAGTGGATCATTGAGGATGATGGGGTGGGACGCCATGCCCCCAAGGCGCAGCACACCGCGCAGCCCACCAAGAAGACCTCGCTGGGCACGGCCATCACCCGCAGCCGCCTGGACCTGGTGCAGAAGCAGCATGGCGGACATGCCGGCTTCCGCTACGTGGACCGGCCCACCGGCACCCGCGTGGAGGTGGAGATGCCCTTGTTGCGGGACGTGTAAGGTGTTGAACGCCCCCTCCTGCGCGTGGAACGCTCCACGCGCCGAACTAGGAGGGGGTTGGGGGAGGTGACAACACAGTCACGCGGGATCTCCAACGGATCGAAACCTCCCCGTGCCCCTCCTTGCGCGGAGCAGCGAGCGATCGCTGCTCAGGAGGGGGCTTGATCCATGTGCACATGCATCGAGGGCCGCACCCGGATCGAACGCGGTCGCCTCTGAGGCAGTTGGGAAGGGGGTGAGGGTGGAAGGGTGCGAGAGCCCAGGGTCGTCCTTGGCACCCTCGCACCCCTTCACCTTCGCACCATGCAACGTAAATGGAGATCCCGTTACCGCGCCACCTTCACGGCCTTCTTCACCACGAAGCTGTCGTTGAGGTACAGCGTGCAGTGGTAGGTGCCCGGCGCCAGATCAGTGGTGTTCCAGGCGTGGCTGTAGCTGCCCACCTCACGTACGGCCTCCTCCAGCACCTCCAGCCGCTTGCCGCTGGCATCGCTGACCTCCAAGCGCGTGCGGCCGGGCGCGGCCACGGTGTAGCGCAGCTGCGTGAGGTCCGCCACCGGGTTGGGGATGATGTGCAGGTCGGTGCGCAGGTCTTGACCAGTCCCTGCCCCTGCGCCTGCGCCAGTGCTCATGGAGCGCTGATCGGTATCGCCAGGAAAGGCGCAGCACGAAGCGAGGTCTTGTTGCACGGCGGCGAGTTGGTCCTGCAAGCTGCTGATGGTGGCTTGTTGCTCCTGCATGGCCGCGACCAACAAGGGGATGAACCCGATGTAGTTCACTGTCTTCACGGTCTCATCGGCCAGGAGAGCATTCCCCAGCGAGTCCGATCGGCCCAAATAGGTGGCCTCACGAACAAGGTCAGGTAGCACTTGCTCCACCTCTTGGGCAATGAAGCCACGTTGTAGTCCACCCGGCAGGTCCAATGCGGGATGGGCCACCGTGTCGAACAGATAGGTGGTCGGGCGCAGCTGATCGATCAGCCCAAGCGCACCGGTGATGTCCTGCACATCGGTCTTCAGGTCGGCATCAGAGCCCCACTGCATCAGTGTGCAGAACGCCAATCCAGTGATGTTCACATGTCCGTCGAAATAGCCGGCCCATGTTCCACCTCCATTGTCCATGGTCCGGCCATAGACCCCGACGATGGTGGGGTCGTCATCCTCCCGGCAGGCAATGCCGCTCACACCAATGTACTCGGCGTTCAGCAAAGGTGCCATGTCCTCGCAACCGGGATCAGGAAACGCCAGCCCCTGCACTCCGATCTGGTACGTCGACTTGCTCCCCAACGCCCGACCATCAGACCCAACGCGTAAACCACCACCTCGGGCCCAGCCGATCACACCGGTCGTGAACTGTGCTTCATCGTCCGCAAGGAACTCACCTGCATAAGCCGTGTAGCTCGCCCCGTTGGTCTGCGCGCTCACTCCGCGTGAACGCACAGTGGAGCCGGAAACATCCGCGCGCAAGCCATAGTTGATCGCGTTACCATCGGCGACGACCTCCGCACTGAAGCCCCGGTTGGAGGTCGTTCCGTTCATCACATCCACCTGTACGCCGCGCACATCGGCATCAGGCGCATGGTCCGTGATCAGAACGGCGGTACCATGGTCCACCTTGGACACTTCGAGTTTCGCCTGCGCCGTCGTAATGGACAGGTCCACCCCGATCCCAACGCTTTCGAACCGGTCCGGGCAATCAGGGTCCGATGCACCGACCGCTGTGTACACATGGTGCGGCGTGCTCGTGTTCATCCGCCATTCGCAATCGCCCAATGACCCGGGCAATTCCCTCCAGTAGAGCCGGCCATCGGCCGGGTCCACCACGACAGCCCGGGTCAGTGCGTCATTTTCGTAGGATGTGGTGAGGTAGCTCGGCAGCGGGTCCATGAAGTTGCGCAGCCGGATGGTCTGGTCGGCCAGGTCAAGGCGTTCGTCGGGAAGGAGCGGGGCAATGGTGGTCCAATCTCCCACGCCGAAGTAACCTTCATCCAGCGAAACGTCCGGTTGAAACCTACCCAGTTCAAGACCATCAGCTCCGGCTGAGACCGTGGACGTACCATCCGTGCCGGTGTAAATGAAGCGCAAGGGGGCCGTTGGGAAACCTGGCGCCCGCTTGCGAGCCCAGACGACCCCACCTTCCAGCCCGTCGAGCAAGCCTCCGTAGAACAAGGACTCACCTCGCGTGGCTAGGAATCCCTCCCCGAGCATGGGTCGGTATCCCTCCTCCGTGGAGGCTCCATTCTCCGCGTGTACGCGAGCCACCGGATGGCGAAAGATGTTGGTGTTGGTGTAGAAATCACCCACCCCCACGAAACCGGTCAGGTCCAGATTCGTGTATGCATTGATGGTTTGGCCGGTGCGAATTGGTGATATCGTCATTCGTTCATCGGTCTCGGTGTAGAATTCGATCGGCTGGTTCAGATCATGCCGAACCATCAGCGGGAAATTGTTGGTCACCGTGTTGTCCCAACCCAGGAAATCGGTCACGCCACCAGAGTTTCCAACTACCGAGGTTTGGCCGACCACCTTGCCGATCGTCAGCAACAGCGCACCGAGGATCAGGTGCTTCAAGAAGTTCTTCGTTCTCATGTCTTTTCGTGTTACGTGTTCGCTGAAAGGACCGGAACGATGCGTTCACTCGGTCAATACGAACTTGTGCGTTTCCACCCGGCCGCGATGCGCCATGCGCAACACGTAGGTGCCGCGTGCCCAGGACCCCACCTCCAGCACCCAGCGATCGTTGCTGATCCGCCCCTGCCACAGCAAGCGCCCCATCGCATCCAGCACCTTTGCCTCAGCCCCGGTCCTCTGGCCCACCACCAATTGGTCCTGTGCAGGATTAGGGAACAGCACCGGGCCTGTGGCCTGCGCCTCGCCCACCGCTTGCCCCAGTTCGCAACCCTCCGGGCTGGCCGAGACACAGACCGCATCCACCAAAGTGTATCCCCGAGGATACCATGGGAACACGGAGTTCGGGTCCGCGAAGTGCAGCGTATCCGTCAAGGCATTGCTGAAGAACTGCCCGATCATCACATACTGGTACGCACTGTCCGCCACGAAGCTGCCGCTCACCAACGTCCAACCCACCGTATCCGCGAGGATCTGTGGATAAGCGATGTGCGCATGGTTGGGAGGCACAGGGTAAGGGTCACCCCAAGCCCATGGCCGGTCTTGCATGGTGAATAGCATGCCCACCTTGTCACTGGCCAACCAGATCTGCGGGTACTGGGCGTTGCCGCCGAAGGCCGCGTTCGCCCGGAAGCTGCAGTAATAAGTCTGCCCCACCACCAAAGGCTCCAGCAATGGAGCCTGAATCCATTCCCGGTTCTCGGTAGAGCCATTCTGGTGGTACGTGTGCATGCCAGCACATGAGGAACCCTCGAATGGCTCTTGGAAGGTGATGAAATTCAGGGGTAGCCCGAGGGCATTCCCATAGGGCAAACAACCCTGCAAGTGATCAGGAGTCACATTGGCGCTGTGCCAAAAGAGCGGACCTTCGACACCAAAGCCCATCGTGGAGCAGGTATCTGCCACTTCGAACCCCGGGTTGGGCACCAGGTTTTGGGCGGCAGTTGGATGGGCGAAAGGCACCAGGCACCACACCACCCCTGTGCATTGCAGGATCCGCTTGAAGACCTTGTGCATATTACCCGTGGGAGTCATTGTCCGTTCGTATCGACCGGAAGCATCGTTCCGGTCCTTCTTCCGCTGGTGCTAATGCCTTCGTTCGGCGCGGGTTCCGTCAAGGCATCCTGAAGATAGAGACCGGTCGGGGGCCGGTGGGCGCTGCCTACTGTGCTTTGGCATACGCCCCGCGTGGCGAGGATAACGGCTGCATCCGCTTCGGGGTCGCATCGATCGTGGTGTTCATTGAAAGGACCTTCCAATTCGCCTCGGTTGACCTGGACACGGGCGACCTAGGTCCCTGGTTCTCGATGCGCCGGGGGCTTCCGTCATCGATCGTAGGTGAAGTTACCGTGGTGGGTCGCAGGCCTGCCGGCCTCCAGGCTCCAGCCGTATACCGCATGCCAGCTTCCGCCCCCACACTTCCAGCAGGCCTTCGCGTGTTCCGCGGTCACTGGGGTTCTGGTTCACGGTAGGCATGGCAGATCGAAAATAGTCGACATCGTGCCACTTGGTGCTGTCGGTTGAAAACTTCATGTGCGCTTCACACGGTGGGGCAACGGAGTTCCCGTCCGCTCAGGGGAGACTGCCGCAGCGCCCAGCGCACCACCCACCACGCATGCGCCTCGCAGTGACGGTGCAGAAGTGATCCGTACCTGAACCGGTCATTTCTGACACGTCACTGCGACACTCCCGAAGGGGCGGAAGCGATCTCCCATCATGGAGACAGATCCCATCTGCAACGTGAAGACCATTTTGGCACCCGGCACAGCACCCACCACACAGGCGCCTCGCAGGGACGGGACCGAGGTGCTCGGTGGATGAACCGCTCATTCTTAGCCCAACGTCATGCTGGAGGGTGTTCCTGAACCTGTTCCTGTTCCTGGTCCTGGTCTTGCCCCTGCTCCTGTTCCTGCCCCTGCCCGCCACTTGCTCCCCCGCCCCCGCCACCTGCTCACCGGGGCTCACCCACCCCCCTCCCCCGGTGCTTGCTTTGGGTCACCAACGACACGGAACCCCCAACGCCCAAGGCCATGACCCTCTCCACCGCCCTCCGCCAGCTCGCCCTCGCCGCCACCCTGTGCACCGCTGCTGCGGCCCACGCCGAGGAGGCCCGCATCCTCCGCATCGACGGCAAGGTGCTGAGCAGCGAAGCCCTCACGGGCGCCACCCTGACGGTGCTGCAGGACGGCGCGGCCTTCACCCGCATGGAGCAGGGTCTCGCCCAGTTCCAGCTAAACCTGCCGCTGGGCCACGAGTACCGACTGAGCTTCGAGCGTCCGGGCACCATCGCCAAGGAACTGGTGTTCGACACGCGCCTGCCGGGCGATGTGCAGCCGCGGAAGGACTTCCTCTTCCACTTCCAGGTGAGCCTGCTGGCCCAGCCGGCCGAGGGCCCCATGCGCTACGACGGTCCCGTGGGCCTCATCGCCTTCAACAGCAAGGAGGGCGACTTCGGCTACGAGCACCTGCGTACGGCCCGGCTGGTGCCAGCGGAGAGCCCGGCGGCGGCCCCGGCCAAGCGGGTGCGCCGGGAGGCCGCCCCCTTCGTGGACCCCACCATGGAGCTGGCCGCCTGGGTGGAGACCCAACGGGCCGAGGCCAAGCAGTGAACCCCTTGACACCCAGTTGCCGTATGACGCCCCGAAGCCACGACACCACGCGCATGCACCCCCTCCTGGAGACCCTCAAACGCCGCCTCGCCAGCAACGGTACGGGATGGCCGTGGAGCCGCTCGACCAGGAACGCCGATGCCTCGATCCCGCCGTTCAGCGTGATCCGCAAGGCGCTGGACGACCTGGACCGGGATGACTGGCACCCCAGCCCGCTGTCAGGCCCCCTGCAGGTGCGCGGTCAGGTGGAGGGCATCAACGACCATCC
>JAEUSW010000316.1 GCA_016788285.1 Flavobacteriales bacterium
TGCGCCGGCGGCTACCGCAGCATGATCGCGGCCAGCATCCTGAAGGCGCGCGGTTGGAACGACTTCGTGGACGTGGACAGCGGCTTCAACGGGATCAAAAGGACCGGCGTGAAGGTGACGGAGTACGTGTGCCCGACGACCCTGCTCTGAGCCAGTGCCGTCGCGGATGGGCTCCCCGGTCATTCGGGGTGCTCGTCTTTATACCGTCTTGAGACCGGGCGGGTAGTTTTGCGCCGATCATTTCCTCGTGATCTCGCGGATCCGTTCACTGGCGCTTCCTGCGCAGTTCGGCGTGGCGGTGTTCACCGTGGTGATTACGGCGCTGATGTGCTGGATCGCACAGGGGATCATCGGATACCGCCTGACCGCGTTGGTGCTGCTCCTGGCGGTGTCGCTGTTGGCCATGGTGCTGCGGATGGGTCCGGTGATGACCGGCGCTACGCTCAGTGCGCTGATCTGGAATTTTTTCTTCATCCCGCCCCTGTTCACCTTCCACATTGGTGGAACGGAGGATGCACTGATGTTCCTGCTCTACTTCATGGTCGCCACGGTGAACGCTGTGCTGAGCATCCGCATCCGCGAGGCGGAACGCCGCGCTCGAGACAAAGAGGAGAAGGAGAAGGCCATCGCGCTGTACAACACCGTGCTCTCGAGCCTGTCGCACGAGCTGCGCACGCCGATCGCCGCGATCGTGGGGGCCACCGATGCCATGCGCAACGACCGGTCGGTGCTAACGGAGGAGCAGCGGTCCGACCTGCTCGCCACGCTGGAGGAGGCGGGCGCGCGGTTGGACAGGCAGGTCGGGAACCTTCTGCACATGGGCCGGTTGGAGAGCGGCATGCTGGAGCCCAAGGCGGACTGGTGCGATGTGAACGAGCTGATCGGGCGCGTACTTGCCGGGCTCGAGCACGCGGATACGCATCGAATGGTGTTCTCACCCGACGGGGACCTGCCCTTGTTCAAGCTGGACGGCGGGCTTCTGGAGCACGTGGTGCACAATCTGGTCCACAACGGCTCGACGCACACCCCGCCCGGTACGACGATCACAGTGGATGTGCGTTCCGATCGCGGGGACTGCGTGCTCCGCGTCAGCGACGATGGTCCGGGCATGTCAGCGACGGACCGCGCCCTGGCCTTCGAGAAGTTCCACCGCGCCCCGGGAGCCCGCGCGGGTGGCACCGGGCTGGGGCTTTCCATCGTGAAGGGGTTCACGGAGGCGATGGGAGGCACGGTGGCGATGGAGGCGCTGGCTCCACAAGGGCTTCGCTTCACCGTGCGGGTGCCGGCGCTCACCACACACCTGGGCCGATTGAACCATGAATAAGGCGGAGATCCTCGTGGTCGACGATGAACCCGCGATCCGCAAGCTGCTGCGGATCACCTTGGAGAGCCATGGCTACGCGGTACGGGAGGCGGACAACGCCCGGGACGGCCTGGTGATGGCGGCGAACCATCCGCCCGAACTGGTGCTGATCGACATCGGCCTGCCGGACCGAAGCGGGCATGAGGTGTTGAAGGACCTTCGGGACTGGTACGCGAAAGCGGTGATCGTTCTCAGTGTTCGCGACGGTGAGGCCGACATCGTGCGCGCGCTCGACCTGGGCGCCACGGACTACATCACCAAACCCTTCCGTTCGGGGGAACTGCTGGCCCGCATCCGGTCGGCCATCCGACGCAATGCCGCCGATCCGGGAAGCAGCATCATAGTTTGCGACGACCTGGAGATCGATCTAGTGGGCCGTGCCGTGAAGCGCGACGGAGGCCTGGTGAAGCTGACCGCCACAGAGTTCAACCTGCTCGCTTTGCTCGCCCGCAACGAAGGCCGCGTGCTCACGCATCGTCACCTGCTCAAGGAGGTCTGGGGCGTGGGCTATCAGGAGGAGACGCACTACCTCCGGGTGTTCGTACGAGCCTTGCGCAAGAAGCTCGAAGTGGATCCGGAGCGTCCGCGGCACATCACCACGGAGAGCGGTGTCGGGTACCGGTTCAGCTGATCGGGCGCGTGCTCCTGACCGGTGGCTCCTGATCCGGGATCGCTCGCGCCTTCAGGGCGCACATCCCTTTACTTCCCCTTAACGCCTCCATCGCACTTCTTTACGGGGTCCCGATGCGGTCCCCGGGACCTTTGCGCCCATCAAGCGCAACGTGGAACGCAACGGGGCTTCAGGCAAGGTGACGGCGGCATCCCTCCTGGTGGCCCTGGGCATCATCTACGGCGATATCGGCACCAGTCCTCTTTATGTGCTCAAAGCCATCGTGGGGGAGAGACCGATCAGCGCACTGCTGGTCCAAGGCGGGTTATCCTGCGTGTTCTGGACCCTCACGTTCCAGACATCGTTCAAGTACATCTGGCTCACCTTGCGCGCCGACAACCATGGGGAGGGCGGTGTCCTCTCCCTGTACGCGCTCGTCCGCCGCTACAGCAAGCACCTCGTCTTCCCGACCATCCTGGGGGCGACCACCCTGCTCGCCGACGGCATCATCACGCCGCCGATCTCGGTGGCCTCGGCCGTGGAAGGACTCACCATCGTGCCCGGACTGGAGCACCTGCCCACAGTGCCCATTGTGGTGGTGATCCTGTCGCTGCTGTTCTTCTTTCAGCGGTATGGAACGCAGCAGGTGGGGCGCGCCTTCGGCCCGGCCATGCTGGTGTGGTTCACCATGCTCGCGGTGCTCGGACTCGCACGGATCGCGGATCACCCCGGTATCCTGGCGGCGCTCAGCCCGGTGCATGCGTACCGCTTCCTGGTGGAGTATCCCCAAGCGTTCTGGCTGCTCGGTGCGGTCTTCCTCGCCACCACCGGGGCCGAGGCCCTGTACAGCGACCTGGGCCATTGCGGACGACGCAACATCCGCATCACTTGGGTGTTCGTGAAGGTGAGCCTGGTATTGAACTACCTGGGCCAGGGCGCGTGGATGATGGAGCTCGGCGAGGGTGCCCTACTGGAAGGGCGGAATCCGTTCTTCCAGGTGATGCCCTCCTGGTTCCTATTGCCCGGCATCGCCATCGCCACCATGGCTGCGATCATCGCAAGCCAGGCCCTCATCAGCGGCAGCTACACGCTGATCAGCGAGGCCATGAACCTCAACTTCTGGCCGCGCATCACGGTGCGTCAGCCCACCGAGCTGAAAGGCCAGATCTACATCCCCAGCGTGAATACCATCCTGTGGGCCGGATGCGTGGCCATGATCCTCTATTTCCGCAGCAGCACGCACATGGAGGCGGCCTATGGGTTCAGCATCACCATCGCCATGATGATGACGACGGTGCTCCTGATGCACTACCTCCACTTCCGCCTGCGCTGGCCCCTGGCGGTGGTGGGCGTGCTGTTCGTGCTCTTCGCCACGGTGGAGCTCAGCTTCTTCATCGCGAACGTGGCGAAGATCAAGGAGCGCTGGATGTTCCTCTTCTTCGAGCTCTTCATCTTCCTGGTGATGTACACCTGGTATCATGCGCGGAAGATCAACAACCGCCTTACGCGGTTCGTGGACCTCGGCGAGCATGTCCCGGCGCTGAAGGCGCTCAGTGCGGATGAGGACATACCCCGGTTCGCCACCCACTTGGTGTACCTCACCAAGGCGGACCGAAGGCACGAGGTGGAGGAGAAGATCGTGCGCAGCGTGTTCAGCAAACGGCCCAAACGTGCGGATGTCTACTGGTTCGTTCACATCCATCGCGTGGAGGATCCGTACACGTTGAGCTACGAGGTGAGCGAGCTCGTGGACGACAAGTTGATCAAGGTCACCATCCATGCGGGCTTCCGGGTGCAGCCGCGGACCGCCACGTGGTTCAACCGCATCATGCAGGAGCTCGTGGCCAACAAGGAGCTCAACCTGCACGCGCGCCCCGATGGATCCACGCGCTACAACGCCGAGCCCGATGTGCGGTACGTGGTCATCGAGAAGTTCCTGAGCATCGAGAACGACTTCACCCTGGGGAAAGGCCTTCTGCTGAACGGCTACTTCCTGTTGAAGCGCTTTGGCCAAAGCGATGCGAAGGCCTTCGGGCTGGAACGGAACGACGTGGTGGTGGAGCAGGTCCCCTTGGTGCTCACGCCGGTGGAACGGACACCGCTGCGACGTATCGGCCCGACGCCAACACCACCCGTCCGGTCCGCACCATGATCCTCCGCATCGCCCTCACGACCACGCTCCTGGCCGCCGTGCCGCCCGCTCTTGCCAGCGGCTCAGACACCACCCGGAAGGCGGAACCGTTCGCTTGGGGCGATTTTTCCTGGGTCCAGGGCAGCAATCGCCAGAAGGAGGCGCTCCTGAAGGGCCGCTACTTCACCGGCGGTGTCACGATGGACATCAACTACAACTACTCTTTCCATCGGCCCAAGGACCACACCACCAGCGGCAGCACGGCGACCTTCCGTGCCAATGAGCTCAACATCTCCTACATCGAGGCCGGTGGCGAGCTGTACGAACCCCGGAGCGGCGCACGAGCGAAGCTGATGCTGCAGTACGGCACGCGCGCCACAGGCATCCCGCGCAATGACAACACCCCGCTGCGCGGTCAGTACGATCTGTACAATGCCCTGCGTTACATCACCGAGGGCTACGCCGGGATCCACTTGCGGCGGATGCACGGCGTCAACATCGACGTGGGCCTCTTCAAGAGCTATGTGGGTCTGCTGAGCTACAACAACTTCGAGAACTGGAACTACCAACCGAGCTTCACCAGTGACAACACGCCGTGGTTCTTCACCGGGGCGCGTGTGCAGCTCTTCCCCACCGATCGGCTGAAGGTCGAGCTGTGGATGGTGAACGGCTGGCAGACCTACGGCATGTTCAATGAGATGCCCGGACTGGGGTATCAGCTGCAGTGGCGGCCGCATGAATGGGCGAACCTGGTGAGCAGCAGCTACGTGGGCTGGGACACGCCCAATGCTCCCGGTCGACTGCGCTTCCATACGGACAACAGTGCGGTGATCCGTTACGTGGAGCGCAAGACGGCCAAGGGGATCGGTCGTGCAGCGTTCTCGTTCACCGCCGACCTGGGCTTCGAGGATGGCGCCGGCGTAGTGCCCTTTGGTGGTGACAGCCTCACCCCAGCGCAGCACTTCATCAGCGCCATGGTCTACAACCGTCTGTGGTTCGGTACGAAGCGTCGCTGGGGATGGACCCTTGGCGGCGGCTTCATCAACAACCCCGGGCGCTACCTGGCTTTGCTGCCCGCGGGGAACGGAGTGCTGACCCAGGAGCCGGGTGATCCGTTCTTCGGTTGGGATGCGAGCACCTGCGTGCAGTTCATGCCGAATGAGCACATCACCTTGGGCGTCGAGTATGTCACACGCCATACCGACACTCCATACTTCAGCGGACCCGGGGGTGTCACTTCCCCGAACGGTTGGAATGCCCCTTTGGGGGACCCGAACGGTTATGCGGCCGACCTGGTCAAAGATGAGGACCGTGTGATCCTGAGCATGATCCTTCGGTTCTGAGCCCACTCCGGTGGTCCATACCGCGCGGGTGGCGTCTCTGGCCGCTGCCGTTCCGGCCACCCCAACGGCGGTGTGCCCCACGCCCTGCCCCGACCGGCGTGCGTGGTCCCGTGCCTTGACCCCGCTGCATGCCTGCGCACGTGCCGGACCGGAGCTCGTGAAGCCGCCCCTGCACTTCCCCGCTGACCATCCCAGCGCAACGCACTTCCGCTCCGACAGGATGCTGATGAAGATGATGTGGTCGATGCCCGGCCGCACCTTCGGCGCCATGCGGGTGAGCCACGCGATGCCCGGATCCAGGGATCCCGGGGGACCGCGATGCGGTGCAGGCGGGGCGGCACCGAATGCTGGAAATGGCGGATCTTCGGCCTGCCCATGCGTCGGATCTTGCTGTTGCTCGGCTGGTCGCCGACCCTGTTCGCGATCGCGCAGGATGCGTCGCTCGTACCGGGCATCCGCACCGAGCTGGCCGCCGCCACCAACGACACCTTGCGCGCCGATGCCCTGGCGCGCCTTTGCTTCAACCTGATCCACAGCGACCGGGACAGTGCGCGCCTGTGCGGTGATCAGGCCCTGGCGCTGGCCACCCGCATCGGCAACACGCGCGCCCTGGGCGATGCGCACAACAACCTCGGCTGGCTGGAGGCTGTGCAAGGACGACTGGACAGCGCCGACCATCATCTGGACCGGGCCCTGGCCCTGTTCCGCAAGGCGGGCCGGCCCGAGCACGTCGCCGTGACCTTGAGCAACAAGGGCTGGGTGGCCGAGAAGCGCGGCGACCAGGTGGGTGCGCTCACGCATTTCCTCGAGGCCTTGACGTACAGCGAGCAGGCCCGCGACACCGCCAGCACCTCCATCCTGCTCTACTCCATCGGCATCGCCTATCGCAAGACCAATGAACATGCACAGGCGCTTGAGTTCCTCGAGCGGTCGGCGGTCTTGGAGCGCGCGCTGGGCCGCACCAACAAGCAGGCGAACTGCGCGGTGGCCATCGGCAACACGCACCGGGAACTGGGCGACACCACGCGCGCCTTGGAGCATCTCGCTCAAGCGGCCGCCCTGTACGCCTCGATCGGCGACCATCAAGGCCTGGGGATCGTGGCGGAGAACACCGGCGACCTGCTTTCACCCAGCGACGCGGACGCCGCCCTGCTGGCCTACCGCACTGCGCGCGCCCATTACGACACGCTGCACAGCACCACCGACCTGGCCTATGTGCTGCGGAGCTTGGGCGCGCTTTACCTGCGCATGGGCCAGGTGACGGATGCCGCCGAGGCCCTGCGCACCGGCGAAACGCTCGCGCACGGCACAGGCGACGCCGAACTGCGGATGAACTACGCCTTCAGCCTCGCCGAGCTGTCCCGCGCACAAGGGGATGCCGACGGCGTGTTCAGCCGGATGGAGCGCTACCTGGCCCTGAAGGACAGCCTGCAGGGCGCCGACACCCAGCGCGAGCTCGCCCGCCTGCGCACGACCTTCGACACCGAACGCAAGGAAAAGGACAACGCTTTGCTGCGCGCCCAGAACAGCGAGCAGGCCGAGCGCATCCGCCGCACCCGCC
>JAEUSW010000319.1 GCA_016788285.1 Flavobacteriales bacterium
CAGGTCGACGTCGACCTTCTGCACCCCTTTCTCGTAGATCAGGTTCTCCTCGATGGTGCGTTCGCACATGTCGCAGACCGTGCTGCTTGCGATGTCCAGATGGGCGTCGTTTCCTTGTTGGGCGGTGGCCTGAACGGCCCACAGGGTGAGAAGGAAGGTGATGGTGTGTTTCATGAGGGGTTCTTCGTGGATCGGAGGGTGTAACGAAGCCCGCCGTAGATCATGGCGCCCACGGTGGGGCCCCAGATCAGCGAGGCATCAAAATACGGACCATAGGGGTCTTCGGGGGCGATGATCTGCCGGGTCTGGCCTGCACTGGTCAGGTTCTCACCACCGAGGTAGAACTCCCATGCGCGCCAGATGAAGGTGACCTGGGCGTGCAGCGTGGCATAGGCGGGCGCACGGCGCGGGAAGCGGTAGGGCTCGGGGTTCGCCGTCGTCCACGGGATGCGCGAGCTGCTGAAGAGGTTCACCGAGGCGTCGGCCCGCCACCTCTCGTTCGGGCTCTCCCAGGCCAGGTCCACCAGGCCCCGGTGCGGCGCGGTGAAGGGACGCTCGCGCAGGACACCGTCGTAGGTGGTGGCCACATCATACCAGCGGTAGCTCAGTTTGAGGTCCAGGGTGCGCGAGAGCTCCACCTGGACATCGGCCAGCACGCTCGTGGCGTAGCTCGGTCCGTCCAGCATGTAGAACACGAGCAGCTGCGGCGACCGGTCCAGGTCGGCCACCACCTGCGCGGTGAACCGGGTGTGGTAGGCGTCCAGGCCGATGGCCCATTTGCGCCCGATCCACTTGAACTTGTGGAGGGTGCCGGCCCCGAAGGTCCACGCCCGCTCCAGACCGGGCTCATCCTCCATCACCAAACGCCTCGAACTGGCCAGCACGGCGGCGTTCTCCACCAGCGGATTGGTGCTTCGGAACCCGTGGCCCACGCTGGCGCGCGCCACCGTCAGCGGGCCGATGTCCCACTTGGCGTGCAGCCGCGGGCTGGCCACCGTGCCGAACCAGCTGTTGCGGTCGGCCCGCACACCCGCCACCACGGCCACATCACCGGCCTGCAGCGAGTATTCCGTGAACAGCCCGGGCATCACCTCGTTGCGGGCGAAGCTGCTGTCCTGAAAGGTCTCCTCGAAGTCGTCCACCTGCAGGCTCAGCCCCGCCTTCAGCTGGTCCTTGCCACCACGGGCGAGCTGCTGGTAGATGCCGCTCACATAGCCGCTGAGCTGAAGCCCTTCATGTCGGCGTTCACCGAACCGGGCGGCCAGGTCGTGCCGGCGCAGTGCGCTGACGAAGCCCAGGCTGCGCGTGGCGTCGTTGCGGAACACGAAGCCGTGCTTGGCGAGCAGGTCGGTCATCGCATTGCGGATGTCCACCACGTAGGGGTCATGGTGGTCGTGAGGCCCTTCGAGATGCTTGAACGTGCTGCCACCCTCGCGGATGTCCTCCACATGGCGCACGGCCACCTGCGTGGTGCGCCCCTCGCGGGCGTGCATGAAGCGGTCCATCACGTTGATGCGCCGCGTCCGGGGCATGTCCATGAAGCCGTCGCGGTTCTGGTCCATCTCCGTATTGAACCAGTTGCCGTGCACCAGCACCAGGTTGGCGGCGTGCGCACCGATCCGCTGCCGGGCATGCACGTTGGCCTCCGCGCGGCCCTGGCTGTTGCCGTAGATGTTCACGAAGAGCGGGGGCTCGTCCAGCGGGTTCAGGAGGCAGAGGTCGATCTGCCCGGTGATGGCGTTGGGCCCGTTCACCGCGGTGCCCGCCCCCTTGCTCACGTTGATGGCATGGATCCATGTGCCGGGGATCAGCGTGAGGCCGGAACTGGAGCTGAGGCCGCGCACGAACGGCAGGTTCTCCACGCTGAGCTGGGCATACTTCCCATCGAGCCCCAGCATCCGGATCACTTTCGTGCCGCTGATGGCATCGCTGAAGCTCACGTCCACCGTGGCGTTCGTTTCGAAGCTCTCGCTGAGGTCGCAGCAGGCCGCGCGCTTCAGTTCCTTCACCCCCAGCTGCTCCTGGCTCAGGATCGACCGCGTGCTCAGGGTGGTGCCTTGGGTGCGCTCCACCACGTCCACCCCCTTCAATTGGCCCACGGGACGAAGGGTGATGCCCAACTCCCCGTTCGGTGCCGCCGGAATGAGCACCGTGTCCGTGGAGAATCCGACCATGCGGGTGATGAGCGCACCGGGCAGGACCGTTGGCAGAGGCAGGGCGAAGCGGCCGGAGCTATCGGTGGAGGTGGCCACTACAGTGCCTGACCAGCCCACGGTGGCATAGGGCAGGGCGCTGCCATCCGCGGCCGAGCGCACGATGCCGCGGACCAGCGCCTCCTGGGCGGTCGCGCCGAGCGACCACAGCAGGACGAGAAGAAGAGGAACTCTGTTCGTGAACGGATGCATGGGAGATCGATCGGTTGGACAAGGGGACCAAGGCCGAGGAGGCCGGGACCGCGGGTCGTCCGACGATCAGATGCGCAAGACCTGCAACCGCGCAAGCCGCCGGGTCGCGGTCAAGGGAGGGGGGCCTTGCCCGCGCACCTGGGCGGGGCACCGTACCGTCAAGGCCGTCACCACCGCCGGGGTGGGCAGAGCCCAGTCATCCAGCGACACGCTGGCGATCGGGTGCGCAGGTACGAACGCGTCCTGCGCCGCATGGGCGGTGGAGGCCACGCAGCACTGGGCCTTCACGGTGGCGCCGGCGGCGTCCTCCGGCTCGGGGCAGCAATCGCTCAGGTCGCCCAGCACGAGCTGGGTGTGCCCGGCCTCCAGGCACGTCATCCGCGACAGGGCGGGCGCCGCAGCGGCCAGGATGAGCAGGGCCGACAAGGCGGCATGCATCCAGCGGTGGCGGCGGAGCGCGTTCATCGGGGCAAAAGTAGGTGGAGCGCCCCACCTTCGTCCACACGCCCGTCGGCCCATCTTGTGAACCCAAGGCGCCTGCCTGGCGTCCTAGCTTTGCACCATGTCCGCCCCCAACACGCGACCTCCCGCCTCGGTGTACGCCGAAATGACGCCCAACCCGGCCACCATGCGCTTCGTGAGCAGCGTGCCCCTGCTGCCCGAGGGCCGCGTGCTCGAGTTCCTGTCCCCGGAGCAGGCCCAAGGCGTGTCCCCTCTGGCCGAGCGCGTGTTCAACCTGCCCATGACCACGGCCGTCCTCATCGGGGCGAACTTCATCACCGTGACCAAGAACGACATCGTGAGCTGGGACATGGTCCATCTGGAACTTCGGGAGTTCATCCAGGAGCACCTGCGCACCGACGGCCGGGTGCTTTACGGGGACGTGCCCGCACGTGAGCTGGCCGAGGCCAACGACCGGGCCATGAGCCATGTGGAGCCTTCCGGCGAGGCCGATGCGCGCATCATCGCGGTGCTGGAGGAGTACGTGCGGCCCGCCGTGGAGGGCGACGGTGGCCACATCGCTTTCCGCTCGTTCCGCGACGGCGTGGTGACGGTGACCCTGCGCGGCTCGTGCAGCGGGTGCCCCAGCAGCATGGTGACCCTGAAGGGCGGGGTGGAGAACCTGCTCAAGCAGATGGTCCCCGGTGTGCGCGAAGTGGTGGCCGAGGAACTGTGACCGTCAGGCCTCGGCCAGCAGATTGCAGCCTCTGACATCGCTGTGGTCGAAGCGCCCCAGCACCTCGAAACTTCCGTCCGGGTGGAGCCGGCCCAGGTCCTGTGTGCTGATGAAGGGGCAGCTGGCGATGTTGCACAGGTCGATGATGTCGATGCCCCCGGTGCGGCCGACCTGCTGCGGCGCGAACGGGTCGTTGACCTCACGGATGCGCACCGACATCCAGGGCGGGCAGTGGTAGCGGCCTGCTCCCGGGCTCCAGGCCTGGCTCAGCAGCTCGGTCATCCCGTATTCGCCTCCCACCTGGTCCACCCCGAAGGCCTGCCGCAACCGCTCGTGCAGGTCCTCGCGCACCAGCTCCGGGCGGCGCCCTTTCATGCCCCCCGTCTCCACGATGTGCACGTGACGCAAGGGCATGGGATGCTGTTCCGCCAGGTCGAGCAGGGCGAAGGGGACCCCCAGGAGAAGGGTGCGGCGCCCTTCCTCCCCGGACCGCCGGAGCAGCTCCGCCACCTGGGCGTACTGGTTCAGGTAAAGGCCGCCGAGCGGGTCGCCGCTGGCCTCCACCAGCCGCTGGGCCATGTGCACCAGCGAACTGTCCGGGCGCTCCAGGTAGGCCGGCAGCAGGGCGATGATCCGCCACATCGCCGGGTCGCCCAGGGCGCTCCGGAAGCCGGTCATGAACGCTCGTTCGTAGAGGGCCGGCCAGGGCACGGGATGCCGGGCGGTGATGGCCGCGGTGGTGCCGCTGCTGGTGAAGGTGAGCGCCGGGGTCAGGCCTTCCAGCAGGACGCGGTGGTCCCGGAAGGCCTGGATGGGCAGGAAGGGGATGGCCTCGATGCTGCCCACCCGGTCCGGGGTGATGCGCAGACCCTGCACAAAAGCCCGATAGACGGGGTTGTGCGCCGCATGCAGGCGAAATAGATCGAGCGCCAGTGCGTTGAACGCTTCGGGCCCGTTGACGGCGAAGGGCCGTTCGCACCAGGACGACCAGCCGTCAGCGGGCATGATCAACGGCGTTCAGTGCCGTACTTTTGGGGTGATGCACAGGTCGGGATCGATGTCCGCAAAAGTAGCCGCAGGCCTGGCCCTGATCCTGGTCGCGGCGGGCTGCCAGCGCACGGAGGAGTTCCCCGTGGAGCCCCGCATCGAGCTCAAGTCGTTCACCACGCACGGGGATTCCGCCTCCCTGGTGATCACCTTCACCGATGGGGATGGGGACATCGGCCTTGGCCAGGGCGACACCCTGCCGCCCTTCGACGTGGCGCCATGGTTCTACAACCTGTTCCTCGATTACGAGGAGAAGCAGAACGGGGTGTGGGTGCGGCCCGCCCTGCTGCTGCCCCTGTACTACCGCGTGCCGGTGATCACCCCGTCCGGGCAGGACAAGACGCTGGAAGGGGAGATGGCGGTGGCCCTGACGCCCTGGCCCACCATCCCCAATACCCCGTTCGACACGGTGCGGTACGTGGTGAAGCTGGTGGACCGCGCGTTGCACGAGAGCAACACGATCACCACCGGCCCGGTCGTGCTGCCCTGACCGCGCGGTCAGAACTCGCCGCTCAGCGCTTCGGAGACGTTGATGAGGTGGTCGCCCACCTTCTCGCAGCTGTTGAACAGGTCCGTGTACACCAGGCCGCTCCGGACGTTGTAGTCGCCGCTCTCGATGCTGCGCAGGTGGGCCTTGCGCAGCTGGTCGCGCAGTTGGTTGATCTGCTCCTCGACCATCACGGCCTCGTCCAGGGCCACGTTCGTGCCCTCGCCCTCCAGGTTGCGGTGCATCACGCCGAACGCCTTCTCGAGCAGGCCCATCATCTGCAGCAGGTTGTTGCGCTGCTCCGGAGTGAACCAGAGCCGGTCGTCCGAGCGCCGCTCCAGGGCCTTGCTCATCTGGAAGAAGATGTCGCCCACGCGCTCCAGGTCGCCGGCGATGGCCAAGAGGGCCCGGATGCGTGAGCTCGAGGCTTCGTCGCGCACCTCCGCGCCGGTCTTCGTCAGGTAGCGACCCACCTCCAGTTCCATGCGGTCCGTGATCTCCTCGTAGCGGGCGATGCGGCGCAGCAGACGTTCGCGTTCCCCGGCGGCGGTGACGGTGAGGAGGTCGCGGGTCATGTCGAGCATCCGGCCGCAGAGGCGCCCGAGCTTCACGATCTCACGCCGGGCCTCCAGTTCGGTGAGCTCGGCGGGCAGTGGCACATCGGTGTCGATGTACTCCAGCCGGTGCTCCTCGTCGGCCTCGCCGCGGCTGGGCACCATCCGCGTGACCAGCAGCTCCAGGAAGGGCACGAGACCCACCAGGAGCAGGGTGTTCAGCGTATTGAACAGGACATGGAGCCAGGCCAGGCCGTACTTCACCGTGCGCACATCGGTGAAGGGCGACCCCCCGGCGGCCTTCTCCACCAGCCAGGCGATGCCCTGCAGGAAGGGGCTGAAGAGCAGCAGGGCCCAGACCACGCCGATGACGTTGAACATGAGGTGCGCCCGGGCGGCGCGCTTGGCGTACACATTGCCCACCAGCGCGGCCACGTTGGCGGTGACGGTGGTGCCGATGTTCTCCCCGAGCACGATGGCCGCCGCCATCGGATACCCGATGGTGCCGTTCTCGCACAGCACCATCGTCAGGGCCAGGGCGGCGCTGGAGCTTTGGATCACCACCGCCAGAAAGAAGCCGAACACCACGAAGAGCAGCACGCTGAACACCCCGTTGTCCCCTAGATCGCGCAGGAAGTAGAGCGCCCCGGGGCTCAGCACCGGCACATTGTCCCGAAGGAAATCGAGGCCCAGGAAGAGCAGGGCGAAGCCGATGAGGAACTGGGACACCCGCCGCCATCGGTCGCTGCGCAGGAACATGAGCGGGAAGGCCACGCCGATGATGGGGATGCAGAGCTCGGCGAGGGGCAGCGAGGCGAACCCCAGCACGCTGATGAGCAGGGCCTTCAGCGTGGTGCCGATGTTCGCCCCCATGATCACCGGGATCGCCTGCCGCAGGTTCATCAGCCCGGCGTTGACGAAGCTCACCACCATCACGGTGGTCGCGCTCGAATACTGGAGCACCGCCGTGATGCCCAGGCCGGTGAGCACGCCTTTCCAGCGCGCACGCGTCATGGCGTTCAACGCCGTGCGCATGCCGGTGCCGGCCATCTTCTGAAGCCCCTCGCTCATCACCTTCATGCCATAGATGAAGAGGCCGAGCGAACCGGCGAGCTTCAGGAAGGCGAGGATACCGAACGGCATGGGACGACCTCCTCCGTGAGGTGGCGTCCAAAGGTACCGGGGTGGCCTGGGGCCATGTTAACGGAGCATTAAATCCCGCGCTCGGCGCGGTCCCGGCCATGTTCCAGGCATCGGCCCGGGTATCTTGGCGGTCCCGAATGCGCCCGATCCACCCACGCCAGCTCATCCTCCTGGTCACCCTGGCGATCGGCATCGTGGCCGCGGTCACCACCCTTGTCGTCACCGGTGATCCCGGCCTCCCGCGGACCGCGCAGGCGATCATCGTCGGTGCATCGGCCCTGCTGGTGTCCTACCTCGTGCTGAGCTTCGTGCTGCGGCGCTTCATCCAGGACCGCATCCGGGGCATCTACAAGACCGTGCAGGGCCTGCGCGGTGCGGCGGATGCCCCGGCCGTGGGCATCAGCGATGATGCGCTGGGCCGTGTGGAGGGCGAGGTGGCCGAGTGGGCGAGCGCACGCCGCAGCGAGATCACCGAGCTCAAGGAGCGCGAGAAGTTCCGCCGGGAGTTCATCGGCAACCTGGCCCACGAGCTCAAGACACCCATCTTCAACATCCAGGGCTACATCCTCACGCTGCTGGAAGGCGGGTTGGAGGACGAGAAGGTCAATCGCGATTTCCTCACCCGGGCCAGCCACGGGGTCGACCGCTTGATCAAGATCGTGGAGGACCTCGACCTGATCACGAAGCTCGAGAGCGGCGTGATGGACCTGCGGTTGCACCGCATCCTGCTCCATGATGTCGTGGAGGAGGCCATGGAGGAGGTGGAGCTGCAGGCCCGGGAGAAGGGCATCGCGCTGCTGGACAAGGTGCCGGAGGACCTTGCGGTGCTCGGCGACAAGGACCGCCTGATCCAGGTCTTCGTCAACCTGTTCGTGAACGGGGTGAACTATGGCCGCCCCGGCGGCCACTGCACGGTGAGCGTGGACGACCTGGATGAGCGCGTGCTGGTGGAGGTGAGCGACAACGGCATCGGCATCAGCGAGGAGCATCTGCCGCGCCTGTTCGAGCGCTTCTACCGGGTGGGCAAGAGCCGTTCGCGCAACGAGGGCGGCAGCGGGCTGGGCCTGGCGATCGTGAAGCACATCGTGGACGCGCACGGGCAGACCATCACCGTGAAGAGCCAGGAGGGGCGCGGAAGCACCTTCGCGTTCACCTTGCGGAGAGCGCGCTGACCGGGCGTCCCACCGTGAAGGCCGCAGGCCGTTCGCCGTGGCCGGACGCGATCACCACCGGGGTGCGTCGCGGACCTGCGCGCAGCACCGCCAGGTCGCGCGCGTTGCCGCCCACGAAGAACCCCGACGCCGTGGGTGTGAGCGGGGTGAACCCGCCCTTGCCGTCGCCCAGCAGCACACAGCCGCGCCCCGCATCGTAGCGCACCGTCTCCACTTCGGCGCCCCAGTGGTTGCCGACGGCCACCAGGTCCAGCTTGCCATCGGCGTTCACGTCCAGGGCCACGATGCCGTTCACCGGACCCAGCTGCGCCTCCACGGGCAGCGCGCGGACACTGAACCGTCCGGACCCGTCGTTCAGCATCACGCCGGACCGCATCCAGGTGGCGGTGCGATGCAGCGCCTTGCCCAGCTTCTCCGGGGTGTAGATGGCCTGCAGGTCGGCGTTGGCGAACGCCTCGTAGGTGGGGAAGCGCTGCAGGATGACCGGGCACTGCTGGCTGCTGCATTCCCGTCCGCGCACCGGGACCTGGTGCCCGGCCTTCTCCTTGGCCAGCACGATGTCCGAACGACCGTTGCCGTCCATGTCGGCCCAGTACACATGCACCGGGTGGGCGGCGTCCGCCTTGAACTTGCTGTTCCATCCCAGGTTGCCGGCCGCGAGGTCCACATCCCCGTCCCCGTCCAGGTCGGCGGCGCAGAGGCTGCTCCACCAGCCGGTGGTGCCTTCGAGCCCCGCGGCCGCGGTGGCGTTCGTGAAGCGCCCGCCGTCGTTCATCATCACCATCACGGGCATCCATTCGCCGACCAGCACCAGGTCGGGGTCATGGTCGCCATCGAGGTCCGCGAAACGGGCATCGCTCACCATGCCCGGTCCCATCAGGTCCTTCGCCCGTTGTTCCGTGGCGTCGGAGAACGTTCCGGTGCCATCGTTGAGCAGCAGGTAGGAGCGTGGCGCGAAGGGATAGTGCGCCGGGGTCTGGCGTCCGCCGAGGAAGAGGTCGAGGTCCCCGTCGCCATCGATGTCGGCCGCGTCGGCCCGCTGACCACTGGTCATCATCGGTGGCAGGGCGTTCTCCAAGCGCGTGAACCGTCCCGTGCCATCGTTCCGCAGGTAGTGATGACGGTAGGCGGTGCCGCGCAGGTCCTCCTCGTTGGAACCGGCGATGACGAGCAGGTCCTGGTCGCCGTCCCCATCCCCATCGATGAAGCGGGCGCCCAGGAGCTCCTGGCCTTCGCCGGTGAGCGGATGCGCGTTACGGGCCACCTGCAAGGTGCCGGAGGCGTTCTGCACCAGCAGCACGGGCGCCTGTCCACGGCCACCGCCCATCCACAGGTCGTCCAGGCCATCGCCGTTCACGTCGGCCACGGCGAGCATGGGCCCGAGCTCGCTCATTTTATGGGGCAGCAGCACCTCCAACCGGAAGTCATCGTAGGTGGGATCGCGGTGCATGATCTCGTCCGGGATCAGCGACGGGTCCGCGGCAAGCAGCGGTGCCGGTCCCGCGCGTTGCACCGGGGCCGGCCCCGCATCGCGGCCGTCCAGCGCCAACTGCCGGTCCGCCTGTACGTTGCGCATCAGCGTGTAGCGGCCATCCGGCCAGCGCACCTCCACACTGTCCACGTTGGTGGTGGGTCCCAGCCCGAAATGGAGCACCGGCTCCACCGTGCTCTGGTATCCGCGCACCGGGCTCAGCTCCTGGTACTGCACCGTTCCCCGGTGACGCAGGGTGACACGCGCGCCGTGCGCGTCCTTTCCGGCCTGCTTGAGGGCCAACCGCAGGTAGTGCCGGTCGGGATGAAGGTCACGGGCGCGGTTGGCGTACACCGATGCGGGCGCGTCGATGTTGTTGATCACCAGGTCCAGGTCCCCATCGTTGTCGAGGTCGGCGTAAGCCGCGCCGTTGCTGTTGAGGGGCTCGGTGAAGCCCCAGGTCTGCGAACTGTCCGCGAACGCGAGCCGCGCCCGGCCCGTGCTGTCGGCCCCCTGGTTGCTGAACAGGTAATTCCGGATGCGGGTGCTCGGCACCAGGTCCAGGGTCCTGTAGAAGTCCTCGCCGCTCTTCAGGCCCCGGTACACCTGCTGCTGGTAGTCGTTGTTGCGGATGTCGTGCTTGAACCCGTTGGTGACCATCAGGTCCTTCCAGCCATCGTTGTCCAGGTCGGCGATCAGCGGGGCCCAGCTCCAGTCCGTGCGGGCGATGCCGGCCAGCTGGGCGATCTCGCTGAAGGTGCCGTTTCCGTTGTTCAGCTGCAGCGTGTTCACCATGTACTGGTACTGCTGGCCGGCGGCCACGATGGACCAGAAGGCCTGCGGCGACATGCTGCCCATGTTGGTCTTGTTCCTCACGTGGTCGTCCGCCATCATGTCCAGCACCAGGATGTCAGGAAGCGCGTCGTTGTTGATGTCGGCCACATCGCAGCCCATGCCGAAGTTGCTCACGTGGCGCGTGCGCTCCTTCACCACATCGCGGAAGCGTCCGCCTTCGTTCGTGTACATCGCGTCCGCCACGTCGAAGTCGTTCGCCACGTAGAGGTCGGGCCGGTCGTCATCATCCAGGTGGGCCACGGAAAC
>JAEUSW010000347.1 GCA_016788285.1 Flavobacteriales bacterium
CGACGCCACGATCCTGAGCTACGAAGGGCTCGACCGCACCTGCGACGGCAGCATCACACCGGTGTTGCGGATCCAGAACACCGGTGGCGAAACGATGACGAGCTGCGACATCGACATCCTGCGGAACGGGCTCGCGGACAACACCTTCAACTGGGTGCTGGCCGTGCCCGCGCTCTCCGGCGAGGTGCGCAAGCCCGCCCTGCCCACGATCACGGGCCTGCAGCCCGGCGATGAGCTTGAGTTCGTCATCACCACCGTGAACACGCAGCCCGATGAAGTGGCCACCGGGAACGTGATCACCCGCACCGTGCAGGGCGAGAGCGTGGAGGGCGACAGCTACCGCGTGCTGGTGGAGGTGCGCACCGATGGCGATCCGCAGGAGACCACCTGGAGCCTGAAGGATGCGACGGGCGTGGTGGTGGCCAGCGGCGGACCGTACACCAACGCGGAGACCGTGGAGCGCAGCTGGGTGGACCTGGACCCGGCCGCGTGCTACGCCCTGCGTGTGGACGACAGCGGCGGCAACGGCATGGACGCCCGCGCGCTGCCCGGCTACGTGAAGGTGATCGCCCTCGGCGACGAGCTGATCGCGCTGGACGGGGCGGCGTTCACCAGCAGCTATGACGATGCGGTGCGCACCGGCGCCGATGGCTGTGCGGTGACGCAGCTCACCAACGCGGACGATGCCACGCCGAGCTGCGGGGCCCAGGTCTTCCTGAACGGCACCAGCACCCTGCAGGCGCGACCGGTGCCCGGCGCCACGCACTACCAGTTCCAGTTCAGCCGGGGCACCTACCTGCGGCGCATCGCGTCCACTTCGCCCGCACTGACGCTGACGCCGTGGGCCACCCTGCCGCTGAAGCCCGGCCGCATCTACGACGTGCAGGTGCGGGTGAGCTTCGATGGTGGTGCCACCTACTGCCCCTTCGGCCCGGCCTGCACCATCCGCACCCGTTACCCGCTCACCGCCACGCGCGACATGGAAGCGATGGCCGATGAGGAGGCCGGCTTCGTCCTGTACCCCAACCCGTCCGATGGATCGGACATCAGCCTCGCGGTGCACGCTTTGGACGGCCTGGCCCGCGTGGAGGTGTTGGACCTGTCCGGACGAGCGGTGTGGCAGAGCAGCCTACTGCTCACCGAAGAGGCTGCACACATGCTGGCCTTCGATGGCGTGGTTCCGGCGGGGCTCTACATCGTACGGCTCACCGCTGGGGACCGGACCTTCACCGAGCGGCTCGTGCTGCGCTGAGCAGGCCACGCCTCAGGCGCGCTCCACGAAGTACATCCGCAGGTCGCCCTTGCCCTTGGCGTGCACCAGGCCGCGCGGTTCGAAGCGCAGGCCGGGCGTGTCCTTCACCAGCTCGTAGGTGGTGGCGCTGATGTTCACGCGGCCGGCTTCGCCGCTGCTCTCCATGCGCGCCGCCGTGTTCACCGTGTCGCCCCAGATGTCGTAGGCGAACTTGCGCACGCCGACGATGCCGGCGATCACCGGTCCGCTGTGCAGGCCGATGCGCATCTCGAAGGCGGGCTTGCCGGCGCGCAGGCGTTCGGTGCGGCGCTGTGCGATGTGGTCCCGCATGTCGAGCGCGGCCAGCACGATGTCCGCTGCGCCGGACGCCTGGGGATCGGGCAGTCCGGCGGCGGCCATGTAGGCGTCGCCGATGGTCTTGATCTTCTCCACACGATGCCGCTCCACGATGGAGTCGAGCCCCTTGAAGCACGCATCGATCTCCTCCACGAGCTCGGCGGCGCTCAGTTGTTCGCTCAGCTGGGTGAAGCCTTTGAAGTCGGTGAACAGCACGGTGGCGGTGTCGTAGGACCTTGCTTCTGCGCGGCCCTTCGCCTTCAGTTCGGCGGCCACCTCCACGGGCAGGATGTTGTGCAGCAGCTCATCGCTGCGCTCCTTCTCGTGCTCGATGGCCCTCTTGGCGCGCTGGGTGTAGCGCAGGCGGTTGAGCAGCGCACCGGCGATCACGAGCACCAGCAGGATGCCCGCGATGAGCAGGCCGCGGCGCGAACGCTCGTCGGCCATGCGGCGGTCGAACGCCAGTTGTTGTGCGTACGCCTCCTTCACGCGGGCGAGGCTGTCGGCGATCTGCTGCTGTTCGAAGTCGCGCACCAGTTCCAACCGCATCACCTCCTTGCCGTTGTTCACCTTGTCGAGCGTGTCATCGAGCGCCACGTAGGACCGTTGCGCCTCGTACGCGCTGCGGTAGTCGCCGGCCAGGGCCAGGGCGCGCATCACGCACTCGGTGCATTCCTTGCGCTGGGCGAGCAGGCCCAGGCTGTCGGCCAGGGCGAGCCCCCGGCGGCAGGCCTTCAGGGCGTCCGCCGCGCGGCCTTCAGCGAGGTAGGCCTCGCCGGTGTAATAGAGGTTGCGGGTCAGCGGGTCCTTCGCATCCAGCTCGGTGAACACGGTGCGCGCGGTGTCGAAGTGGGCGAGGGCCTCGCGGGGGCGGCCCAGCCGGGAGAGCACCTGGCCGAGGTTGTTGTGCGCCTTGCCCCGGTCGAGCCGGTTGCCGAGGCCGCGGTACAAGCCGATGGCCTCCTGCAGTTCGGTGGCGGCCTTCTCGCGCTCGCCCAGGTCGCTGTGCGTGGTGCCGATGCTCACCAGCGCACTGGCCCGGCCCTTGGCATTGCCCAGTTCGTTGTACAGCGCGGCGCTGCGTTCGTAGTTCTCCAGCGCCTTGCCGAACTCGTTCAGCCGCTTGTAGGTGTTGCCGATGTTGTTGTAGGTGCTGGCCACGCCCTCGGTGTTGCCGAGCTCCTGGTCGATGCGCAGGCTCTGATGCAGCAGCTCCAACGCGCGCGGCAGGTCGCCGAGGTCCTTGTACACCGTGCTCATGTTGCTGAGCGTGGCGGCGGTGCGCCCGCGGTCGGTCATGGACCGGGCCACTTCCAGGGCGCGATTGAAGTGATCGAGCGCGGCGGGCAGGTCGCTGCGCATCTTGTGCCCCACGGCCAGTGTGTTGTAGGCGGTGTACAGGGCTTTCGGGTCGCCGGTGGTCCGTGCCAGTTCCAGCTGCATGCGCGCCAGGGCGAGGCCGCTGTCCGGCTTCTCGAACACGGCCTTCCAGGACAGCGTGGCGATGGCCTTCAGGCGTGCGCTGTCGGGCAGGGCCTCGTTGCGCCACACGCTCCACAGCGAGTCGCTCTGCGGCCGGGCGGCCGTGGCGAGCAGGCAGAGCGTGAGGGAAAGGAAGAGGCGCATGCGGGCCGGGGAAGTTAGGCCCCATCGCCGCATCGCCCTGTTCAGGGCGTGGTCCAGCGCAGCACCTCGGTGCGGCCGTGGTCGTCGCGCAGCTGCAGCAGCGCCAGCCCCCTGCTGCGGGGTGCGGGGATCCAGGCCCTCCCGGCCTGGGCGATCCGCCCTTCATCGACCAGCCGCCCCGTGGCGTCCAGCAGCGTCCAGCGGCAGGGGGCGGCCACGTGGATCCATGCACCGCCCGCCGCGTCGATATCGAGCAGCTGTGCCGTGCCCGTTGATGCGCCGACCGTCATCAAGCCCACCATGGAGCCATCTCCGTCCACGCGCAGCATGTAAGGCCGAAGAAAGGTGCCGGACACCGTATCCGTGGATGTGCCACTGACGAGAAAGCCACCGTGGCCGTCCGGTCGGATGTGCCGGCCGATGCCCTCGGCGTAGGTGCGGGTCCAGAGCGTGTCGCCCTGATCATTGAACCGGGCCACCAGACAACGCTGATCGCGATGGCCGGTGGCCAGGTAGGCGCTGGTGAGGGGATCGAAGCAGGCGTCGTACAGGGCGAGACCGGGATGGGCGCGTTCATCCAGGAGCGTGCACTGGTCGTCCACGCGCATGACCAGGCCGGCGATAGGCGAGTCCTTCCGACCGAAGATCATGGAACCACCGGCGGGCCGTTCCAGCACCTTGTGGCCTTGCTGGAACCCTCCCGTTCCCATGGTCGACGTGGCCTGCAGCGCACCGGTGGCGCTGATTCGTTGACAGAGCACTTGGATGTTACCGGGCATCGGTGGTCCGCTCAGGCCGGTGATCAGCAGGGCGCCGTCGGACAGCTCGCGGCCATGCACGGCGCGTTCGATGGGCTGACCGGGCAGGCTGTAGGTCCAGAGCAGCTGCCCCCCCGGGCCATAGCGGCGCACGATGGGCCGAAGGTCCATGGGGGTGACGTACGACGTGCCGCAGGCCAGCAGGTCGCCATTGCCAAGGACGGTCACGTTGGAGAAGTAGGTCTCGTTGTTCACCATCAGCGAATCGGTCCATTGCACGCCGTCCGCCGTGCCGTTCAAGCGGGCGATGTAGGCGCGCTGCGCGATGGTGCGTCCCACGATCACCGGAGCGGGGCTGTCGTCCGTGCTTCCGAACACGTAGGCGAACGCCGCCGGCATCAGCTCCTCGCCGAGCCAGGTGCCATCGTCGTCCAGCCGCACGAGCCGGGTCCCGGGGTCGGCCTGCATGGGTAGCAGCGCGCCCGGCCCCCAGGGCCAGCAGGCGACCGGGGTCAACAGGTCCGTACCGGGGTACACCGTATCGCCGGTCGCCGGCTGGCTGAGGGGGAACTGGGCGTGGGCCGCCAGGGCGACGACGCTCGACAACAGGAACGGTGCGCGCATGGATGCGGGGTTGTGCAGTGGACGATGCGAAGGTGCATCGCGCTGCCCGGCCGGATCATGAGCAGCGTTCCAGGTGCGATCGTCGTCCTTTGTGTAAACCCCCTGCGCCATGGTCCGCCACATCCTTCCCCTGCTCGCTGCTGTGCTCGTGCTTCCCACGCACGCCCAGTTCGATGCGCTGCCGGACTCCGACGCCGGCTGGACCGTCTCCTTCTGGATCGGTCCGGGATATCCGTACGAAGGCTATTTCTATGCGTACGACGACCTGTCACCGGATACCCTGATCGGCGGTGACATGTACAAGAAGCTGAACGTCACGAACACCTTCGGCCTCACCAACTATGGGGGTGCCATGCGCGACAACGAGCTGGGCCAGGTGTACTTCTGCGAACCCGGGAGCTCGGTGCCTGCGCTCCTCTACGACTTCGATGTGTGGCCGGGGGACACGCTGCTTGACGTCTTCGGGCTCTATCCGCAGGATCTGCGGGTGTACGCGGTGGATACCATCACCATCAACGGCACGGCGCGCCGGAGGGTCGAAGTGGAATGCCTCGGCCTGTCGGGCCCTACGGGCATCTACTGGATCCAAGGCATCGGGAGCACCCAGGGCCTGTTGCAGACAGTGGCCTGCGGCAGCGTGTCGGGGATCGGAGAGCTGGTGTGCATGACCGCGAACGACACGGTGCAATGGGGGCCGAACGTGGGCGGCGTGGGCGATTGCGCGCTCGCCCTTGGTGTGGCCGATGCCGAGCGGACGGTGGCATTGTCGCTGCACCCGGTGCCGGCGGAGGATCGGCTGTTCGTGCAGGGGGCGATGCCCGGTGCGCGGCTCGAGGTCCTTGGGCCCGATGGCCGCATCGGCCTGGCATCCACGGCGCCCCAAGGGCCATTGGACATCAGCGCCCTGGTCACCGGGGTCCACGTGCTGCGCGTGACCGATGTGGACGGCCAGGTCCGCACGGCGCGTTTCGTCAAGCGGTGATCATCCGTGCACCGCTTCGCTCATCGCGAAGATGAGCTCAGGGTCCTGCTCGAAGGCCGTGCCCACCACCACCACGTCCGCCCCGGCGTCGCACAGACCGCGGGCGGTGGCCGCATCGCGGATGCCTCCGCCCACGATGACCGGCAGGTCCACGGTGCGGCGCACGGTGGCCACCATCTCCTGGCTCACGGTGCGTTCGGCACCGCTGCCGGTGTCCAGGTAGATGGTGCGCAGGCCGAGCAGTTCGCCCGCCAGGGCCGTGGCGGCGGCGATGCCCGGCTTGTCGTGGGGGATCGGCACCGTCTGGCTCACGTAGCTCACCGTGGTGGGCTTGCCGCCATCCACCAGCATGTAGCCGGTGGGGATGGCCTCGAGCCCCAGGGCCTTGATGGTGGGGGCGGCGGTGACGTGGTGGCCGATGAGCAGCTCGGGGTTGCGGCCGCTGATCAGGCTGAGGAAGAGCACCGCATCGGCGTGGCGGCTGAGCTGCGCCGGGCTGCCCGGGAACAGCACCACCGGGCTCGTGCTCCAGCGCTTCACCAGGTCCACGCAGCGGTCGAACGAGGCCGAGGTGAGCAGGCTGCCGCCCACGAAGAGCAGATCGGCCTTGGCCATGCAGGCGTTCTGCACGGTGCGTTCCAACACGGCCTCGTCCTGCCCGAAGTCGGGGTCGATGAGCACGGCCAGGAGCTTGCGCCCGCGAACCTTCGCGTCCTCAAGCTGTTCCACCACGGCGCCCATCGGTGCGAACATAGTCAACAGCGCTGGCCTTCAGCCCTCCGAACCGCTACCTTTGCCGCCGCGAACGGGCCGAGCCCCGCATAGATCAGCACCATGAGCACCAAGACCGCCGAACAGTTGAAGTACAAAGTGAAGGACATGGCCCTGGCCGACTGGGGCCGCAAGGAGATCGAGCTGGCCGAGGCCGAGATGCCCGGCCTGATGGCCCTGCGCACCCGGTACGGCAAGGAGAAGCCCCTCAAGGGCGCCCGCATCGCCGGCTGCCTGCACATGACCATCCAGACCGCCGTGCTGATCGAGACCCTCAAGGAGCTCGGTGCCGAGGTGAGCTGGAGCAGCTGCAACATCTTCAGCACGCAGGACCACGCCGCGGCCGCCATCGCCAAGGCCGGCATCCCGGTGTACGCCTGGAAGGGCATGAACAATGAGGAGTTCGACTGGTGCATCGAGCAGACGCTCTTCGCCTTCGACGGCGGCCAGCCGCTGAACATGATCCTCGACGACGGGGGCGACCTCACCAACATGGTGTTCGACAAGTACCCCGAGCTGGTGAAGGGCATCAAGGGCCTCAGCGAGGAGACCACCACGGGCGTGCTTCGCTTGAAGGACCGGGAGAAGAACGGCACCCTGGTGATGCCCGCCATCAACGTGAACGACAGCGTCACCAAGAGCAAGTTCGACAACAAGTACGGTTGCAAGGAGAGCGCCGTGGACGCCATCCGCCGCGCCACCGACATCATGATGGCCGGCAAGGTGGCCATCGTGTGCGGCTACGGCGATGTGGGCAAGGGCACCGCGGCCTCGCTGCGCGGCGCCGGTGCGCGCGTGATCGTCACCGAGATCGATCCCATCTGCGCCCTGCAGGCCGCCATGGACGGCTTCGAGGTGAAGAAGCTGGTGCCCAACGTGCACCGTGCGGACATCATCATCACCACCACGGGCAACTTCAACATCGTCACCGAGGCCGCCTTCCGCAAGATGAAGGACAAGGCCATCGTGTGCAACATCGGCCACTTCGACAACGAGATCGACATGGCC
>JAEUSW010000074.1 GCA_016788285.1 Flavobacteriales bacterium
CCGCACGAGATCAGGGGCCGTTCGTCCCGATCCGCCTATGTTGCTGGACCATCTCCGCTCCATGCGCCTGTCCGTCCCCGCCCTGGTCCTCCTGCTCGCCGCCTGTGGCGCCCCTCCGTCCGCCGACACGGCCGCACCGCCCGACCGCGGCCCGTTGGGGCGCGACAACATGGCCTACCGCTGGGGCGGTGTGGCCCTCGAGGGCACCGCCAACGACACGGAGAACAACAAGCCGCGCCCACCGGTGAACAGCCGCATGCTGGCGCTGCCGATGATCGCGCAGTTCGACGCCTGGAGCCGCTACGACAGCGTGGCCGAGCCGGTGCACCTGAAGGCCGATCGGCGCCCTGCGGCCGAGCGCACCCTGGCCAACAAGGAGAAGGCCATCAGCTACGCGATGTGCCGCACGCTGTGCGTGGTGTATCCGGCGGACAGCGCGCTCTTCCTGGGCCGGCTGAAGGAGTTCGGCTACGACCCCGACGACCGCAGCCTGGACCCCGCCACCCCGCAGGGCATCGGCAATCTGGCCGCACGCACGGTGATCGAGGCGCGCAAGGACGACGGCAGCAACATGTTCGGCACGGACCCCCGCGCGGACACCCTCTACGGCGACTACACGCACTACACGCCGGTGAACCCGCCGGACAAGCTGAACGACATCGACCGCTGGCAGCCCAAGTACTTCACCCTGGAGGGCCGGCGATGGGCGCCGGGTTGCCTGGCGCCGCACTGGGGCCATGTGCGGCCCTTCGCGCTGGACAGCGCCGGCCAGTTCCGCCCGCCCGCTCCGCCGGTGATGGGCGACAGCCTGCTGGAGGCCCAGGTGCGCGAGGTGGTGGCCTTGCAGGCCGCGCTCACCAACGAGCAGAAGGCGCTGGTGGAGTTCATGCGCGACGGGCCCCGCAGCGTGCAGCAGGCCGGCCACTGGCTCATGTTCGCCCGCGACATCAGCGTGCGCGACAAGCACGACCTGGACCGGGACGTGCAGATGTACTTCATCGTCGCCACCGCGGCCATGGACTGCTTCATCGCCTGCTGGGACGCCAAGATGTTCTACGACAACAGCCGGCCCTACCAGCAGGTGCACGCCCTGATGGGCGATGAGGACATCGTGGGCTGGGGCGGCCCGCACAAGGGCATGGTGAAGATGAAGGGCCGCGACTGGCGACCCTACTCGCCGGACTACTTCCTGTGCCCGCCCTTCCCGGCCTATCCCAGCGGCCACAGCACGGTGAGCGGGGGCTGCAGCAAGGCGCTGGAGCTGTTCACCGGCAGCGACCGGTACGGGGTGCAGGTGCGATTGCTGCCGGGCTGGCTCACCGAGCCGGGCATCACGCAGGACAGCATCACGCTGGACTTCCCCACCTTCAGCAGCACGGCCGAGCAGGCGGGCTTCAGCCGGGTGCTGGGCGGCTACCACATCCAGTTCGACAACGTGGAGGGCCTGGCGTTGGGGCGCCGGGTGGCGGAGGTCACCTTCGCCAAGTGCAAGGCCCACATCGAGGGGCGCGCCAAGCCGGAGGCCTGACCGAAAGGGCCCTTAGTCGAGCCAGGCGAGGTACTTGTCCTCCAGGGCGCGCATGGCGGCCTTCTGCGCCTTGGTGCGGTCCGTGTGGCCCAACAGGTGCAACAGGCCGTGCACCATCACGCGGTGGAGCTCGTGCCGGAGGGTGACGCCGTACTCGGCGGCGTTCTCTCGGATGCGGTCGATGCTCATCAGCACATCGCCGTTGGCGCCGTTGCTGCTCTCCACCGGGAAGGTGATGACGTCGGTATGGTCGTCGTGCCGCAGGTAGGTGCGGTTGTAGGCCAGCAGGGCCTTGGCGCCCATGGCCACGAAGCACACGCGGTCGATGCGGCTGCCGTGGTCGGCGGCCACGCGTTGCAGCCAGCGGCGCAGACGCGCACGGTCGCGGAAGGGGTCGGGGACGTCCTGGACGAGGAAGGAGACCGGGTGGGCCATCACTCCTTCACGGCGGCCGTGCTGAAGGCCATCGCCACGGTGGCGCCGTTGTCGCTGAAGGCGATGTCGTCGGCCAGCGCGCGCATGAGGAACACGCCGCGCCCGT
>JAEUSW010000352.1 GCA_016788285.1 Flavobacteriales bacterium
GCAGGTAGGAGCCGGGGCGGTTCTCATTGTAGCCGTGGCTGAAGAGGATCACCGGCCTACCCTCCGTGGGCGGGTCATGGTCGTAGATGGCCACCGGCACCTGTCGATGTCGCAGGGTGTCGGTCCACGTCAGGGTGTCCATCTTCACCTGGCCGGCCGAACGGACGGAGAGGCAGAACGCGGAAACGCTCATCGCGGTCGCGATGAAGCGGTGGAACAGCCGGTGTTCGAGGAAGGGTGCCATGGTCCATCGTCAGCGGATCGCCGTGGCCGGCCTACACGCCCCACCCCGTCGGTGCCCCGTCGATGCTCGTGCTGTTCTTCTCGCGCCGGTAGGTGGCCAGGCCTTCCGGCCCTTTGTGCGCCGCCCAGTCCGTGAGCTGTGAACGGTCCTCTTGGGATCCGTAGCGAGGAACGCCGAACCCGCACGAGGTCTGCACGCTCTCGAGCTCCGCGATGATCAGCTGGCGCTCGCCGTGCAGTTCAGGACCGAAGGAGGGCCGGAGGGCCTGCCATTCGGGGTGTTGGGGCTGGACGGATCGCCCGGCACCGTACAGGCGCACGATCAGGGGCGGCCCCTCGAACGCGCAGAACAGGAAGGTGATGCGCCCGTTCTCCAGCAGGTGCGCGGCCGTTTCGTTGCCGCTGCCGGTGAGGTCCAGGTAGCCCACGCGGGTGGGGGAGAGGATGCGGAACGTATCGAGGCCTTTGGGCGAAACGTTCATCCGCCCCTTGCCCGGCGCGGTGCCGGTGAAGAAGATGCGCTGCTGCTGGATGAAGGTGGTGAGCCGTTCATCCAGCGCTGGAAGGAACTTGGCCATGGCCGAAGGTAACCGCCTGCCAAAGCTCAGTTCCAGAGAATGCGGTGATGGGCATCTTTGACGCATGAGCTTTCACCCGATAGCCCGCACAGTGATCCTGTCCTGCGCCCTCACCGCCACTGTGGGCGGCTTCGCCCAGCCCAAGGGGCTGCCTGTGATCCAGGCGGACAGCATGACCGTGGACGTGATCGAGAACGGGGTGGAACACAAGGGCTTCTGGACCATCGTGCCCGAGGCGAAGCCCGATCCATACTACACTGAACAGCACGGTGCGCGCGTCACCTTCCGCACCGACCGTGACAGCATCACGGTGGTGGTGGACAGCGCCAGGGCCCAGGATTTCATCATCCAGGTGGGCAGGCTGAAGGCCTGGACCAGGGTGCAGTACAAGCCCAGCTACCTGGAGGTGTTGCGCAAGGGCGCTCGTTTCGCATCCTCCGACCCGCGCACCACGCCCGCGTTCACCTATCAGCCTTCGGACGCCCCGGAGCTGAAGGCCCTGCGCGATGCGTTCAAGCTCGACAGCATCGCCGGACAGGGCAACGAGCTGTCGCGCATGCTGGAGGTGATGCACTGGCTGCACGACCTGGTGCCGCATGACGGCCAGCACGGTAATCCCGTCATCAAGAACGCCCTGAGCATGGTGGCCGAGTGCAAGCGCGATCACCGCGGGCTGAACTGCCGCGGACTTTCCACGGTGCTCAACGAGTGCTACCTGGCGCTCGGATTCAAGTCGCGCTTCCTCACCTGCCTGCCCAACGACAGCACCGACACCGAATGCCACGTGATCAACATGGTGTGGAGCAACGACCTGCGGAAATGGGTGTGGCTCGACCCCACCCACGATGCGTACGTGATGGATGAGCATGGCGTGATGCTGGGTCCGTGGGAGGTGCGCGAACGGCTGATCGATGGGCGCCCCCTGATCCTGAATCCCGATGCCAACTGGAACCACCGCCAAAGCACCGTACGAGAGGACTACCTGTACAGCTACATGGCCAAGAACCTGTACCGGTTCGAGTGCCCCGCACACAGCTCTTACGACACCGAGACGCGCGGCGCGGGCAAGCAGGTGGCCTACGTGGAGCTATTGCCGCTGCACCACCACACGCAGAAGCCCGATGTGCTCACCCGGACCGTGGAGCAGGGCCATACGATCATCACCCACCGCACCAACGATCCCGCGCGGTTCTGGGCGGCACCGTGACCACGCCGCACCGGTCGGGGGTCATTTCTCACCGCGCGATGAGCACCCGCGCTGTGCCGTTCACGCGGCCCGTGAGCCGCATGGAATATGGCCCTGCGGGGAGGCTGCTCACATCCAACGAGAGCATCGTGCTCTTCGTTGTGGACCATGTGCGCGCGGTGCGCCCGGCCGCGTCGATCAGGTCGATGCGATAGGCCCCGGCCTCAGGCAGCTCAAGCATCAGCTGCTCCGATGCGGGGATGGGGTAGGGCCGCATCCGGATCCCCTCGGCGGTCGTCAGCACGCCCGTGGTGAGGTCGTTGGTGTAGCGAAGCACCACGAGCGAACTGTTCCCGATCACGCCGCCGAAGCCCACCACCACCACCTTGCCGTCGGGCTGCGCGCACACCCCGAAGCCGCCTTCGTAGTTCGGCGAGGTCTCGGTGACCACGATGCCGTTCGTGCCGAAGCCGCCGTCGGGCTGCCCGTTGGCCTGGTAACAGCCCAGCAGGAAGTCGATGTCGCCGCCCGGCGCGGTGCTTCCCGTGTAGCCGGTGAACACGATGCGCCCATCG
>JAEUSW010000026.1 GCA_016788285.1 Flavobacteriales bacterium
ATCGATGAACGACGTTCACCGTTATCAACATCATTTGGTTGGTACATCCTTGCAACCTTTTGATGCGCGAACCCGTTCGAGGTGATACGTTTGTCTCAAACCCTTAACCGTCATGGCAAAGAAGGCAGCTAAGAAGGCCACGAAGAAGGCCGCGAAGAAGGCGACCAAGAAGGCCGCTCCGAAGAAGGCAGCGAAGAAGGCCACCAAGAAGGCCGCGAAGAAGAAGTAAGGAGCCTCGCTCCGAACGCTCGAAGGGCCCGGTCTCCGGGCCCTTCGCCATTTCCGGCGCGCCGCATCGCGGCGCGCCGTGCGTTCGGAGGTCCGCGCATCTCCGCGCGTCCCCTCATCAGGTGAAGGCCGGGCGCAGCTCGTCGGCGAAGTACTGGAGCGCGTTGCGCACACCGAGCGGAAGCCCTCCGCCGAGCGCGCACAACGAACCGATCTCCATGGTCTCGATGAGGTCGTTGAAGAGCGCGCGGTCGATCCGGCGTCCGGCACGCACGCCTTGGATCAGCTCCTTGCCGCGTGTGGAACCGATGCGGCAGGGGAAGCACTTGCCACAGCTCTCCGCCGCCGTGAAGGCGAAGAGGTGCTCGAGGTAATCGAGCATCGGGAAGCCGGCCGGGATGCTCAGCACGCTCGCGTGCCCGAGCAGGAAGCCTTCCTTCTGGAAGCTCTCGAAGTCGATGGAGAGCGCATCGATCTTCTCCAGCGGCACGATGCCGCCCAGCGGACCGCCGATGTGCAGCGCTTTCGTGGGGCGCGCGAAGCCCTGGCCCAGCTCGTCCACCACGCGGGACAGCGGGGTGCCGCACTCCACTTCATACAGGCCCGGACGGTTGAAGCCGCTGTCGAGGCACACGAGCTTGCTGCCGTTGCTCTTCTCCGTGCCGAGCCGCGCGAAGGCCGCACCGCCGTGCTCCACCACCCAGGGCACACAGGCGAGCGTCTCCACATTGTTCACCACCGTGGGCCGGTTGAAGAGACCCTGCTGGGCCGGGTAGGGCGGACGGGTACGCACCTCACCGCGCTTGCCCTCGATGCTGTTGAGCAGGGCCGTCTCCTCCCCGCACACATAGGCGCCCGCGGCCTTGATCACCTTGAAGCGCCAGCTGCGGCCGCTGCCCTTGATGTCCGTTCCGATCCATCCGTTCGCCTCCAGCTCGCGCACCGCGGCCTTCACCGCGGCGATGGCTTCGGGATACTCGGCACGGATGTACAGCACGCCGGTGTCGGCGCCGACGCAGTGGCCGGCGATCATCATGCCCAGCAGCACGAGGTGCGGTCGCTGCTCCAAGAGATACCGGTCGCTGAACGCGGCGGGATCGCCCTCGTCGGCGTTGCACACGATGTACTTGCGCGGCGTGCCGTTGCCGGTGCCGTCCTCGGCGTTGCGGCAGGCCTCCAGCTTGAACCCCATGGGGAAGCCCGCGCCACCCCGGCCGCGGATCACGGCGGTCTTGATCTCCTGCAGCACATCGGCCGGGTCGCTCTTCAGCACGCGCTCCCATAGTGCGTAGAACTCCCCCAGCGGAGGCATCGGTGCCGTGAGGATGGGCCGTTCCATGGTGGTCCCCACATGGTGCGCGCCATGGGCGGGCACCTGCACCGGTGCACCGTCCCGCACCTCCTTCACCAGGGTGTCCACCTGGTCGATGCTGCCACCGCTGTAGTTGCGACCGCCGATGTGGAAGGCGCTGTTCTCATGGCAGCGCCCCAGGCAGCACATGTGCCCGATCTCCTCCGGCTTGAAGTGCCGCTGCAGCGCATGGTGCACCTTGTCCTGTGTGCCCGCCACCAGGCAGGCGCTACCGTTGCACACGTAGGCCTTGATGCCCTTGTTCTCCGGCTTCAGGAAATCGTAGAAGGTGCTGGTGCCATAGGTGACCGCTTCGCCGATCAGGTAGTCGTCCGCGATGGCGGTGAGCGCTTCGTTGGGCGGTGTGCCCGTGCGGTCGGCGGCCTGCTGCAGCCGGTCCCAGAGGGCGTCATCGAGTTCCCTGCCATCGCGGCCGGAGAGGGAGGAGATGTTCGTGGACATGCGCTCCGAAGGTAGCAGGCGATGCAGGTCCGATGAACGGGTACGGCCATCGGGTTGCGTCGCGCATCCGCTTTTCCCACATTCGTTCCACCAAACCCGGACACCCATGAAACGGTTCATCAAGATCCTCGGTGCCTTGCTCGTGCTCCTGGCCGTGGTCATCGGTGCAGGCCTCCTGTACATCACGAAGGCACTGCCCGATGTGGACGCGCCTACTGACTTGAAGGTTGAGCTGACGCCCGAACGCATCGAGCGGGGACGTTACCTGGCCAACAGCGTCTGCGTGTGCATGGACTGCCACGCCCAGCGCGATTGGAGCCTCTTCGCCGGTCCGCCCAAGCCCGGCACCCTGGGCGCGGGCGGTGACAAGTTCGACCGCACCATGCAATTCCCCGGTGAGTTCTTCGCCCGCAACATCACACCCTTCGCCCTCAAGGACTGGACGGATGGAGAGCTGTACCGCGCCATCACCAGCGGGATCAGCAAGGACGGCCATCCCTTCTTCCCGGTGATGCCCTACCCGAACTACAACCGGCTGGCCACCGAGGACGTGCACAGCATCATCGCCTACCTGCGGTCCATCGATCCGGTGAGCACGCCGCCCTGGCCGGAGAGCACCATCGACTTCCCGGTGAGCCTGATCATGCGTACGGTGCCGCAGCCCGCGCAGCCGATGGACCGGCCCGCACCCGGCGATGCGCGGTACGGCGAGTACGTCATCAATGCGGCGGCCTGCATCGAGTGCCATACCAACACCGTGAAGGGCGAGCGGGTGGGCCAGCCCTTCGCCGGCGGGTTCGCCTTCGCCTTCCCCGATGGCTCGGTGCTGCGGTCGCCGAACATCACCCCGCACCCCACGGACGGCATCGGTGCGTGGGACAAGGCCATGTTCATCGCCCGCTTCAAGCAGTACGCGGACTCCGCCTACGTGCCTGCCAAGGTCGCGCCCGGCGACTTCCAGACGGTGATGCCCTGGACGATGTACGCCACCATGACCGAGGAGGACCTGGGGTCCATCTACGACTACCTGGCCGCCCTGCCGCCCGTGGCCGGCCGGGTGGAGAAGTGGACACCCGCGCCTTAAGGTTCGGAGCCCATGCCGCGGTCGCGGTGCTTGGGTCTGCGCGAATAGGTCTTCCGGCTGCGCACCACGCGTGGACGGAAGCGACCGTCGAACGCACCGGCGGCCTTCTGAGCGGCCCGTTTCGCGGAGCGGTCCGCCGATGCGGGTGTGCGTCGGGCGGGTCGCCGCCTGGTCATGCGCGCAGGTTGCCGTAATAGAGCAGGTCCACGAGCTCGCCCGTGCCCGTGCGGAACTCGCACCGCAGGAGACCTTCGCGCTGGAACCCGCAGTGCTCCGCCACACGGATGCTGGCGGTGTTGTCCGGCGCGATGCGGGCGACCACTTTGCTCATGCCCAGGCGGCTGAAGGCATGGTCCACCGCCCACATCACACCCAGGGTGCCATAGCCCTGTCCGCTGTGCGCCTCGCCGATGAAATAGGCCACCTCACAGCGGCCCACCGTGCGGTCGAACTGCTTGAGGAAGAGGGCGCCGATGGGGTCGGAGCCTTCGTAGTCGCGAAGCACGAAACAGAAGTAGGAGCCCTCTTTGGCCGAGGCCACCAGTTCCTTGAGGTAGCGCCGGGTGGCCCCGACGTCCGTGCACCGGCCCACCGTCACCGGGAAGTAGGGGAGAAGCCGGCCCTTCTCCCGGCCCACCAGCCGATGGAAGCCGGCGTCGTCCGCCTTGCTCACCGGCTCGATGATCACCGAATCGCTCATGGGGCCTCGTGCGTGCGGAGCGCGGCCGCGCGCATCGCCACCGCCCGCTCCGCGCCAAGATAACGCTCGACCCCGGCGTGCACGAGGTAGACCAGCGGCGTGCTCAGCACCGCCACAACGAGCTTGTAACTGTAGGCGGTGAGCACCAGCGCGGTGGCCATGGGGAAGCTCATGTCCTTGAGGACCCAGAACGCCACGTAGGTCACCACCACACTGTCCACCAGCTGGCTCACCAGGGTGCTGCCGGTGGCGCGCAGCCAGATCCGCCGGTCGCCGGTGATCCGTTTGATGCGCCGGAAGACGAAGGCGTCCACCAGCTGCCCCACCACGAAGGCGGTGAGCGAGCCGAGGATGATGTTCATGCCCTGCCCGAAGATGGCCGTGAAGGCCGCCTGCATGTCGGGCACGCCCTGCGCCGCGCTGCTGCCGATCCACCAGCCCTGCTCCGCCGGCATCCGGATGGCGAACCACATCACCACGAAGGCGAAGGCGATGAGGCCCGTGGTGAGCAGCGTGAGGAAGCGCACACCCCGCACACCGTAGTAGTCGTTCACCACGTCGGTCATGATGAAGACGATGGGCCACGGCAGCACGCCCACGCTGAGCACGAAGCTCAGGTGCGGCTGGCCGAACAGCGTGAAGTCGGCCTTGCTCATCCCCAGCAGGGTCTCCAGCTGGAAGAGCTTCACGCCGATCATCTCGGCGATGAGCGCGTTGGCCACGAAGAAGCCGCCGAGAATGAGGTAGAGCCGCGTGGCCTTGTCGGCCAGGATGGAGTGGATCACGGCTTCCAAGGTAGCGGAAGCGGCGGTCCTCACCCGGCCACGTTCACCCCGATCAGCCGGCCGATGCCGAAGGTGATGGCCGCCGCCGCCAGACCGAAGAGCACCTGCCGCATGCCGCTGAACAGGAGCGAACGCCCCGTGAAGAGCGTGATCGCCCCACCGATGCCGAAGAGACCCAGCGCGCTCAGGCCGAGGCTCAGGCCGATGGCCTTCATGCCCGAGAGGAAGAAGAAGGGCAGCACGGGCAGGATGGCGCCGATGGCGAACAGGAAGAAGGAGGTGATCGCCGCCTCCCACGCCGAACCCTGCAGCTCCTCCGTGTTGATGCCGAGCTCCTCCTTCACCAGCAGGGCGTGCGCCTTGCCGGTATCCTTCATGGCCTCATCGGCCAGCCGCTGGGCTTCCGCCTCGCTGATCCCCTTGGCCATGTAGATGAGCACGAGCTCCTGGCGCTCGCCTTCGGGGTTCGTCTCGAGCTCCGTCATCTCCAGCGCCATCTGGCGCTCGTACAGCTCCTGCGAGCTCTTCACGCTGATCCACTCGCCGAGCGCCATGCTCAAGGCACCGGCCAGCAGGCCGGCCAGGCCCGCGAGCAGCACGCCTTCCTGCCCTTCGGTGGCGCCGGCCACGCCCATCACCAGGCTCATGTTGCTCACCAGGCCATCGTTCGCGCCGAGCACCGCTGCGCGCAGCGCGTTGCCCCCCACGCTCTTGTGCCGCCCCTCGATGCGCCCGAGCTGCTCCCCGCCCATGCCGCGCTGGCCCGCCATCAGCGAACCGAGGATGCGCACGTGGTTCTGCTCCGCCCCGCTCACCGGTGTGCCGCTGCGGAGCTTCTGCGCCACGCTGGCCTTCGCCAGGCCCTTCTCCACGTCCATCAGCTGCGCGATCACGTGGTCGTAACCCATCACACGACCGATGCGGTCCAGCGTTCGCGCCCGCCACGAGGGACCGGGCATCGCGCGGAGCGCACCGCTGCGCTGGAGCCCTTCGAAGGCATGCGCCGCGTGCCCCCGCTCGATCGCGGCCATCTCCCGGAACAACCGGGCGATCTGCGGGTCCGCCTCGTTCAATGCGATGCGTTCGTACAGGAACGCCGCGTCGATCTCCGTCTGAAGGCTCTCCTTGCGTAGCGTCGAGGTGGTGCCGGTCATGGGTCCGTGGGTGAGCAGCTCATTGACCATCCGCGACCACCTGCACCGGATCACCCACCCGAACGATGCCGTCCACATCGGCGACGGCGTTCATGCCGAAGTGCACCTTGCTGTCCACCGTGCGGTAGGACGCCAGCGTGCGCAGCGGCTCCTTGCCGCGTTCGCCGGTGCGCTGGTCGGTGGTGATGATGATGCATCGGGCGCAGGGCTTCACCAGGGTGAACCGCACCTCGCCGATCCGCACCTCGCGCCAGCCGTCCTCCTGGTGCGCCGTGCCGCCGCCGATCACCAGGTTCGGACGGAAGCGCTCCAGGGGAACACGCGCCCAGGTGCCCGTGTGTTCCTGTGCCCGTGCGGTGCCTCGGTCGTTCAACGCGTCCACGGAGGCCTGCGAGAGGATCATGTACGGGAAGCCGTCGCTCAAGGAGGTGAGGCCTTGGGCGTAGCGCTCGTCCACCCGGCGTTGCGCATCATCCGGCATGTGCACCAGGCGCACGGCGCTCCCCAGCCGATCGCTGAACCACACCGACCAGGACGACGGTGCCTCGCGCGCGCGTACGCGCGCGTCCCATATCTGCACCCAGGGGTCGGGCCCTTCGTCCAGGGTCCAGGGCAGCATCAGCCGCTCCCCGTCGCGAAGGTCGTTCACCTCGAAGCCGTCCGCCGCCGGTGCGGTGTGCAGGCAGGCCATGGACGGCAGTTCGCGTTGGGTGAGGAAGCGCCCGGTGGCATCCACCAGCATCCAGCGCCGGTCATGCTTCAGCCCGCGGTCGGTCAACGGGGCCTCCCGCATCGCGAAGCCCCCGAGCGACTTCACCGGATAGCAGTTCAGCGAGGCGAGGAAAGGGGCGGTCATGGTCGCACCACGCGCTCCACCCGGTCGACGCCGTGGTGGCGCAGCACCACAAGGTAGGTGCCCGGCGTCGAAGGCAGTTGCACCACGCTGCGGTCGCCGTGCCGCTGCACCTGCACCGTGGCCCTGCGTCCTGCTGCATCGTACACCTCCAGCACCTCGGCACGGCCGATCACCGTCACCCGGCCGTCCGGTGCCGGGTTGGGATGCACGAGCACCGGCGGGCCTTCGCTCTCCCCGATGCCGAGCGCGCCCACGAAGAGGCTGTCCGCCGTCACCGGCGTGGGTCTGCCGTCCATCGCGTCCACCATGGTGCGGAAGCTGTCGATGCGTGCACCGTTGAAGGCGAACATCTCGGCGTTCCAGCGCGGCGGCACGGGCTGATACCACACCCGCACCTGCACCTGCAGCGGTCCCTCGTAGCCGCCCAGCGGCACGTGGTAGTGCACGCGGTCCGAGCCGCTGCCCTCCAGGCCCAGGGCATCGTGGTTGAAGTCCGTATCGGTCGGCGGCACGCCGGCGATGCGCGTGGTGTCGTACACCGGGTGCGTGGTGCTGAAGCCCACGGGCACCAGCCGGTTGTCCTTCAGCGGGCTCTTGGCGCGCTCCAGCACCGTGGTCACATCGTCGTTCACGTCGCCCATCACCAGCTCGTAGATCTGCGCCTGGTCCGGGCTGCGGATCACATCGTGGTGCGGCTCCAGGTCGGCGTCGTGGCCCTCGACCTCCCAGGCCGGGTCGTAGCGCCCGCTGTGGAAGAGCGTGTCGCCATCGGTGTCCAGCACGTCGACCTCCACGAAGGCGCGCCGGCTCGGATAGCCGCTGGGGAACTTGTGACCGGTGAGGTTCAGCAGCGTCACATCGATCCAGGCGGTGTCCGCGTTGCGGTCCTGAAGCTGCACGTCCAGCTCCACCGAGCGGTGTCGCAGGTTGTCCAGCGTGCGGGCGATGGTGCTGTCGAACTGCACGTCGGTGGCCGGGATGCCCAGTTGCTGGCGGTGCTGCTTCATCAGCTCCAGCATGTACACGTTGCCGCCCACCAGGTGATGCAGGCCGAACGGCGAATGGCCCGGAAGGAAGGAGTAGTCCGAGGCCAGGATGATGCTGTCCTGGATGCGCGGCATGTGGCAGCTGCGGCAGTTGGCGGCGCTGCCGTTGTAGGCGGAGTTGAGCCACTCGTGCCAGGTGGCCTGCTCCACGAACCGGTCGCCCGTGAGGTTCCCCTGCAGGTCCGCCGTCTCGGTGATCAGCGTATGGCAGCCCGCGCAGGTGCGGCCGTCCACGATGTGCTCCCCGTAGGTGGGCCGGAAGCCGACGAAGAACTCCATGATCGCCGGATTGATCTCGTCCTCCTGGTAGGGCCCGTACACCGTGTCGATGCTGAAGCGCAGGTCGCCGCTGAAGAAGCGTCCCGCACTGTCGGGGTCCTGTTGGTGGCAGGCCGCGCAGCTCACGCCGTCCAGACCGATCGTGCTGGTGTCCAGCATGGCGGCGGTGAACGACGGTCCGCCCAGCATCCGCTGTTCGTGGAAGCCCAGTGGTGCATGGCAGCCCAGGCACTTGCCCTCGATCGCCCCCTGGTGGCCCGGGTTCACCAGCACCTCGTGCTCCAGTTTGGCGCGGAAGAAGGGATCGCGCGCGCTGTTGGCCATCATGGTGCTCCGCCAGTCGTCCGCCACGTTCACATCGCGGCCGCTGCCGTCCACGCTGGCCACCCCGTTCACATCGTGGCCGTGGCAGCCCGCGCAGCGGCCCGCCGTGGCGAAGTAGGTGCTGTACAGCACCACCAGGTCCGTGTCCGCCGAGCGGAACAACAGGTCCTCCAGGCGGTTGTGGTGCCCGCGCGGCGCCAGCGCCGTCGACCACCCCGCCAGCAGCAGCACCAGTCCCGCCAGGCCGGCAAGGACCACGAGGCTCCGACCCCGCTTGTGGTTCATGGCCCGCAAGGTAGCCGGGGCCGGGGTCCATGGCCGCTGTTCCCGCTCATCCATCTGTTCGTGGTCCTTGGTGGCCCACCATGGCCGCCGGGGGAACACCGCGGGGCGGGGATCCGTTCGCGCCCCATGCGGATCGTGGATGATCCCTCGTTCCTCCCTTCAAGGTGCCTGCGCCGCCGGGTACTTTTGAGGCCATGCCCGTCCACCTGCGCTGCTGCTCCCTCCTGCTCCTGCTGGCTTCCGGTGCCCTCCGCGCCCAGTCCGTGCAACCCTTCGTGGACCATTGGGACAGCACCCGCACCGTGAAGCGCAGCGAAGGCCTGTTCGTCAACGGGCGTGAGTGGGGGCTGTGGCGCTTCTGGGACCCGCAGGGCCGGCTGTTCGAGGAGGCCGAGTTCAAGGGCGGCGAGCGCGACGGGCATGTGCGCCTCTTCTACGACAATGGACAGGTGCAGCACGACGGCTGGTTCCGCCGCGGCGAGCAGGACAGCCTGATGCAGAGCTACTACCGCAGCGGCACCCTCATGGAGCGGGGCGCCTATCAACGCGGTCGGAAACAAGGCCTCTGGGAGTACTGGTACACGGACGGCCGGCCCTACATGCGTGAGCAGTGCGCCGATACCATCTGCCTGCTGCTCGATGCCTGGGACCAGGCCGGCGAGCGCACCGTGAAGGACGGCACCGGCACCCTGCGCACCTGGTACGCCAGCGGCGCCCTGCAGACCGAGACGAGCTATGTGGGCGGTGTGCCCAGCGGCGGTTACAGGGAGCAGTATCCCGCCGGCAACCCCAAGGCCACCGGGGCCTACCTCGGCGGCGTGAAGCACGGCGCCTGGTCCTACTTCTTCAGCGACGGCAAGCTGGAGAAGGAGGAGCACTACGAACGCGGCCGCCTGCACGGTCCCTTCACGCTGCTTTTCCGCAGCGGGCAGGCCCACATCACCGGGCACTACCGCGAGGGGCTCAAGGACAGCATCTGGGTGTGGATGACCACCACCGGGCAGCCCGACATGCAGGGCGGCTTCGCGGCGGACCAACGGCAGGGGCTCTGGAAGTACTGGTACCCCAATGGCCAGCTCAGCAGCACCGGCACTTACGCCAACGACCGCGAGGAGGGGGACTGGGTCTACTTCTACGAGGGCGGACAGTTCTGGAAGAAGGGCGGCTTCGCGGGCGGGGTGAAGCAGGGGGTGTGGACCACCTGGTACGAGAGCGGACAGAAGCTGCAGGAGGGCCCGTACGTGAACGGGCTCAGCGAAGGCCAGTGGACGAGCTGGTTCGAGAACGGACGGATGAAGGACCAGGGCGGGTTCACGGCGGGGCGCATCAGCGGCCTGTGGAAGGGCTGGTACCCCGACGGCCAGCAGGAGTACGAGGGCGGCTGGAAGGACGACCTGAAGGACGGGGCGTGGAGGTTCTGGTACGAGAACGGCAAGCTGAAGGAAGAGGGCTACTACGCGGCGGGAAAGCGGGGCGGTCGTTGGGTGGCGTACAACACCGGTGGTCTGCCCATCAGCGAAGGCACCTACGTGAACGGCATGCCCACCGGCCGATGGACCTACTTCGATGATGCCGGTGTGAAGCTGCGCGAACAGGAGCTGCTGAACGGCGACCCGCACGGGCGCTGCGAGGTGTACGACCACCGCGGCCGCGTGGTGCAGCGCATGAGCTATGTGCAGGGCCGCCTGCACGGCACCATGGAGTTCCTCGACACCGATGGCCGCGTCACCCGGTCCATCGAGTACCGCGACGGCTCGCAGGTGAAGGAACCACCGCCGGCCAAGCAGGAGCGTGCGCCCGCCTCGGTGCCCGGCATGGACCGCCGACGCTGAGGCGCGACAGGTCCCGGCGATCCGGTAACTTGTCCGGACCAACCCCTTGCGCCATGCCGCGCCGTGCCCTTTCCGTGCTTCCCGCCCTGCTCGCCGCCGCCCTGGCGACCGGCCAGACCAACCGCATTTTCCTGGCCCCGGACGACCACACCGACTACCTCTGGAGCGGCACGGTGGCGGACTACGAGCAGTGGATCCCGCAGATGATCGACCACTACCTCGACCTCAACGACGCCACCGCCGGCAACCCGGCCCCCTACCGGAACAAGTGGAACTGCGACGGCTGGTACTGGGTGGAGATCTACAAGCGCAACCGCCCGGCCGCGCAGTTCGACCGCCTGATCGCCCAGCTGCAGAGCGGCCAGATGACCGTGCCCCTGAACGGCCTGGTGTGCACGCATGGGGGCAACACCACCGAGGGCGTGATCCGCAGCGGCTACTATGCCGGACGCCTGCAACGGCAGTACGGCATCGACATCCCCATGGCCATCAGCATGGAGAACCAGACCCAGCCGCTGGGGCTCGCCTCGCTCTGGAACGGCATGGGCGCCCGCTACAGCTGGAAGGGCGTGTGCGGCTGTGCCACGCAGGTCACCGGACTGGGCCAGCGGCAGCATGAGCTCTACCGCTACACCGGCCTCGATGGCTCCAGCGTGCTGATGAAGTGGTACAGCCTCACCTACAACCAGGGGCTGGGCGGCTATGCCGAGGCCTTCGTGCCCAACACCGCCGTGGACCAATGCCTGGACAAGCTCAACAGCGTGGCCTTCCCGCACAACTACCCCTACACCGTGGCCGGGGCCTTCGGCCGCGGATGGGACAACACCCTCACGCTCGACAGCAGCTTCCCCACCGTGGCCCAGGCCCGCAGCAACGCCACCACGCAGTGCCACGTGAGCAACATGAAGGACTTCTTCCAGGACATCGAGGCCACGTACGGCGGCACCTTGCCCAGCCAGTCGTTGAGCTTCGGCAACGAGTGGGACCTCGACTGCGCGAGCATCGCAGAGGTCACCGGCCGCATGCGCCGCGGCATCGAACGCCTGCGCAGCGCCGAGGCCGTGGCCACGCTGGCCGCCCGATATGATCCGGCCGTGTGGTCGAACCTCGCGGCGCAACGTGAACAGGCCCACACCGCCATCAGCCTCTACTGGGAGCACAACCTCGGCGGCGGAGGCGTGGTGTCCGCCAACGACCGCGCCCTCTGGCAGCGCGGCCTGGAGGCGCAGGTGACCGGCTACGGCACGCAGCTGCTCAGCAATGCGCTGGCCTCGCTGGGGGCGCGGATCGACGCGGGCGGTGAGCAGCGCTTCGTGGTGGTGAACCCGCTGGGGCACCTGCGCACCGACGTGGCCGATCTGCCCTACGCCGGCCCGCAGCCCGTGCAGGTGGTGGACCGCACCACCGCCACGGTGATCCCCTCGCAGGTGATCCTCAAGGACGGCGCCACCTTCGTGCGCATCCTGGCCACCGATGTGCCCGCGGCGGGCTACAAGGTGTACACCGTGCAACCGGGCGACCCGCCCGTGGCGCCCAACACGGCGACGCTGGACATCCACCTCTTCGAGAGCGATCGCTTCCGCATCAGCATGAGCGGCGAAGGGGTGATCACCAGCCTGCGCGACAAGCTCGCCAACCGCAGCTATGCCGGCACGGTGAACGGACGCATCATGAACGACCTGGGCGCCTACACCGCCCCCGGCGGGATCAAGTACCTGGTGAACAACGGGCCCATCAGCGCCACCGTGCAGACCGAAGGGGTCATCCCCCTGGGCCACGATGTGCGCGTCACCCTGTACAAGGACCTGCACCGTGTGGACGTGGAGGACCGCATCACCGACAACTTCAGCAGCACGCTCGACTGGGCCTACGGGGTGCAGATCGTGAACGCCACGGTGCGGCACGAGGAACTGGGCGCCATCCTCACGGCCAAGCCGAGCAGCACGGGCGGCCACTACGCCACACAGAACGCGCGCTACGACCAGCTCACCCTGGGCCACTTCGCCGACATCAGCAACGCGACGTACGGCCTCACGGTGAGCACCAGCGGCCCGGCCTTCATGAAGCTCGGCAACAGCACCACCGGCACGTTCGACAGCGGCAGCAGCCAGCTGCGCTTCACCGCGGGCGGCAACTTCCAGGGCAGCGGCCCGGGCATCCCCGACCAGCACGGCGACACCCTGTTCCACTACGCCTTCAGCCTGCGGCCGCACGAGGGCGCCTACGACCAGGTGGCCGCGATGCGCTTCGCGCTGGAACACCAGAACCCCTTCGTGGTGGGCCCCTGCACCGGCAGCGGAGGACCTTACCCCGCCACCAGCTTCGGGGCCTTCACCTTCAGCGATCCCGATGTGCTGTTGTGGGCCTTGAAGCCCGCCGAGGAGGGCATCGCCAGCGGCATCATCGCCCGCCTGTGGAACGTGAGCAATGCGGCGCAGAGCACCGGCATCGCCTCCGCCTGGGGCCTCGGCGCAGCACAGACCGCCACCCACATCGAAACGAACACGGGCGCCGCCCCGCTGGTGAACGGCACGCTCACCGCCGCCTTCGCGCCGCAGCAGTTGCGCACCTTCCGCCTCACCCCCAACAGCCCCGCCGTGCAGCTGGCCCTCCGCGTGGTGCTCGAAGGCCCCTGGTCCTCCGGCGCCCAACTGATGCGCGACGACCTGCGCGCCGCCGGCCTGCTTCCGCTCACCGAACCCTACACGGCGCTGAGCTACGCGCATGTCGGCGGGGGAGGGGAGACCACCACACCGACCGTGCTGCAGACCAGCGGCGCCAACGCGGTGGTGGACTGGGTGGTGGTGGAACTGCGTGATGCCACCACGCCCGCCACGGTGATCGCCACGCGCTGCGGCCTGCTCCAACGCGATGGGGATGTGGTGGCCGCGGACGGCGTATCGCCGCTCTCCTTCACCGCCGCCACGGGCGGTTACCGCATCGCGGTGCGCCACCGCAACCACCTGGGCGCGATGACGGCCACCGCCTACACCCTGAGCGGATCCCCGCTCGCCGTGGACCTCACCGCGCCCGCCACGGCCACCTTCGGCACCGACGCGCGCAAGAACCTCGGTGGCACCATGGCGCTGTGGGCGGGTGATGTCACCTTCAACGGGCAGGTGAAGTACGCCGGTGCGGCCAACGACCGCGACCCCATCCTGGCCGCCATCGGCGGTGCGGTGCCCACCGCCACCCTCCCGGGCTACCTGCGCGAGGACGTGAACATGGACGGGGTGGTGAAGTATGCCGGCGGAACGAACGATCGCGACCCCATCCTGGTGAACATCGGGGGCAGTGTGCCCACCGCGGTGCGCGTGGCGCAGCTGCCGTGATCAGGGTTCGCCCTCGCGGTCGCGGAAGAGGCGCTGCAGGAAGCCCGGTCGCTTGCTGGTGTCCGTCGGGTCCTCGGGCGGGCCCTCGAAGAGCCGCTCGAGCCAGCCGGGCTCGTGCCGGGGCGGGCAGTCCAGTCGGTACAGCGCGGAGTCCGGCGCGGTGAAGGGACGCATGTAGCGCCGGCGGAGCTCGGCGCTCGCCTCGATGCCATGGAAGACCTGGCCGGCGATGGGAAGGGCCAGTTGCGAACCGGTGCCCAGCGCGCCGCGGAAGTGGACGGCCGGGTCGCGCGCACCCACCCAGGTGCCCACCACCAGCCCGGGCGTGTAGCCGAAGAACCAGGCATCCCGCTGGTCCTGCGAGGTGCCCGTCTTGCCGGCCACCGCCCCGCCGACGCCGTGGCGTGTGCGCAGCGCCGTGCCCGTGCCCTGGTCCACCGCCCGGCGCAGCATGGCGTTCATCGCATCGGCCGCCCCGGTGGTGAGCGCCCGATGGCTGCGCGGCCGCGGGGCTTCATAAAGCACCTTGCCGTCCGCGTCGGTGATGCGCGTGATCAGGCGCGGCCGCGGCCGCTGACCCCGGGCGGCGAAGGCCGCGTACACCGGCACCATGTCCAGCAGGCTCAGGTCCGATGCGCCCAGGCACACCGCCGGATGCTGCACCTGCACGCCCGGGATCCCCAACGCCCGCACCACGTCGCGGAGCGAGTCCTGGTCCAGCCGGAAGTAGAGGTCCACCGTGGGCAGGTTCATGCTGCGCGCCAGCGCCGCCCATAGCGCGACCTCGCCGCCGGTGGTGTCGCCGTCGAAGTTGCTCGGCGCCCAGTCATCGTACGCCGCGTAGGTGCGCGGGGCGTTGCTCAGGTAGGTGCACGGCGCATGGCCGGCCTCCAGCGCGGCGGCGTAGATCACCGGCTTGATCGCGCTGGCGATGGAGCGACGCGCCTCCACCAGGTCGTAGGGCAGGTAGCGGTGGTGGCCGCCACCGACCCAAGCGCGCACGTTGCCCGTGGCCGGTTCCATCATCAGCACCGCGGCGTTCAGCAGCCGGTGGTAGTGCCACAGGCTGTCGCGGTGGCCGATCGTGTCCACCCGCACCCCCTGGTGATCGTAGATCTCGCGTGGTGCGGTGGCATCCGTCCTCCAGGCGCGGTCGGCCTTCTTCCCCTTCGCGCGCTCCCACGCCGTGCGCGCCTTCGCCGCCTTGAGCTCCGCATCGAGCTTCGGCTGCATGCGCGCCAGGTGCGCCCGCGACGCCTCCACGGCCAGGTGCTGGAGCTCCGGGTCCAGGGTGGTGTGGATGCGCAGGCCGTCCTTGCGCAGGTCGGGGATCATCGCCGGCGGGGGAGCGGGCTGCTTGCGCTTCTTCCGGTCGCGCGCGGGCTTGGGCGCCGCCTGTTCGCGCAGCAGCGCCTCCGCCTCCTCGGCCACGCGGGCCACGAAGTAGCCGTAGACATCGTACGCGTCGAGGCCGGTGTAGCGCAGCCGCAGGGGCAGGGCCTGCAGGCTGTCGGCCGCGCGCGCGTCCAGGTGCCCGTGCCTTTCCATGAGGGACAGCACCGTGTTGCGGCGTTCGCGCGCCCGGTCGGGGTGCAGCCGCGGGTTGTACGCCGTGTTCGCCTTCAGCATGCCCACCAGCACCGCGGCCTCCTCCACGCCCAGCCGCGCCGTCGACCGGCCGAAAAAGCGCCGCGCGGCGGACTCGATGCCGTAGAGGTTCTCGCCGAAGGGCACGCTGTTCAGGTAGAGCACCAGCACGCCGCGCTTGTCGTACACGCGCTCCAACCGCTGCGCCACCAGCGCTTCCTTGATCTTGTTCACCGGCACGGTGAGCAGGCCATGCCGCTCGCGGCCGTACAGGTTCTTGATGATCTGCTGGCTGATGGTGCTGCCGCCGCCGCCGCTGCGGTCGCCGCCCAGGATGGTGCGGAAGAAGACGCGCACATAGCTCGTGCCGTCCACCCCCTGGTGCTCGAAGAAGCGCGCATCCTCGGTGCTCACCAGCGCATCGATCAGATGCTGCGGCAGGTCCTCGTACCGGATGTTCGTGCGGTCCTCGGCGAACAGCTTGCCGATCAACGTGCCGTCCTCGGCGAACACCAGCGTGGCCTCCTCGTGCTCGATCGCCGCCAGTTCGGCCTGGCTGGGCAGACGCCCGAACACGTTGAACGAGACCAGCGCCACCAACAGCACGGACGCGCACACCACCGCCAGCGCGACCAGCAACAGGATGGCGCCGATCCCCGGCGCCTTCCGCTTTCCCTTGCCGCGCTTCTTCGCCATCGGTGCATGTGCAACGCGGGCGGCGCGCCGGGGCGTATGCGCCCGGCGCCCCCTCCCGATCACTCCTCCTCCACGCGGCCCTCCAGGTAGGCGTCCTTGAACAGCAGGTCGCTCTCGTACGGATAGCGCGCGATGTGGAGGGCCTTCACGCGGTCGTACAGCAGACGACGGAGCGCGTCGATGTTCGTCCGCCGCGCGGCGCTGATGAAGATGCACTCCGCACCGTCCATGCTGGACATCCACGTGCGTTGCAGCTCCTCCAGCGAGAACTGGTCGCGGCGCTTGGGCGCCAGGTCGTCCGGGTCGTGCGGGGCCGGGCGGTACGCGTCGATCTTGTTCAGCACCACGATCACCGGCTTGTCGCCCGCGCCGATCTCGTTCAGCGTCTGCTTCACCGTGGCGTACTGCTGCTCGAAGTCGTGGTGGCTCACGTCCACCACATGCAGCAGCAGGTCGGCCTCGCGCGTCTCGTCCAGCGTGCTCTTGAAGCTCTCGATCAGCTGGTGCGGCAGCTTGCGGATGAAGCCCACCGTGTCGCTCAGCAGGAAGGGCAGGTTGCCGAGCACCACCTTGCGTACCGTGGTGTCCAGCGTGGCGAAGAGCTTGTCCTCGGCGAAGACGTCGCTCTTGCTCAGCAGGTTCATCAACGTGCTCTTGCCCACGTTGGTGTAGCCCACCAGGGCCACGCGCACCAGCTTGCCGCGGTTGCCGCGCTGGGTGGCCTTCTGCCGGTCGATGTCGCGCAGCTGGGCCTTCAGCAGCGCGATGCGGTCGCGCACGATGCGGCGGTCGGTCTCGATCTCCTTCTCGCCCGCCCCGCCGCGTGTGCCCGTGCCGCCGCGCTGCCGTTCCAGGTGTGTCCACAGCTTGGTGAGGCGCGGCAGCATGTACTCGTACTGGGCGAGCTCCACCTGCGTGCGGGCGTGCGCCGTGCGGGCCCTCCGGGCGAAGATGTCCAGGATCAACCGCGGACGGTCGAGCACCGGGCGTCCGAGCTCCTTCTCGAGGTTGCGCTGCTGCGCCGGCGTCAGCTCGTCGTCGAAGATCACGCTGTGCGCGTCGTTCGCCTCGATCCACGCCTTCACCTCCGCCAGCTTGCCGCTGCCCACGTAGGTGCGCCCGTCGGGCCGGTGCAGCTTCTGCGTGAAGCGCTTCACCGTGCGGATCTCCGCCGTGGTGGCCAGGAACTCCAGCTCGTCCAGGTATTCCTTCACCCGCTCGGCGTCCTGCTCATCGGTCACCAGGCCCACCAGCACGGCCGTCTCGGCCTTCGCCCGCGTCGTCTCGATCATGGCCGCGCCGAAGGGGTGGCCGACCGCAGGGCCATCACATGGTCCACCACGGCATCCAGTTCACCGGGTTTGAGCACGTTGCGGTACCCCACCATCTTGCCCTTGCCCCCCGCCACCACCGTGGACACCTCGTCGCGCGTGAGCACCGACAGGGTGAGGTCCTTCGCTCCGCTCAGCCCCAGCCGGCCGTCCTTGCCGTGGCACAGGGTGCAGTGCATCTGGAACAGGGCCGTGCCGTTCGGGGTGCCGTCCGGGTGCGCCTCGGCCATCACCGGGTCCTCCGTGGAACCGCCCGCCGTGCAGGCCAGCAGCACGATCGCCGGCAGGGGAAGAAGGCGCCTCCTCATAGCCAGCCCAGATCGCGCCCCACCTCCTTGAACGGCCAGGGCGTCGCCCACAGCATCAGCACCAGGGCGATCAGGAAGAAGATGGCGATCAGCCGCTGCTTGCGCGGCTCCTCCTTGGCCCGCTTGCTCATCGCCCGCCCCACGGTCACCAGCACGATGGCGATCACCATGGTGCCGATGTGCTCCATCTTCCAGAAGCGCTGATGCGCCGGCTGCATCATCCCGAAGGCCTTGAAGCGCATGAAGTAGAGGATGAGGCCCAGCACCAGCTGCACGTGGCAGAACACCACGGCCACCATCGCCAGCGTGCGTTCGTAGACCAGGATGGGCCGCCCGCGCAGCAGGCCGTTGAGCGCCGTGAGGCCCGCCGCGGCCACGAAGGCCAGCACGCCATAGCGCAACAGGCTGTGGAAGAAGCCCAGGATGTTCGTTTCCATGCGGATGCTCTGCTGGCCGGCAAAGGTAGCCGCCGTCGCGACCGCAGCGCCCGCGCCCCTATTTTCGCCGGCCATGCGGTCGCTCCTGGTCCTTGCCTCCGGCCTGCTCGGTGCCGTCGCCGCCCACCGACCGGCCCTGGCCCAGGTGACCGCCCCGGTGAACGGCCCGCACGACCGCAACGTGCCGGTGCACGCCTTCGTCCACGCCACCGTGCATCCTTCGCCGGGGCGGACCCTGTACGATGCCACCGTGGTGGTGAGCGGCGACCGCATCACCGCCGTGGGCCAGGGCGTCAGTGTGCCGAAGGACGCCGTGGTGCACGACCTGCACGGGGCGCACGTGTGGCCCGGGCTCGTGGAGCCGTACGGCGACCTCGGCATGCCCAAGGAGACACCGGCCCCCGCCCGCGCGCCCGCCGGGGCCCACCACTGGAACCCGGCCGTCCGGGCCACCCAGCGCGCGGCCACCCGCTACGCGCCCGATGCCGAGCAGGCGGCCCGTCTTCGCGCTCAGGGCGTCACGGCCGTGTGGGTGCACCAGGCCGATGGCATCGTGCGCGGCACCGGCGCCGTGGTGCTCCCCGCAGGCCGCTCGCCCCAGCTCGATGTGCTGGTGGCCGATGCGTCCGCGCATTTCTCCTTCCAGAAAGGCAGCTCCACCGATCCCTACCCGTCCTCGCTCACCGGTGCCATCGCCCTCTTCCGGCAGACCCTGCTCGATGCGCGCTGGTATGCCGAAGGAGGTGCCGCCGACCTGCGCGATGCCGAACTGGAGGCCCTCGCCGCGCAACAACGCCTGCCCTGGGTCTTCGAGGCCCGCGACCGCGACGACGTCCTGCGCATCGCGGCCCTGGGCCGTGAGCACGGCTTCCGCGCCATCGTCAGGGGTGGAGGGGATGAGTACGCGCGCTGGCCCGAGGTGGCCGCCGCCGGCCTCGACCTCATCCTGCCCGTGGTGCAGCCCGATGCGCCCGATGTCCGCGATCCGCACGATGCCCTCGAGGTGCCCATCGCCCGCCTCAAGCACTGGGAGCTCGCCCCGCACGGACCGCGCATCCTGCACGAGGCCGGTCTGCGCTTCGCCTTCACCCGGCAGGGCCTGAAGGACCCCGACGACTGGTGGCCCGCGCTGCGCCGCCTGGTGCGCTGCGGCCTCGACAGCAGCATCGCCATCGCCGCCTGCACCACCGTGCCCGCGGCCTACCTCGGCCTGCAGGACCGCCTGGGCGTCCTCGCCACCGGAGCCCTGGCCAACCTGCTGATCACCACGGACCACCTGCTGGCCGAGGACAACAGCGTGCAGGAGACCTGGGTCGCCGGTGAACGCTTCGTGCACACCGACCGCGGCCTGGCCGATGTGCGCGGCACCTATGACCTCAACCTCGATGGCCGCACCCTGCGCCTGGAGGTCTCCGGCGGACGCTGGCGCGATCGCAAGGCGGTGCTTCAGGGGGCCTCCGGCGACACCGTGAAGTACGCCGTCGACCTCACGCACACCGGCGAACGCATCGGCCTGCGCTTCGATGCCAAGGCGATCGGCCGCGCCGGCGATGTGCGGCTCAACGGCACCGTGCACGCCGATGGCGCCATCTGGGACGGCCAGGGGGTGCTCCCCGGCGGCACCTGGGCGCCGTGGAGCGCGGTGCGCCGCACCGATGCCGGGCCCGTGAAGGAGCCCGTCGCTCGCCGCTCGGCCCTCGACAGCCTGCTCGCCGGCGCTCCCGGGACCGTGTGGGCGCCGTTCTCCGCCTTCGGCGACACGCTGGTGCCCGACTCCGCCACCATCCTGTTCAAGGGGGCCACGGTGTGGACCAACACGTCCCAGGGCGTGTTGCGCCATGCGGACGTCCTGGTGCATCAGGGCCGCGTGGCCGCCGTCGGCACCGCCCTCGATCCCTTCACCGTCCTCACCGCCCGCACGCCCCCCGTGGTGCGGGAGGTGGACGCCAAGGGCCTGCACCTCACCCCGGGCATCGTGGACGAGCACTCGCACATCGCGCTTCGCCGCGGGGTCAACGAAGGGGGCCAGGCCATCAGTGCCGAGGTGCGCATGACCGACGTGATCGACCCGGACGACGTGGACATCTACCGCCAGCTCGCCGGAGGGGTCACCGCCGCACAGCTGTTGCACGGTTCCGCCAACCCCATCGGAGGCCAGAGCGCCGTGGTGAAGCTGCGCTGGGGCCTGCCGGCCGACGCCTACCCGGTGCAGGGCGCCAAGGGCTTCATCAAGTTCGCCCTCGGCGAGAACGTGAAGCAGAGCACCTCCCCGTACGGCAGCCGCTACCCGCGCACACGCATGGGCGTGGAGCAGCTGATGCTCGACGCTTTCCTCCGCGCCCGCGACCACCGCGCGCTGCATGATGCCCACGCGGCCGCGACCGCCGGGACCCGGGCCCGTCGACGGCGCACCGCACCGCCGCCCGCTCCGCGCCGCGACCTGGAGCTGGAGGCCCTCGGCGAGATCCTCCGCGGCGAACGCTTCATCAGCTGCCACAGCTATGTGCAGAGCGAGATCGAGATGCTGATGGACCTGGCCGACAGCCTCGGCTTCACGGTGAACACCTTCACGCACATCCTCGAAGGCTACAAGATGGCCGCGCGCATGCGCGAGCACGGCGTGGCCGCCAGCACCTTCAGCGATTGGTGGGCCTACAAGTGGGAGGTCTACGAGGCCATCCCCTACAACGCGGCGCTGCTCTGGCAGGCCGGCGTGCTCACCGGCATCAACAGCGACGACGCGGAGATGGGCCGCAGGCTCAACCAGGAGGCCGCCAAGGCCGTGAAGTACGGCGGTGTGCCCGAGGAGGAGGCGCTGAAGATGGTGACGCTCAACCCCGCCCGCATGCTGCGGCTGGACCACCGCATGGGCACCGTGGAGCCCGGCAAGGACGCCGACCTCGTGCTGTGGAGCGCGCACCCGCTGAGCATCGACGCCCGCGCCGAGATGACCCTGGTGGACGGTCGCCCTCTGTTCGAGCGTGCGCGGGACGAGCGGCTGCGCGCGGCGCTGCGCGCCGAACGCGAGCGGTTGACGGGCAAGGTGCTCGCCGCGCAACGCCTCGGGGCCCGCACGGAGAGCCCGGCGCCCCGGAAGGACGGGCACTGGCATTGCGAGACCATCGGCGAGGAACCATGAGGACCGCAATGACCCTTTTCGCGGCCCTGGCCGCATGCCTGGTCCTGGCCCAGCGGCCGGCCCCCGCTCCGCCCCAGGCGCGCAGCGTGCTCATCCGCGACGCACAGGTTCATACCGGCGATGGCCGGCTGATCGCGGGCGGCTTCGTGGGCTTCCGCAACGGGGTGATCGATCATGTGGGGCCCACGGCCCCGGCGGCGCGCTACGACACGGTGATCGATGCGGCGGGCGGCCATCTCTATCCCGGCTTCATCCTGCCCGATGCCACGCTCGGCCTGGCCGAGATCGATCAGGTGCAGGCCACCATCGACGAGGATGAAGCGGGGGACATCACGCCCGAAGTGCGCGCCTCCGCCGCCTACAACGTGGACTCGCGCATCATCCCCACCGTGCGCCGCAACGGCGTGCTCATCGCCCAGGTGGTGCCCCGCGGCGGGATGGTCAGCGGGCGCAGCAGCGTGGTGCAGCTCGATGCCTGGGACCGTCGTGACGCCCTCATCGCCCGGGACAACGGGGTGCACCTCAACTGGCCCGGGGCCTTCGCCCGCCATGGCTGGTGGGCCGAGCCCGGACCCGTGGTGCGCGAGAAGGCCGAGGAACGCCAACGCCGCCTGCGCGACCTGGAGACGCTCTTCACCGAGGCCGCCGCCCGCGCCCGCCGGCCCGAGGCCGCGCCCGCCGATGTCCGCGTCCAGGCGCTGGCCGGTCTCTTCACCGGGGCGGCCACCCTCTTCGTGCAGGCCGAGCAGGCGCAGGACATCCAGGAGGCCGTGCTCTTCGCCGACCGCATGGGCGTGAAGCGCACCGTGCTCGTGGGCGGCTACGATGCCTGGCGCGTGGCCGACCTGCTGCGCGACAAGCGCGTGGCCGTGGTCCTGCGCCGCCTCCACAGCCTGCCCCTGCGCAACGACGACGACGTGGACCTGCCCTTCCGCCTGCCGGCCCTCCTGCACGAACGCGGCGTCCCCTTCTGCCTGAGCTACACCGGCGACATGGAGCGCATGGGCGCGCGCAACCTGCCCTTCGTGGCCGGCACCGCCCGCGCCCACGGCCTGCCTCCCGAGGAGGCCGTCCGCTGCGCCACGCTCGCCGCCGCCCAGGTGCTCGGCATCGATGCCCGCTACGGCAGCCTCGCCGTGGGCAAGAGCGCCACCCTCTTCCTGTCGTCCGGTGATGCGCTCGACATGCGCACCAACGCCGTGCGCCACGCCTTCATCGATGGGCGCGCCATCGCCCTGGACAACGTGCAGGAGGAGCTCCACGAGATGTACCGCTCGCGCATCGCGCGCCCCTGAGGCCGCCGTGCACACGCGCTGTTGATGGAACGGCCCGACGCCGCGGAACACCCGCTTCGGGCGCGGCTACCTTTGGCCCCCGATGCAGCACACGGCCCCCGGTGACCTGCTCGGTCCGGCGATCGCCGCCGCGTTCGATGCCGGCCGCGCGATCCTCGAGGTGTACGCCGGCACCATCGCCGTGGAGCTGAAGGACGACCGTTCGCCCCTCACCGAGGCCGACCGCCGCGCCCACCAGGCCATCGTGAGCGCCCTGTCCGCCACCGCACTGCCCGTGCTCAGCGAGGAGGGGAGGACGCTGCCCGTGGAGGAGCGCCAGCGCTGGCACCGCTACTGGCTCGTGGACCCGCTCGACGGCACCAAGGAGTTCATCAAGCGCAACGGCGAGTTCACGGTGAACATCGCGCTGATGGAGCGCGACGGGCTTCCTGCCGGCAGCCTGGGCGCCGCGCGGCCCATCGCCGGGGTGCTCTACGTGCCGGTGAAGGACCTGCTGTACTTCGCCTGGCCCGGCGGCGGCGCCCATCGGTTGCAGCAGGCGGCAACCCGCGGCAGCTCATCCCCGTATGAACTCGCCGCACAGGCCGAGCGCCTGCCCCTGCCCATGCCCCAACGCCCCTTCACCATCGTGGCCAGCCGCAGCCATGCGAGCCCCGAGACCGAGGCCTACATCGACCGCATGCGCGCCCGGCACGGCGAGGTGGCCCTCACCAGCATGGGCAGCGCGCTGAAGATCGCCCTGGTGGCCGAAGGCAGCGCCGACGCCTATCCGCGCTACGCCCCCACCATGGAGTGGGACAGCGCCGCCGGTCACGCCATCGCCCACGAGGCCGGCCGCACCGTGGACGATATCACCACCGGCGGCCCCCTGCGCTACAACAAGGAATCCTTGGTGAACAATTGGTTCATCGTCCACTGAACAACCAAAACCACGGGCGATCGAACGTCGCCCCGACCCCATGGCCAAGAAAAGCACGAAGTCGAGCGGAAAGAAGCGCAAGGTCGCCCTCATCACCGGTGTCACCGGTCAGGACGGCGCGTACCTGAGCGAACTGCTGTTGAACAAGGGCTACGAGGTGCACGGCGTCAAGCGGCGCAGCTCGCTCTTCAACACCGACCGCATCGACCACCTGTACCACGACATGCACGAGAAGGGCCGTCCCTTCCACCTGCACTACGGCGACCTCACCGACAGTGTGAACTGCCTGCGCCTGGTGCAGCAGATCCAGCCGGACGAGATCTACAACCTCGCCGCCATGAGCCACGTGCACGTGAGCTTCGAGATGCCCGAGTACACGGCCAACGCCGACGGCATCGGCACGCTCCGCTTCCTGGAGGCCATCCGCATCCTGGGCCTCGAGAAGAAGACCAAGTTCTACCAGGCCTCCACCTCCGAGCTCTACGGCGGCGTGCGTCCGCATGCGCAGAACGAGGAGACGCCCTTCCACCCGCGCAGCCCCTACGGCGTGGCCAAGCTGTACGGCTTCTGGATCACCAAGAACTACCGCGAGAGCTACGGCATCTTCGCCTGCAACGGCATCCTCTTCAACCACGAGAGCCCGCTGCGCGGCGAGACCTTCGTGACCCGCAAGATCACCCGCGCCGCGGCCAAGATCAAGCTGGGCCTGCAGGACACGCTGTACCTGGGCAACCTCGACGCCAAGCGCGACTGGGGCCACGCCAAGGACTACGTGGAGGGCATGTGGCTGATGCTGCAGGCCAAGCGCCCCGATGACTACGTGCTCGCCACCGGCAAGACCTACACCGTTCGCCACTTCGTGGACCTCGCCTTCGGGGAGGTGGGCATCAAGCTCGAGTGGAAGGGCAAGGGCGAGAAGGAGAAGGGCCACGACAAGAAGACCGGCAAGGTGCTCGTGGCCATCGACAAGCGCTACTACCGCCCCGCCGAGGTGGACCACCTGGAGGGCGACCCCCGCAAGGCCATGCGCGAGCTCGGCTGGAAGCACAAGTACGACCTGAAGGCCCTGGTGAAGGAGATGATGGCCAGCGACCTGGAGCTCTTCAAGCGCGACGTGTACCTCAAGAAGGGCGGCCACAAGATCCTGCACGAACAGGAGTGACCGGTTGACAAGTTGGGAAGTTGACAAGTTCGCAAGTTGATGGCCGCGCTCAGCGGCTGAGGAACCTGGCAACGTTCGAACCTGCCAACTTGAAACGGATCCGATCATGAACAAGCAAGACAAAGTCTACGTGGCCGGCCACCGCGGCATGGTGGGCAGCGCCATCGTGCGCAAGCTGCAGGCCGAGGGCCACACCAGCATCGTCACGCGCACGAGCAAGGAGCTGAACCTCATCGACCAGCAGGCCGTGCGCGACTTCTTCGCCCGGGAGAAGCCCGCGTACGTGTACCTGGCCGCCGCCAAAGTGGGGGGCATCCACGCCAACAACGTGTACCGCGCGCAGTTCCTGTACGAGAACCTGATGATCGAGAGCAACATCATCCACGCCGCCTACGAGAACGGGGTGAAGAAGCTGCTCTTCCTGGGATCCTCCTGCATCTACCCCAAGATGGCCCCCCAGCCGTTGAAGGAGGAGAGCCTGCTCACCGGCCTGCTCGAGCAGACCAACGAGCCCTACGCCATCGCCAAGATCGCGGGCATCAAGCTGGCCGAGAGCTACCGTCGCCAGTATGGGTGCAACTACATCAGCGCGATGCCCACGAACCTCTACGGGCCCAACGACAACTACGACCTCAACAACAGCCACGTGCTGCCCGCGCTCATCCGCAAGTTCCACACCGCCAAGGTGACGGGCGCGCCCAGCGTGGAGGTGTGGGGCACCGGCTCGCCCATGCGCGAGTTCCTGCACGTGGACGACCTGGCCGATGCGTGCTA
>JAEUSW010000078.1 GCA_016788285.1 Flavobacteriales bacterium
GGTCGTCGGGCACACGTACTCCGTCACCTTCACGCCGGTCCTTTTGATCCCGTTGAAGCCGCTGTCCACGTCCACGAAGTCGTTCCAACCGCGCGCCTTCAGGATGCTGGCCGCGATCATGCTGCGGTAGCCGCCGGCGCAATGCAGGATGAAGGGCCTGTCCTTCGGGAACTCCGCAAGGTGGTCGTTGATGCGGTTGAGCGGCACGTTGACCGCGCCCTCCACATGCTCGCTGTCGTACTCGCTCTTCTTGCGGACATCGAAGACCAGCGGCTTGCCCGCAGCGCGCCTGGCGAACTCGTCCGCGGTGATGCGCGCCACCGTGTCCACCTCCTTGCCGGCCTTCTTCCACGCCTCGAACCCGCCCTTGAGGTAACCGATGGTGTGGTCGTAGCCCACCCGGCTCAGACGGATGATGCCCTCCTCCTCCTTGCCGGGCTCGGTCACCAGCAGGATGGGCTGCTGGATGTCGGTGATCATCTCGCCCACCCACATGGCGAAGTTGCTGTCCAGGCCGATGTTGATGCTGTTGGGGATGAAGCCCTGGGCGAAGACGGCCGCAGGTCGCGTGTCCAGCACCAGCGGGCGCTCCTCGTTGGCCACCAGCTCGAAGGCCGCCACCTCCAGCGCGCGTTTGCCGCGCTCCATCACGGTGTCCAGGCTCTCGTAGCCTTGTATGTTCATCAGCACGTTCTTCGGGAAATAGCCCGGCGGCGGTGTGAGGCCGGTGAGCAGGGCCTTCTTGAACTCCTCCTTGGTGAGCTTCGGGTCCAGGGCGTAGTTGGTGCGTTTCTGGTTGCCCAGCGTGTCGGTGGTCTCCTTGCTCATCATCTTGCCGCAGGCGCTGCCGGCCCCGTGGTTGGGGTACACGATGAGGTCATCGCTCAACGGCATGATCTTGTTGCGCAGCGAGTCGTAGAGGTGCCCGGCCAGCTTGTCCTCGGTGAGGTCGGCGATCACGTGCTGGGCCAGATCAGGCCGGCCCACGTCGCCGATGAAGAGCGTGTCGCCGGTGATCAGGCCGTGCTCCTTCCCGTCCTCGTCGATCACCAGGTAGGTGGTGCTCTCCATGGTGTGGCCCGGCGTGTGGATCACCTTCACCCTGGCTTTGCCGATGGTGAACACCTCGCCGTCGGCGGCCACATGCGCGGTGAATCCGGGCTTGGCGGTGGGGCCGTAGACGATGGTGGCCCCGGTCTTCTTCGCCAGGTCGAGGTGGCCGCTGACGAAATCCGCATGGAAGTGCGTCTCGAAGACGTACTTGATCGCCGCCTTGTCCGCCGCGGCGCGGTCGATGTAGGGTTGCACTTCGCGCAGCGGGTCGAAGATGGCCGCCTCGCCGTTGCTCTCCAGGTAGTACGCCGCATGGGCGATGCACCCGGTGTAGATCTGCTTGATGGTCATGGTGCGGGGGTCGTTGGGCCACCCCGGACGGGATGGTGAGGCAAAGCTCCGGACGGCGCCGGCGCTTCTCCAGTGACCATGGTCACCCTTTGGGCTCAACGGGCGCCTTTCCCCACCCCGCCCTGTCGGCGGTACACCAGGTGGTAGATCAGGGCCACCAGACCGCCCCCGCCCACCACGTTGCCCAGGATCACCGCCAGCAGGTCCGCCGCCATGCCGGACAGAGCGGGACCTTCGCCCGGCCCCGCGCACAGCAGGCCCATCGGCAGCAGATAGAGGTTGGCCACGCTGTGCTCGAAGCCGGCGGCCACGAACGCCGTGATGGGGAAGACGATGGCCACCGCCTTGTCCACCACGGAGCGCCCCGCGAAGGTCATCCATACCGCCAGGCAGACCAGGGCGTTGCACAACATGCCGCTGAAGAAGGCCTGCGGGAAGGGCATCGCGCACTTGGCCGTGGCGATGCGCACGTAGGCCTCGGCCACCGCACCACCGTTCATCGCAGGATGGCCCGAGGCGTGCACCAGCAGGGCCAGCCCGATGGCGCCCACGGCGTTCGCCACCAGCACCACCGCCCAGTTGCGCAGCAGCTCGCGGGTGGTGATGGCCCCGTCGGCCCAGGCCATCACCAGCAGGTTGTTGCCGGTGAACAGCTCGGCGCCCGCCACCACCACGAGCAGCAGGCCCAGGCTGAACACCAGTCCGCCCAGCACCCGCGAGGCCGCGAAGCCCAGCGACGCATCGGCCATCACCAGCGTGAAGAACATGGCCCCCAGGCCGATGAAGGCGCCGGCCAGCACGCCCAGGACGAACAGGGATCCCAACGGTAACCGGGCCTTGGCCACGCCCACTTCCTCCACGCGGGTGGCGATCTCCCGCGGGGAGAACGCGTCCGTGCCGAAGAGCCCTGGCCTGTCCATCGTCGCGGGCACGAAGTTCGGCACCGGCGACGGAGATGCTGCGGCAAAGCGCTTCTTTCGCCCCATGCTCGCCGACCGCCTGCTGTGTCATGTGATGGACCTCAGCCTGGCCGACGTCGCCCTGCCGCCCGGTGTGGGCGTGCTCGACCCTTTCCATGGCCCGCATGGGGCGGAGGTGCGCCGCATCGTCACCGCCTTCCACCGGACGTATTTCAGTGACCACCGGCCGCGCACGCTCATGCTCGGCATCAACCCCGGCCGCCTGGGCGCCGGCAGCACCGGCCTGTCCTTCACCGACACCAAGCGCTGCGAGAGCGACCTGGGCATCCCTGTGCACGGCCTGCGCACCCATGAGCCCAGCAGCGACTTCTTCTACCGCATGGTGCGCGCAGCGGGTGGCCCTGCGGCGTTCTACGGCCGGGTGTACGTGCATGCCATCTGCCCGCTCGGCTTCGTGAAGGACGGCCCGAACGGATCGGCCGTCAACCTCAACTACTACGACGACCCGGCCCTGGAGGCCGCCGTCACCCCCTTCGTGGAGCGCTGGCTGCGCACCCTGGTGGGCTGCGGCATGCGCACGGACACGGTGCTGTGCATCGGCACCGGGAAGAACGCCACCTACTTCACCAGGCTGAACGAACGCCTGGGCCTGTTCGACCGCATCATCGCCCTGGAGCATCCGCGCTACGTGATGCAGTACAAGGCGCGCAGCATCGACGCGTACATCGACAAGTACCTGCGGGCGCTGGAGGAGGTCGGCTGACCCACGCCGATGGACAACCGATGCCGAGGGATCGCTCCAGTACCGATCTTCGGGACCACCTGCACACCCATGACCGTCACCCGCCTCTTCGACATCCCCGAGCACCAGCTGCTGCGCTTCCCCAAGGACAGGGCCATCGCCACCAAGGAGGACGGCCAATGGCGCGGCTACAGCACCCAGGAGCTGATCGACACGGCCGAACGGATCGCCCTCGGGCTCATGGCCCTGGGCGTGAAGCCCGGCGACACGGTGGCCATCGCCAGCGGCAACCGCAGCGAATGGTGCCTGGTGGACCAGGCCGTGCTGCGCATCGGCGCCATCGGTGTGCCCATCTACCCCACCAGCAGCGCCGAGGACTATGCGTATGTGCTGATGCACAGCGGCAGCCGCGTCTGCTTCAGCGCCAACGCCGAGATCCATGGCAAGGCCGAAGCGGCCCGCGCCAACGCCCCCGCCCTGGAGCACGTCTTCACCTTCGACCGCGTGGAGGGCGCCCGACACTGGTCCGAGGTGCCCGCCCTGGCCCGGGAGTCCGACCGCACCACCCTCCAGGCCTACAAGGAGCGCGTGAAGGCCGAGGACCTGGCCACCATCATCTACACCAGCGGCACCACGGGCCGGCCCAAGGGCGTGATGCTGACGCACCAGAACATCCTGAGCAACGCCATTGCCAGCACCACCCGTTTCCCGGTGGACCACAACGCGCGGGCCATCAGCTTCCTCCCCCTGTCGCACATCTACGAGCGGATGCTGATGTACCTGTACATGTACACCGGTGTCAGCATCCACTTCCAGGAATCGCTGGACGACCTGGGCGACCGGATCCGCGAAGTGGCCCCGGACGTGTTCACCGCCGTGCCGCGCCTGCTGGAGAAGATCTATGACAAGATCGTGGCCAAGGGCGAGACCCTCACCGGCATCAAGCGCAAGCTCTTCTTCTGGGCCCTGGACCTGGGCCACCGCTACGAGGTGCACGGCCGCGGCGCGTGGTATGACCTGCAGCTGGCGCTGGCGCGCAAGCTCATCTTCAGCAAGTGGCAGGCCGCCCTGGGCGGCAAGGTGCGCGTGGTGGCCAGCGGCAGCGCCGCCCTGCAGCCGCGCCTGGCCCGCGTGTTCAACGCCGCCGGCATCGCCGTCATGGAAGGCTACGGCCTCACCGAGAGCAGCCCCGTGGTGAGCGTGAACGACCTGCGCAACGATGGCCTGCGCTTCGGCACCGTGGGCCGGCCCATCCCGGGGGTGCACGTGCGCATCGCCGGCGATGGCGAGATCCTCGTGCAGGGCCCCAACATCATGCAGGGCTACTACAAGGAACCGGCGCTCACCGCCGAGGCCATCGACGCCGAAGGCTGGCTCCACACCGGCGACATCGGCGAGATCACCAAGGAGGGCTTCCTGCGCATCACCGACCGCAAAAAGGAGATCTTCAAGACCAGCGGCGGCAAGTACGTGGCGCCCCAGGTGATGGAGAACAAGCTCAAGGCCTCGCGCTTCGTGGAGCAGGTGATGGTGATCGGCGAGGGCCGCAAGTTCCCCGCCGCCCTCATCGTGCCCAACTTCGGCTTCCTGCAGGACTATTGCGCGCTGAAGGGGATCCCCTACGGCGACCGCGCCAGCGTGGTGCGCGAGCCCCGCATCCACGACCGCATCATGGCCGAGGTGGAGAAGGCCAACCAGGGCCTGGGCCAGTGGGAGCAGGTGAAGAAGATCGCCCTGCTCACCGCCGAATGGACCATCGACGGAGGGGAGCTCACCCCCACCCTGAAGCTGCGCCGCAAGCCCATCCTGGCCAAGTATGCCCGGGAGGTGGAGGACCTATACGCCGGCGCCTGAGCGCCGGTCCTTCACGATCGCTTAACATCGCGGCATGCGAGCCGTCATCCCCTTCCTGCTGGCCTCCCTCACCCTGCTGCCCGCCTGCTCCAAGGAGCCCGGCGAAGGCGGCAAGGCCCTCATCCGCGGCCAGGTCTTCGCCATCGGGTACAACAACAACACCGGCCAGCCCACCGGCGACGAGTATTTCATCCCCGAGTACCGCGTCTACATCCGCTACGGTGACGGCACCTTCTACGACGACGACACCCGCACCGGCCCCTCCGGCGAGTACGAATTCCGCTGGTTGCGCCCGGGGGACTACACCATCTTCACCTACAGCGAGTGCCCCGAGGACTGCGACAGCGGCGTGGAGCTGGTGTCCCGCACCGTTCAGATCGACGGCAACCGCGACGCCGTGGACGTGCCCCTCATCACCGTGGAGATCTGGTGATGCGCTCCCTGCGCCGGTGCTGCACCCTGCTCCTGCTGCTGCTCGCCCTGAAGGCCGCCGCGCAGGAGCGGTCGCCCCTGCGCCCGCGCCTGTTGAGCGAGGCGTGGGGTTCCATCGGGGTGCAGTTCAGGCCCTTCCGCAACAGCGCCCGGGTGAAGGAACCGGACTTCAACAAGCGCTTCCGCATGGGCGCGGAAGTGGGCTATCGCAGCGACGAGAACCTCAGTGGCGGCCGGCAGGTGTACCTCGACCTGGGCGCCCGCTATAAGTTCCACGACCTGCTGCGCGTGAGCCTCGAGCACCGGTTCAGCTTCCGCGGCGCCGCGGGCGAGAACGGCCAGCGCAGCTCGCTGCAGGTGCAGTCCACCAGGGAGCTCGGGCGCTTCATCGCCGAATACCGCTTCCGGTATCAGCACGAATACCTGGACCCGGGCGAGGTGCGCGACCAGCTGCGCAACCGCATCGGGCTGGTGTACGACATCCGCAAGTGGAAGCTGGACCCCGAGGTGTCCGTGGAGCTCTTCACCTGGGCCGGCAACCTCGGCTGGCGCTACATCGGCACCCGCTACTCCATCGGCACCACCTGGAGGCCCGGCAAGAAGCACGAGGTGGGCATCGCCGTGCTGCACGACCGCGAGCGTTACGTTTACGCCCCGTCCTACCGCTTCATCTACGCCCTCAGCTACACCCTTGGCCTCAACTGAACCCGATCCGGACCGCGGCCGGCCCCTGCTCATCCGCTTCGCCCTCTTCGCGAGCATCTTCCTGATCGCGGTGGTGGCCGGCTACTTCCTGCTCCGCGGCGACGACCACCTGCCCGTCTTCCATCCCGCCCAGCTCGATCCCCGGCTGGTGGACCCCGCCGTGCGCCGCACCGAGGGCGAGCACCGCATCAGCGACTTCAACCTCGTGGACCAGTCGGGCGACACCCTGCGGCTGGCCGACCTCGAAGGCCGCATCGTGGTGGCCGATTTCTTCTTCACCACCTGCGCCACCATCTGCCCCAAGATGAGCATGCAGATGGCCCGCGTGCAGGAGGCCTTCCGGGAGGAGCCCCGCGTGGTGCTGCTCAGCCATTCGGTGACCCCGGAGATGGACAGCGTGCCCGTGCTGGCCGAGTACGCCGCACGCCATGGGGCCCTGAACGACCGCTGGCACTTCCTCACCGGCGACCGCCGGCAGATCTATGCGCTCGCGCGCCGCAGCTACTTCGCCGCGCTGGACCAGGGCGATGGTGGTCCGGACGACTTCGTGCACACCGAGAACTTCGTGCTGGTGGACCCTCAGCACCGCATCCGCGGCTTCTACGACGGCACCAGTGCCGCCGATGTGGACCGCCTGATCGCCGACCTGCGCACGCTCCTGGCGGAAACCCCGTGACCGGCGCGGCCCACCGGCCTACCTTTGCCGCCCCTCGACGAGACCCCCATGCGCAAGTGGCTCGACCGTTATTACGGCAGGCTTCGCACCATCAAGGCGAACTACGTGCTGCTGAACCTGCTGAACTATCGGCGGCTGGGCCATGCGCGCCGCATGTTCCGCCAGTACGGCGTGGTGCGCAGCCCCCTGCTGCCGGTCTCGAGCGGTGACATGCCCAAGACCCCGGGCGAGACGCCCTGGCTGGACCGCCCCGACGCCCGGGAACGGCTGCTGGCCGACGCCCGGGTGCAGGCCCTGCCGGAGCCCCTGCGCCAGAGCGTGCTCGACTGGCCCGACAAGGGCTACCTCATCCTGCGCGGGGTGTTCAGCCCCGACGAGGTCGACCGGGTCAACCGCGAACTTCAACAGCTGATCGACACCGGCGCCGTCGACTTCAACTTCACCGGTCGCAAGGTGATGTTCGCCTTCCGCCAGAGCCCGGCCATCAAGGCCATGGCCAACGACCGCCGCATCCTCGATGTGCTCGACCTGCTCCTGGGCCGGCGCATGCACGTGTTCCAGACGATCAACTTCCAGACCGGCAGCGAACAGGCCGCGCACTCGGACAGCATCCACATGACCACCTACCCGCTCGGCTACCTGGCCGCGGCCTGGGTGGCCCTGGAGCCCATCACCGCGGACAACGGGCCCCTGATGTACTTCCCCGGCAGCCACAAACTGCCCTACCTGCTGAACGACGGCTTCGACCATGGCGGCGGGCGCTTCACCATCGGTGAGGATGCCTACGCCCACTACGAGGCGGCCGTGCAGCGCAGCATCGATGAGGGCCGCTTCACCCCGCACGAGTTCCACGCCCGGCCGGGCGATGTGCTCATCTGGCATGCGAACCTGCTGCACGGCGGCAAGAAGATGGCCACCCCCAACGCCAGCCGCAAGAGCATGGCCGTGCACTACTTCGCCGAGGACGTGCTCTGCTATCACGAGCTCACCCAGCGCGTGGCCATGATCGACGACGACCACTGAGCCGAAGGCCGAACCCATGAACGTCCTTTCGGTCGAGAAGCTCAGCAAGCGCTACGGTCCCCGCCAGCTCTTCGAGAACGTGAGCTTCGGCCTCGAGAAGGGCCAGAAGACCGCCATCGTCGCGCGCAACGGCACGGGCAAGAGCACCCTGCTGAAGTGCATCGCCGGCGTGGAGAAGCCCGACGGCGGCATCGTCACCTTCAACAAGGGCATCCGCACCGGCTACCTGGACCAGAACGTGCTGATGACCAGCGCGCGCAGCGTGGTGGACGAGATGCTGGACCGCGACGACCCGGTGAGCGCGGCCATCAAGGCTTACGAGCACGCCCTGGCCCAGCAGGCCGACGGCCGCGCGATGCAGCAGGCCATCGACCGCATGGAGGAGCTCAAGGCCTGGGACCATGAGGCCCGGGTGAAGGCCCTCGCCCACCGCTTCGGCCTGCGCGACCTCGAACAACCGGTGAACACGCTGAGCGGCGGCCAGCAGAAGCGCCTGGCCATGGCCAAGGTGCTCGTCGACATGCCCGACGTGCTCATCCTCGACGAGCCCACCAACCACCTCGACCTCACCATGATCGAGCAGCTGGAGGAGGAGCTCAACAAGCCCGGCATCACCCTGCTGCTGGTGACGCACGACCGCTACTTCCTGGACAACGTGTGCGACGAGATCCTGGAGATGGAGTTCGGCACCTTCACGCGCTACAAGGGCAACTACACCTGGTACCTGGAGAAGAAGGCCCTGGCCGAGGAGGTGCGCGAGGCCACCCAGCAGCACCTGCGGGGCCTCATGAAGCGCGAGCTCGAATGGGTGCGCAAGATGCCCCGCGCCCGCGGCACCAAGAGCAAGAGCCGGCTGGACAAGTTCGAGGACATCAAGGCCGCCGCCACCCGACGCTTCGACCGCGACGAGGTGAAGCTCGAGGTGAAGACGGACCGCCTCGGCGGCAAGGTCATCGAGGCCCGCAACCTCACCAAGGCGTTCGGGTCGCCGGAGAAGCCGGAGTCCTACCGGCCCATCGTGTCCCACTTCAGCTACTCCCTCAAGCGCGGCGACCGCATCGGCATCGTGGGACCCAACGGGATCGGCAAGAGCACCTTCATCGAATTGCTGGTCGGCCGCATGCGTCCCGACCAGGGCACGGTGAGCATCGGTGACACGGTCGTCCTCGGCACCTTCGGGCAGCTGATGCCGCCCTTCAAGGAGGACCAGCGCATCATCGAGGCCGTGCGCGACATCGCTGAGGTGATCCCCCTCAACAAGGGCCGCACCCTCAGCGCCTCCCAGCTCCTGGAGCGCTTCCTCTTCGACAAGGAACAGCAGTACCAGCGGATCGACACGCTCAGCGGTGGCGAGCGACGGCGCCTCTACCTGTGCACGGTGCTGATGAAGAACCCCAACGTGCTCATCCTCGACGAGCCCACCAACGACCTCGACATCCCCACCCTGAACGCCCTGGAGGACTTCCTGTTGGACCTCGACGCGTGCCAGCTGATCGTGAGCCACGACCGTTTCTTCATGGACAAGCTGTGCACCAAGCTGCTGGTGTTCAAAGGCGATGGGGTGATCACCGAGTGGGTGGGCAGCTACACGGAGCTTCGCGAGGCCGAACGGGAGGCCCGGGCGAACGAGGAGAAAGGGAAAGCCGAGCGCAACAGACGGAAGGAACAGGAGGTGGAGGCCGCGAAGCCGGCCGCGCCCGCCGGTGCCAGGAAGCTCACGTACGCCGAACGCCTCGAACTGCAACGGATCGACAAGGAGATGCCCAGGTTGGAGGCCCGCAAGGCGGAGCTGCTCGCCCTCATGGCCGCCGGAGGCACGGACCACCATGCGATGATGGCGCACAGCATCGAACTGGAGAAGGCCATCCAGGACCTGGACCGCATGGCGGACCGGTGGCTTGAGCTTTCGGAACGCGCCGGGTGACCCGGTTCAGAACTTGGCGCAGGGCACCACGCGGCGCTTGGCGATGGACTTCTTCCTCCGCCGGTCGGCGAGCTCGTACCCGAGGGTGATCTCATGCGCCCCGCCGGTGCGGCCGGCGAGGCGGGACAGCGTGAGGTCGTAGCTGTAGCCCACCCTCAGGTCCTTCACCATGAATCCCAGGAGGACGGCCAGCGCATCGGTATTGCCGTAGCCCGGCGCATACGCCTTGAACACCGGGATGCCCCGATACCAAAGCCCTGCGAAGAAGGGCTCCCGTTCGAAGTAGGCACCGATGTCCAGCTGGTCGTAGCGGCCCTGCGCGCGATAGTTGAACGCCAGCACCACATGCTCCGCGTGCTGCTTGATCACGCGGCCCAGGATGGGGATGCGATACCCCCCGTGCAGGCTGAACTTGCGCGGCACGGTGCTTTCGTTGAGCAGCAGCGACTGGTTCGGCTCATTGAGGTGGTGCATCGAGGCGCCGAGCCACAGCTTGGGGGTGAAGAACAGGATCCCCGCGCCGATGTCGCCGTAGCGGATGCTCCGGCCATCGGCGTACTCCTGCGTGGGCACCGCCCCGCCCCGGGCCAGCTGGTCGCCGAAGGTGAGCTTGCTGAGGTCCACCGCATGGTTCACGAAGCCGAACTGCATCGCGGGCCGGATGAACACCTTGCGCTTGAGCTCGATCTCGTACGCGTACTGCGCGGCGACACTGGTGTAGCGCAACGCGCCGGTCCCGGCCCGGTCATGCGTCATCAGCAGGCCCACGCCGCTGTTGAGGTTCTGCATGTAGTGATCCCACGCGGCGTTATAGCTCACGAAGGCCCCCGGGATGCTCGGCCACTGATCGCGCCAGGCCAGCCCGAAGCGGCTCTGCAGGCCGGTGCCCGCGAAGGCCGGGCTCACGTACGTGGGCATGGCGTAGAACTGGGTGAACTGCGGGTCCTGCGCATGCGCGCAGGCCGCGGAACCCACCAGCAGGGCCAGCAGCTTGGTCCGTTTACCGCTCATTCCGGGTCATGCCTTCCACCTGCTCCAGGGGCAGCAGCTGGGTCTCCTTGCTGATCTCGCGGCCGTGGTCCGGCGCGGTGGCCGTCAGCACCTCCTCCACCGCGGCATGGCCCTCGGCCTCGGTGCGCAGGTGGTAGCGCGCGCCCGGCTTCAGCACCATCAGGTAGCGGCCCGTGGCGGCGTTGGTGTTGTAGACCCCCACGATCTCCTCGCGCCCCTCGTCCTCCACGACGATCCGCGCGCGCAACGGCTCGTCGCGCGGGTCGGCCACGATGCCGCGTACGACGAAGAACTCCAGCTGGCTCGAGGGGAAGACCACCTGGTAGATGTCCTGCGCACCCAGGCCGCCGGGGCGTTCGGAGGAGAAATAGCCCGTGGTGCCGTCCTCGCTCAGGCAGAAGTAGATGTCGTCGTTCACGGTGTTCAGCGGATAGCCCATGTTCTCCGGATCGCCCCAGCTGCACTGGTCGTGATCGAGCATCACGCTCTTGAAGATGTCGTAGCCGCCCATGGTGCCATGGCCGTTCGAGCTGAAGAAGAGGGTGGTACCGTCGCTGTGCAGGAAAGGCGCATCCTCGTCGAACGGTGTGTTGATCGTGGGCCCGAGGTTCAAGGGCAGGCTCCACTCCCCGTTGGGCAGGCGCCGGATCCGGTACAGGTCACGCCCACCGAAGCCTCCGGGCCGGTCGCTCGTGAAGTAGATCTCCTCCCCGTCGGGGCTCAGCGTGGCGCTGGGCTCGTGGTGCTCGCTGTTGATCCGCTCGGTCATCAGCTCCGGCATGTTCCACAGGGCCACCGATCGCTTGCTCTCGAACAGGTCGCCGCTCACCAGGCCCTGCCCCGTCCGGTAGATGATCATGCTGGTGCCGTCGGCGGAAAGGCCCACCGTGGCATCCTGCAGGGCGGTGTTCAGCGGCACGCCCGCGTTCACCGCGTTCGACCATACCTCGTCCACGCGCCGCGCCATATAGATGTCCTCGAACCACTGGCCGTTCGGGTCCTTCAGGCCTCCGGTGGTGCCTTCGCGGCGCGAGGTGAAGTACATCGTGTTGCCATCGGCCGTCACCAGCGGGCAGTAGTCGTGCGCCGGTGAATTGATCAGCGCGCCGAGGTTCCGGACGGTCAGGTCCACCGGTGTGCGCACCAGCGCCTTCGCGTTGCGGCAGATGGCCATCGCACGGTCCACCTCCGCATCGGCCACCAGCCGGTGTTTCGTGGCCTTGTAGCGGCTCAGGAGATCGATGGCCTCATCGAAGCGCTCCTGGCGGTGACGGGCCAGGCCCAGATGGTACAGCGACTCCGAATGACCGTTCCGCAGCGCGCGCTCGAACAAGGGCGCGGCCTTGTGCCGAAGTCCGGGGATCTGCGCGTAGCAGAGCCCGAGCTCGTGGGCCACTTCCGCGAAGGTGGTGTCCACGCTCTCCAGGCGCCGGTAGATCTTGGCCGCCTCCACATGGTCCTCCACCGCCAGCAGCATCTTGGCCTCGTCCAGCATGCGGTTGTGCACGCGGGTGTAATTGGCCTGGCCCCAGCCGGCGGTGGGTGCGATCAGGGTGAACAGGAACGGGAACAGGTAGCGGTGGCTCATGCGGTTCAGGTTCATCGGATCAAGGTCACATCTCCCTTCAGGGTCTCCTCCCGGCCGTCGCTGAAGCGGGCCCGGGCCTTCCAGGCGTACACGTCCTGCTTCGCGGGCTGGCCGCGGTAGAAGCCGTCCCAGCCCTGCTTCACGTCGAACGTCTCGAAGACCAGCTCCCCCCATCGGTTGAAGACCTGGAGGTGGTAGTCCTCCACGCCCTCCTGCACCGGGAAGAAGAAGTCGTTGCTCATCGAATTCGGGTCGTACAGCCCGTCGGTGGGGCCGTCGCTGTTCGGGGTGAACGCGTTGGGGAAGGCGATGGCGCCGGATGCGATGCCGGTCACCGCATCGGCCACCACGAAGGTGTCCGGGCAGTTCCAGGCGTTGTTGGCGATCAGGCTCACCGTGTAGCTGCCCGGGGCCGTGTACGTGTGCACGGGGTTCAGCAGTGTGCTCGTGGTGCCGTCCCCGAAGTCCCATGCATAGCTGTCCGCATTGCCGCTCAGGTTGTAGCAGTACACCGGCTGACCGGGCACCACCACCTCCTCGGGCTGCAGCACGAAGTAGGCTGTGGCGCTCGGGTGCACCACGATGGAGTCGATGTGCACCGCGGTGTTCACCGTGCCGCCCGGCCCGTACGCCGTCAGCATCACGGTATAGGTGCCCGGCACGGTGTAGGTGTACACCGGGTCGTCCGCCGTGCTCGAACCACCGTCACCGAAGTTCCACAGGTAGCCCTCCCCGAGGAGCGAGGTGTTCGTGAACTGGACCGTGAGCGGCGCACAACCCTCCCCTGAACCGATGAAGGCGGCCGTCGGATAAGGCGGTTCGATGGTCACCACCTGCGTCGCCGTATCGCTGCACACGTTGTCCGTCACCACCAGCATGATGGTGAACTGGCCCCAGGTGCCATAGGTGTACGATCCGGGCTGCACACCGGTGAGCGAGCCGCCATCGCCCATGCTCCATTCGTGGGTCCAGGGACCCGGTCCGGTGTTGTTGATCAGGCTCACCGTGGAGGCCGGGAACTGCTGGGTGAAGGGTGTGGCCTGGAACTGGGCGGTGGGCGACGGATGCACCACCACGTTCATCTGCTCAGTGTCCGTGCACCCCCAGGCCGAGGTGGCCGTCAAGGTCACCGTCCAGGTCTGGTTCGCGGGTGTGCCGTTCACGTACGTATGCGTGGGGGCATGGCCCACGAGCGTGACGCCGTCGCCCATGTCCCACACGTAGCTCGATGCCCCGGTGCTCGTGCTCACCGGCGCATAGGCCAGCGGCGAGCACCCTTCGGCGGGGGCTGTGAACGCGGCCGTGACCGCCGGGTACACCTGGATCACCGCCTGCGCCGTGTCCACGCAACCATGCATGCTCGTGCCCACCTGGGTGATCGTGAAGGACACCGGCACACTGTCGGCATGGGCATAGGTGTGCGCCGCGTTGCCCGGTGCTCCGCTCTGCTGGGTGCCGTCACCCCAGGTCCAGGTGATCGTCGCCGCCCCGATCGACAGGTCCTGCGCGCTCAGTGGGAACGGTTGACAACCGGCCAGCGCGCTCGGCACGAACTGCGCGATCGGCGCCGGATGCACCAGCACGTCCACCTGGGCCGTATCGCTGCATCCGTAGAAGGAGGTGGCCACGAGCGTGGGGGTGAACACCACATCGGCGAGGCCTTGGTTGAGGTAGGTGTGCGCCGGGCTCGGTTGCGAGCTGGCCCCCCCGTCCCCGAAGGTCCAGAAGTGGCTCGTGGCGCCGATGGAGAGGTTCGCGAGGTCCGGGTCGAAGGGCGCACAGCCCACCGTGTCGGCCGTGAACTGGGCGATCACCGCCGGGTACACCTGCACCTGGCCTGTGGCCGTGGCGCTGCAACCGTGCACGTTCGCGGCCGTCAGCCCGATGGTGAACGTCTGCGGCGTGGTCAGGAAGTTGGACCAGGTGTGACCGTGCACCGCGGCCGAGGTGTCCGAGGTTCCGCCGTCGCCGTACGTCCAGGTGAACGCGACCGCCCCCTGGCTCGTGTTCGTGAGCTGCGCGGTGAGCGGGTGGCAACCCTGCAGCAGATCGGTGGCGAAGGCCGCCGTGGGCATGGGGAAGACGGTCACCTGGTCATAGGTGGTGTCCACGCAGCCGAAGGCGTTCGCCCCGATCATCGTCACCGGGTAGGTGACCGCGGCTCCCGTGGTGTTCAGGTAGGTGTGCGTGGGCGAGGGACCCGTCCCCGTGGCGCCGTCACCGAAATCCCACTGATGGCTCACCGCACCGACGATCGTGGGGAAGGTGACCGTGAGCGGTGAACAGCCGCTGTCCGGCTGGGTGGCGAAGGTGAACTGCGGCATCGGGTACACCAGCAGCGTCGTCGTCGCCGTGTCCACGCAGCCCGCGGCCGAGGTGGCGATGAGCTGCACGGTGTTCGTCTGCAGGAACAGGGTGTTGTTCACGTACTGATGCGCCGGGGACACGGCGGTGCTCGTGCCGCCGTCACCGAAGGACCACGCGTAGGAACCGGCCCCCGTGCTGGTGTTGGTGAACTGCACATCGAGCGGAGCGCAGCCGGGAAGGGCGTTGTGGGTGAACCCGGCCACCACGGGCGGGGCCACGGTGATCAACGCGGTGGCCGTGTCCGAGCAGCCGAACAACGTGCTCGCGATCAGCATCACGGTGTCCACCACATCGGTGGGGCCCGCGTTCAGGAAGGTGTGCGACGGCGCGGTGGCCGTGCTGGTGGCGCCATCGCCGAAGTCCCAGGCGTAGCTCACCGCCCCGGAGCTGGTGTTGGTGAACTGCACGTCCAGTGGCGAACAACCGATGCTCGGCACCGGCAGGAAGGCCGCCGTGGGCAGGGCTTCCACCAGCACGTTCTGCACCCCGGTGCCGCCACAATAGGGCGTGGTCACGGTCAGGGTCACGGTGTAGCCCCCGTTGCCGGCATAGAGATGCGTGGGATCCTCCAGCGCGGAGGTGCCGCCATCGCCGAAGTCCCAGGCCCATTGCACCACCGGGTTGCCCGGCTCGGTCACCGTCTGGTCCGAGAACTGGGCGGCCACGCCCTCGCACACGTTCTGCGCGCCGATCTGCACCACTGGTGGAGCATACACGTGGATGTCGTGCGTGTGCGTGTCCTGACAGCCGTCGGCGTTGGTCACCGTCAGCGTCACCGTGTAGGTGCCCGGTGTGCCATAGAAGTGCGGTGCCGGCTCGAAGGCCGTGACGACCGTACCGTCCCCCAGGTCCCATACGTGGCTCACCGCGTTCACCGAGGTGTTGGTGAAGGCCACCGTGAGGGAGTCGCAGGCCGCGTCCTGGTCCACGGTGAAGTCCGCCGTGGGGCTGGGCAGGACCACGACGGTCACCGATGCGGTATCGGCGCAGCCCGCCGTGGCGCCCTGGATGCTGGCGGCGTAGGAGACCACGAAGGTGCCCGGAGTGCCGTAGGTGTGCGTCTGGTCCCCGGCACCGGTCCATTGGAACCCGGCACCCGTGCCGAAGTCCCATTCGAAGAAATTGGCCCCGCCCCCGGTGGTCTCATCGAAGGCGATGGTGCCTCCGGCGCACACCGTGTCCGGCGTGGCGTTGAGCGCGACGTTGGGCGGCGGTACGATGGTGATCTGCACATAGGCCGTGTCGATGCCGCAGTAGTTGCTGTCCAGCAGCATCACCTCGTAGGTGCCGATGCCGGGGTATTCGATGGTGCGCGGGAAAGTGGGCGGCCAGGGCGCCCAGTCGATGATCGAGTCCTGACCCTGGCCCCAGTAGTCGCCGAAGTTCCAGTACTCGAAGCGCTGGTAGATGTTGCCCTGCTGCAGGCAGTTGCGGTCGGTCACGTTGAGGAAGGTCACCGTGCGGTCCGGCCAGCACAACAGCGTGGCGCTGGGGGCGATCTGCGCACTGTCGATGTCCCACACCCGGATCGGATTGAAGGTGGCCACGCTCGGTCCGCCCTGCAGCGTATTGCATGCGTTCTCCGCATAAAGTCGCACCGTGGTCTCACAGCTCACCGTGCCGGGCATGTAGGTGTGCGTCACCGTCTGCCCCAGGTTCGTGTGGTCGAAGACGAGCTGGGTGCTCGCATCGCCGAAATCCCAGGTGAACACCGTGTTGGGCGATACGTTGGTGCTGGAGTTGATGAAGTCCACCGCCTGGGGGGCACAGACCTGGGTGAGGCCGCCCACGGGGATCTGGATGGAGGCGCTCGTGCTCTCCTCCATGATCACGGTGCCGGTGACCACGCATCCGCTCACCAGTTCGGTGAAGGTCACCGTGTACTCGGCCACGGCCGCCGCATAGACGTGGGTCACCGTGCCCGGGGCGATCAACGAACCGCCGACATGCAGCGGGCTGCCATCGCCCCAGTTGATGGTGAACCCGCCGACGATGTTCTGCGGGGAGGCGATCACCAGCGTGAACGGACCACCGGAACAGCTGTACCACTCGGCGGTATCGCTCGGGTTGCCCCAATAGTCGTAGAGCTGCGGGCATTGCGCCTGCCCCCGGCCCGCCAGGGACAAGGCCGCCAGCAGGCCGGCCACGCGCACGAAGCTCATCGGGGTCCGCATCATTCCGCCCCTTCCTACGGCATCCCCGGCGCGAAGGATACCGGCGAACCCTGGCCTTCGACCGGCGTACAACGGCCATCGACCACCTTCCTTCCCCCATGGAACGATTCGACCTCTGCGTCATCGGTGGCGGCCCCGCCGGATACGCGGCCGCCATGCGCGCCATCGACCTGGGCCTGCGCACCCTGCTGGTGGAAAAGGACCGCATCGGCGGCACCGGCATCTACAACGGCGCGCTGATGTCCAAGACGCTGTGGGAGATCGCCCAGCGCGTGGCCAGCACCAACGCCATGGTGCGCACACGCGGCATCCCGCCCTTCCAGCCGTCGTGGTCGGGCATCACCCGCGCGGTGAACGAGGCGGTGTTCGAACGCAAGTACCTCTACGCATGCCACATGCAACTGCTGGAAGGCCAGGGCCGCCTGTTCCAGCATGCCCGTGGGAACGCGTCCTTCATCGGGCCGCACCACGTGGCCATCGACCTGGCCGGCCAGCGTCGGGTGGTGGAGGCGGACCACGTGGTGATCGCCACCGGTTCGAAGCCCCGGTCACTGCCGGGCCTGGCGGCCGATGAGCGCCGCATCCTCACCAGCGACGGCATCTTCCAGCTCGATGAGCTGCCGGAGAGCATCGTCATCGTCGGCGCAGGCGTCATCGGCTGCGAGTTCGCCACCATCCTCAGTCACCTGGGCCGGACCCGCGTGCACCTCATCGACCGCGCCGAGCGCATCCTGCCCTTCGAGGACGCCGACATCAGCGAACTGGTGGCCGGCAACCTGGAGCGCAACGGTGTGGTGATCCACCGTTCCGCCAAGCTCGAACGCCTGGAGGCCATGCCCCATGGGGTGGAGTACGACCTCAGCTATGCGAACGGCGGCACCGAGCGCGTCACCGTGGAGAAGGCCCTGTTGTCCGTGGGACGCACGCCGAACCTTCACGGCCTTGGCCTCGAACAGGCCGGGCTCACCGTGGACCCACGCACCGGAGCCCTCGCCGTGGACGGCATCCGCACCGCACAGGACCACATCCTGGTGGTGGGCGATGCGACGGGGAGCAACATGCTCGTGAACCTCGGCGAGCTGGAGGGCCGTCATGCCGCCGAGCTCATCGCCGGCCGCGGTCCCGCGCCCATCAGCTATGGACAGGTCAGCACCATCATGTTCCTCGATCCGGAAGTGGCCGGGGTGGGGCTGAACGAACAGGAGTGCCGCCGTCAGGGCATCGCCCACCGCGTCGCCCGGATCGACTACAGCTGTCTGGCCCGGGCCATCGCCATGCGGCGCACCCAGGGCTTTTTCAAGCTCATCGTCACCGACGATGATCAGATGCACATCCTGGGCATGCGCGCCGTGGGCGAGCACGCTTCGAGCGCCATCGAGGCGGTGGCCCTGCTGATGCACATGGGCCAGGGCATCCAGCACCTGGCCGAACTGGTGCATCCCCATCCCAGCATCACCGAAGGGGTGCAGGAATGCGCCCGCATCCTGATGGGCACCAGCATCTTCAAGCCCGAAGTGTTCGGCGACCGCATGCTGAGCCGCACCTGGCGGCCGTCCACCGCGGTGGAGCAGGCGGCCTGATCAGGGCGTGCCGGGGTCCTGGAACCGCGGATCGTTCACGAAGTCGTGGTCCGTCAGCGCGTTGAGGAAGGCCACCAGCGCCGCCTTGTCCGCGGCCGGCAGCTGCAGCCCGCCCTGCGTGTGCTTCATGAAGGGGCTGATGGTCTCCGACGGGATGCCTCCCGAGTTGTAATGCTCGATCACCTCCTCCAGGGTCTGGAAACGACCATCGTGCATGTACGGCCCCGAGAGCGCCGCATTGCGCAAAGTGGGAACCTTGAACTTGGCCCGGTCCAGCGGATCGCCGGTCACCTCGTACCGCCCCAGGTCCGTGAAGATGGAATCCAGGCCGTTGTTCTCGAACTGGCCGTTCGTGAACAGCCCGCCCACCTGCGTGTGGCAGTGAAAGCAGTCGGCGCCCCACTGGCCGCCCTGGCCTTCGGCGGGATCGCCACCTTCGAGCTGGGTGAGGATGAAGCCGCGCTGCTCCTGCTGGGTGAACACGGCCTCGCCCCGCGCCACCTTGTCCACCTTGGAGTTGGCGCTGATCATGGTGCGCAGGAACTGCGCGATCGCCTTCGCCACCAGTGTGCTGTCGATCACATCCGTGTCGAAGGCCTCGACGAACAGCGCGCGGTACGCGCTGTCCGCCTGCAGCTTGCCCACCGCATCGGGCCAGGTCTCGTGCATCTCCACCGGGTCGATCACGGGCATCAGGATCTGCTCCTCCAGCGTGGCCTTGCGCCCATCCCAGAAAAAGCTGGTCTCCCAGCCCAGGTTCATCAGGGCCATGCTGTTGCGCCGGCCCTCCACGCCATCAATGCCCGTGCTGAAGGCGTTCGGTCCGTCGCTGAAGGCCGTGGCGGGCGCGTGGCAGCTCGAACAGCTCTGTGTGTTGTCCCCGCTCAGGCGCTCCTCATAGAACAGGTAGCGGCCCAGTTCCACGCCCTTCACCGTGATCGGGTTGTCCGCCGGGATCACCATGGGGGGGAAGTTCGCCGGCGTCACCAGCGGATAGGGCGTAGGGTCATAGACCGGACCGCTAGCGCCGCCGCCGCCACCTCCCGAGGGCGGGTCCGGTCCGGGCTTGCGGCAACTGGCGATGGCCATCACGCCCAAGGCGATGGCCGCGAGGATGCGGGTGCGGGTTCCGATCATGGCACTTGGTCCAGGCTGCGTTCGTCCGTCAAGGCGTTGAGGAAGGCCAACAGGTCGGCACGCTCCTGCGCGGAAAGCGTGAACGGCGTCATCAGGGGGTCCTTGTTGGGGTGCGACAGGCCACCGCTCGCGAAGTGGTCCACCACCTCCTCCAGCGTGGCCATGGCCCCGTCATGCATGTACGGAGCCGTGAGGGCGATGTTGCGCAGGGTGGGCACCTTGAACTTGCCTTCGTCCGCGGGATCGAGGGAGATCCGCGCCCGCCCAGGGTCCGCGTAGGTGCTGTACTGGCCCACGTTGCGGTAACTGTGATCGCTGAGGTCGAAGCCCCCGTGGCAACCCGTGCAGCCCGCCACCGGTCCGGAGAACAGCTCCCAGCCCCGCACCTCGCTGTCGGTGAGCGCCGTGGTCTCGCTTTGGTACAGGTAGCGGTCGAAACGCGACCAACCGCTGATGAGCGTGCGCTCGTAGTTGGCGATGGCCCGGGTGATCACGTACGGGTCCAGCGGACGGCCATAGGCCTGCTGGCTCAGGCTTCGATACGGTTCCACCTCGCGCAGGTCCTCGGCCGCGGTGAGGATGCTGTGGTCCATCTCCAGGTCGTCGTGGATGGGCGCCAGCACCTGCAGTTCCAAGGTGGGCACGCCCCCATCGCGGAAGAACGCCGGATGGTAGGCCACATTGGCCAGCGTCGGCGAATTCCGCAGGCCAGGCTGCTGAGCGACCCCAAGGCTGAGCGCCACCGTGTCGCTGAAGGCGCGGTCCGTGAAATGACAACCGGCGCAGCTCAAGCTGCCCGTGCGGGACAGGCGGGGCTCGAAGAACAGGTGCCTGCCCAGTTCGACGCTGGGCCTGGTCAGGGGATTATCGGCCGGCACCGGGGGGGCGGGCATCCAGGAAGGCAGGTCCAGCACGAAGGGTTCGGCCTCGCCGCCCTGCTGCGTCAGTTCATCCTTCCGGCAGCCCGTCAGCGCCATCACCAGCACGGCTATCCCCACCTGTCCCTTCACTCCACCACGATGCTGTTGATCACCTTGTCCGTGAAGCGCATGGCCAGCGTCATGTTGTCCCCATGCGCCTGATGGTCCGTGGCCAGGTCGAGCGTGTCCACCGCATTGTAGAAGAACCGATCGACCGCGACGTGAAGGACCAGGTCGGTGGTGTCGCCCCCCACCACGGTGAACGGCGCGGCAAAGTCGATGTCGCGAACACGGTAGCAGGGCTCCATGCCTGTGTGGATGGAGAACAGGCTCATCGGGACACCGGTGCCGTTCGGATCGGTGTCATACCGGCCATCGAACATCACGAAGCGATAGCCCGTGGCCCAGGTCCAATAGGTGCCGTTGCTCACGCTCAGGGGGTGACCCACCGGATAGAGCACGGGGTCGGAGGTGTTCAGGTCCTGCGGCACACCCAGGCCCAGGTGCAGGCCGCTGTAGCTGCCGGCCTCGGCGGTGTACACCTCGCTGTCCCCCCCGTTCAGGGCGTCGAAGAGCGCGATGTCCGTCAGGGCGGATGCACCGCCCGGTCCGGTCAATCGCAGTTCGGCGAGGTACATCTTCAGCACCTCCACCTGGGTGCGGTAGTCGCTCACGTTCAAATGAACCTCTCCGGCCTGCAGCGGCTGCCCCTGCCAGGTGGCCTCCACCTTCAAGCGGACATGACCTTCGGGCCCGTCCACATTGTACGGCTTGTGGCAGCCGGCCAACAGAGCGGCCGTGGCGATCAACAGCGGGGTCGTGCGGTACAGGGGATGCATGGGTGTTCGGGTCTGGTGGATGGATGCGCTCAGGCAGCGGTTCGTTGCCTGACGCTCAAAGGTATGGCGGTGCCGGGTCCGCTCCGGGTGAGCTTGGTCACGTGCAGGGATTCCTAACCGGAACGGCTGGCCGGGCCGCGCGGTTCGAACGGGCGGTGCGCGTCCACCGCCGGGGACCAGCCTTGGGCCTCTCGTTTCCTTCCTTCGCTCCGGCTCCGAGGCCCCGGACCCGAGGCCTGTGGCCCGTCGCACGGTTGCTGCACGGGGCGTGGTCCGCTGGCCTCCATCTTCCGGTCCCCGAGGCCTGGCCCTTCCACACCTCCACCCCTCTACCTTCGAACCCCATGTTCCAGGTGCTGCACAGCTCCGCCGGCTCGGGCAAGACCCATGCCCTGGTGAAGCGCTACCTGGTGCTGGCCCTGCGGCCCGACCGGCCCACGGCTTACCGCGGGATCCTGGCGCTGACCTTCACCAACAAGGCCGCCGGCGAGATGAAGGAGCGCGTGCTGCACTACTTGCGGCTGCTGGCCGACCGCGCGCACGGGGATGCCCGCATCACCGACCTGCTGGACGCCCTGCGGAGCGCGCACGGTCTTGCACCCGACGCCGCGGCCGCCTGCGCCCACACCGTGCTGCGCGACATGCTGCACCACTGGTCCGACCTTTCGATCACCACCATCGACGCCTTCGTGCGCCGCCTGGTGCGCCCTTTCGCGCGCGATCTTCAACTGGACCACGAGCTGCGGATGACCACCGACCAGGCCTGGTACCGCGACCGTGCGGTGGACCTGCTGCTCGAGGCCGCCGGTCGCGACCACGCCCTCACCGACATGCTCATCGCGGCCTGCAGCCGCCTGGTGGAGGATGAAGCGCGCTGGAACCCCGCCGCCCCCTTCACCGAGCTGGTGGAAATGCTCGACGACGAGGAGAGCGTACGCCACCTGGAGCAGTTGTCCGCCGTGAGCGCCGGAACGCTGCTGCGCATCGACGCGGCGCTGCGTTCCGCCATCCACGCCTTCCGCCAGGAGGTCCGCACCCTGGGCCGCACCGCCCTGGACGCCCTGGACGCCGCCCAGCTGGAGGATGCGGACCTGGCGCATGCCAAGGGTGGCTTTCGCAAGGTGATCAAGGACCTGGCCCACTTCAAGGACGATCCGATCGAGGTGGGCACCAACGCGGCGAAGCCGCTGGCCACAGGCGTGTGGTGGAGCGGCAAGGCCTCCGCCTCGGCACGCGAAGCCCTGCAGCGCCTGGCCCCGGAGCTTGAGCGTGTGCTGACGACCGTGCAGCGCTGGCAGGAGGAAGGCCGCTTCACGGACCACTGGCTTCGGCTCCTCATCCGACGCGACCTGATGGCGATGGGCGCCATGAGCGCCCTGTCCGATGCGCTACGCAAGGCCAAGGACGAGGATGGCGTCACCTTCTTCCAGGACCTCACCCGCGCGGTGGAGCGCGTGGTGCGCGAAGAGCCCGTGCCCTTCCTGTACGAACGCCTCGGCCAGCGTTTCCAGCACTTCCTGATCGACGAGTTCCAGGACACCTCGGTGATGCAGTGGCACGCGCTTCTGCCGCTGGCGGAGAACGCCCTGGCCAACGGCGGCTCGGTGCTGCTGGTGGGCGATGCCAAGCAGGCCATCTACCGCTGGCGCAACGGTGAGGTCCGCCAGTTCAAGGCCCTGCCCGCCCTGCACGGGCGGGACCAGCTGTCCGACGGGGCCCGCCGCGAGGCCTTTCTCCAGGCCTCCGCGGTACCGATCGAACCGCTGCGCGACAACCACCGCTCGTCGGCCACCATCGTGGGGTTCAACAACGACCTGTTCGACCGGATGCGCACCCTTCTGCCCGAGGGCCTGCGCCCCATCTATGACGAGCAGGCGCAGACCGCGCGCAAGCCTGCCGGCGGGCTTGTTCGCCTGGACGTTGTGCCATCCACGAAGGAGGATCAGGAGGAGGTGCCCTGGATCGAGGACTGGCTGCTGCGCGGCGTGGCCGATTGCCTGGAGGACGGCCATCGCGCCGGGGACATCGCGGTGCTGGTGCGCAGCGGGGAGCAGGGGTCGCAGGTGGCCCGCGCCCTGAGCCGTGCCGGGCACGCGGTGATCAGCCCCGACGGTCTGCGCCTGAAGGGCGACGCCGCAGTGGACCTCGTGCTGGCCCTGTTGCGCCTGGATCAACGGGCGGACGACCACACGGCGGTGCAAGCCCTGGCCGCGGCCGTGGAGGCCGGTGTGCTGCCCCTGGAGCGGATGAACCCTCCAGAGGACGCACCACCCGGCACCGCACTGCACCGCGTGCACGCCTGCCTTCCTCCGGGCCGGCGCGTGTCCGCCACCCTGCTGGACCGCGTCCTCGGCCATGTGGAACGGTGCGGCCTCGACCCCGCGACCGATGCCTTCCTCCATGCGCTGCTGGAGGCGGTGCGCGAGCATCAGCAGGCCCATGGTCACGATCCGGCCGGGTTCCTGGAGCACTGGGAACGCGGTTACGCCGGACGGTCGATCACCGCGCCCGCCGGGCTCGACGCCATCCAGGTGATGACCATCCACAAGGCCAAGGGCCTGCAGTTCCCCGTGGTCTTCGTGCCCTTCACCAAGTTGACCCGCGCGGGCAGCGCGAGCACGAGCGTATGGACCCCGCCCGGCGATGTGGCACCGGAGCTGCCCACCGCACGGCTCACCTTCAGGGGTCGCAAGGCCCCGGATGTCCCCGCCGTGGCGGACGAGCTGGGCATGCAGGACCTGGACGCGCTCGACCTGCTGTACGTGGCCTTCACCCGCCCGGAGCGACGCCTGTACGCCACCGTGCAGCAGAGCCACGGCGATACGGTCACCAAGGCCCTCCTGGAACACCTGGTGGCGATGGGCGGCACGCTGGGGACGGGGCTCACGATCGGGGAGCGGACCACCGTCGGAGCATCCACCCGCCCCCCCATCGACGATCCGGTGCTGCGCCCGTTGCCGCCCGGCGGTGGCGTGCAGCTGCTGGTGCGCGACACGCTGCGCGATGACGCGCCGATCGGTGCGGAAGCCCGGCGCATCTCCGGCGAAGCCCTGCACGACCTGCTCGCGCGCGTGCACACCGCAGCGGACCTGGACGCGGCCTTGACGGCGGCGGTGGCCTGTGGCGACCTGCGTCCGGATGACCGCGACGCGTGGCGACCCCGGCTGGTGGCCCTGCTGGAACGGGCGGACCTGGCACCCTGGTTCGGGCCGGGGCTCGATGTGCTCACCGAAACGCCCCTGATCCTCAGCGATGGGCACAGCGCCCGCCCGGACCGACTGGTGCGCGCGGCCGGTGGCTGGGGCGTGCTCGACATCAAGACCGGGCATCCGCACGCCGCCCACGCCGAACAGGTGCGCGGCTACATGAACGTGCTGCGCAGCGTCACCGGAGCGCCCGTGCACGGCGCGCTGCTCTACCTCGCCACCGGAACCCTCGAACCCATCGCATGAGCACCGCGGTCACCTGGCGGACCCTCCCCTTCGACGCCCTCGACGTGGACACCCTGTACGCGCTGCTGCGCCTGCGCACCGACGTGTTCGTGGTGGAACAGAACTGCCCCTATCCCGAGCTGGACGACCGCGATCAGGGCGCCCTGCATGTGATCGGCCGCGATGCGTCGGACCGGGTGGTGGCCTACGCGCGCATCCTGCCGCCAGGAACGGACGGCCTACCGGCGGTGGGCCGCGTGGTGGTGGACAGCGGACAACGGGGCACCGGGCTCGGACATGCGCTGATGCGCGAAGTGCTCAGCGTGCTACAACACACCTATGGCGGGATCGACAGCCGCATGTCCGCACAGGCCCATTTGGAGGGCTTCTATGCCGCTCACGGGTATGTGCGCCACGGCGATCCCTTCGACCTGGACGGCATCCCGCACATCGCCATGCGGCTCAGCGCACCAACGTGATCGAACCGACGAACTCGTAGCGCTCGGGGCCGTGCTCGGCCAGCCACGCCTTGTAGGTGTACACGCCGATCGGCAGCCCGACGCCATCCCAACCCGCTTTGGGGTCCTGTGTGTGGAAGAGGCGCGTGCCCCAGCGGTCGAAGATGGCCAGATCGTACTCGCGCGCTCCGATCACCACCGGCAGCCACTGGTCGTTCAGGCCATCGCCGTCGGGTGTGAACGCGTTCGGTGCGTGGAACAGCGACCCGGTGACGATCACGCGGATGCTCGTGGTGTCCCTGCACCCCAGTCCGCTCGTCACCACCTGCACCACCTCGAACGTGCCCGCTTCCTGGAACGCGTACGTGAAGGTGGGCGTGGTGAAGGTGCTTCCTTCCACCGTGTACAGCCAGCTGTCGGCATCCACGGAAGCGTCGTTGATCGTCACGTCGGGGTTCAGCACATCCACCACCGGCGTGCTGGTGTACAGGCCCGCGGTCGGTGGCACCCACACCTGAACGGCGGCGGGGCGCAGCAGGCTCACCGTGTCGATGCAGCCGCTGTCCGTCATCACCGTGAGCCGCACATCGTACTGGCCCTCCACGGTGTAGGTGTGCACCGGCAGGCTGTCCGTGCTCGTGGTGCCGTCGCCCAGGTCCCACGCGTAGCTCATGGGCGTCCAGGCCGTGCTCTGGTTGTTGAACCGCACCTCCAGGGGCAGGCAGCCCATCGTATCGGTGGTGAAGAGCGGCACCGGCGGAGGGAACACCTCCACGGTGTCCGTGTAGCTGTCCGTACAACCGTGGTCCGTCAGCGAAACGGTGACCACCTGGTCGCCCGGTTGCACGAAGGTGGCCGCGATGGTCGGTCCGCTCATCTGCTGCGGTGCCGCACCGGGCCCGAGGTCCCACAGCACGCTCGCTTGTGCGGTGAAGTTGCCCGTCACGGTCAGGGGCACCGCGCCTGCGCCCAGACATTGGATGGGCGGCGGTGTGAAGGCCGGTTGCAGCGGTGGATAGATCTCGAACGAGGCGTAGGAGGTGTCGCCACAGGGCCATCCGGGGTTCACGACCAGCATCACGCTGTACACGCCCGTGTCGCCGTAGGTGTAGGTGGGTGCGAACTGGCTGCTGGTGTCGGTGCTGCTGTTCGGATCACCGAAGTCCCAGAAATAGCTGCTGCCACCGATGCTCTGGTTCACCATGTTCACCTGGTACCCGTCGCAAAAGACCTGCTGCTGCTGGATGGAGCTCAGGATCGTGACCACGCAGGGCACCGCGTCGAAGCGGAAGTCCCGCCGAACTTCGCTGAGCAACACGCCCGCGCGGTACTCCTTCACGCACACCCCCACCACGTAGCTGCCCACCTGGCTGGGCGTCACGGTGAGCTGGCCCGTGACCGGATCGACGGCCAGCGGCGGGTTCGCGTCCATCTGATAGGCCTGCGAATAGCCCGGCGCCCAGAGCACCGGGGTATACGGCGGCCCCGCAGGCGGCGATGGCAGCGGGTTGAACGGATCGCCCCCGGTGAACGGGGTGCACAGCTCGTACACCAGCACATCGCCGTCGGGGTCCGTGGCCGAATGGTCGAAGGTCATGTTCTGCCCCACGCACAGCGCGATCGGCGGATACGCATTGAACACCGGGCTCGAGTTGGCCCCGGTCTGGTTGGCGTTGGGCACGGCCACCGTGCAGGTGAGCCCCTCATCGCCCGGGTTGGCCACATTGAGGATGCTCGGCGTGCGGCAGCATCGCTGGTAGCTCACCACGTAACCGCCCGGGATGGGCGGTAGATCGAGCACGATGCTGTACTCCGCCTGCTCCACGCAGATGGTGGGCGGAGCCGTGAGGCAGGGGTTGTTGAGCACCACGGGCACCGGTGTGGAGCCCGGGAACGGGACGAACTCCGAGAACAAATAGGTCCCCGACCCATCGAAGATGCCCAGCTCGGCCTGCGCGTCGAACCCGGTCCCGTTGACGTTGTTGGGCCCGCAGTCGCGGTACAGCTGCAGGGTGAACAGGTAGCTGTCGCCCCCCTGATGCACGTAGTAGAGCTCGCCACCGATGATGTGCGTGGCCAGGGCCGGAACGGCCCTGCACAAGATCCCGAACAGCACCAGGGTGCGCATCATCCGTGGGAATGACGACAAGGTAAGCCCCCGGGTTGTTCGGACGGTCCGTTCGAACGAGGAACGGGCTCAGCCGGCGGACCGGGCGGCCACCGCCTCGTACTCACTTGCGGACACCGGCAGGTAGGCCCCGCCGGCCCCGCCCAGCATGTCCATCACCCGCAACCGCTCGGGATAGGCCCGGGCCTCCACCCGGTGCCGAAGGACCTTGCTGCCGATGAGCTGAAGCTCCTCGAACCGGTCCGCCGCATCGATGCGGTAGTAGTTCGTGCCGTGGGCCGAACGCCGGTACTGGGGAAAGTCGCTGTGCATGCCCGGGGCGCCGATCGCGCCGCTAATTTGCACGCCCCGATGGCATTCCTGCGCCTCCTGGCCGAGCGGCTGTTGCACGATCATGGCGCGGACCTGGCGCGCGTGGCCGTGGTGCTGCCCAGCCGGCGCGCGGGGCTTCACCTCCAGCGCCACCTGGCCCGCGCGCATGGCGCCCCGCTCTGGAGCCCCGACCTGCTCACGCCCGACGGCTTCCTGGAACGGTTGTCCGGCCTGCGCGAACAACCCGTCCACCTCTCCCTGCTCGAGATGCACACGGTGCATCGCCACCTGAAGGGCCCTGCGGCGGACGACCTCCACACCTTCCTGGGCTGGGCCCCCACGGCCCTGCGCGACATGAACGAGGTGGACGAGCACCTCCTGGACCGTGAAGTGGCCTACCGCGACCTGCGGCACATCGAGGAGATCGACGCCTGGAGCTTCCGGGGGGGGGCATTGAGCGAAGGCCAGCAGCGCCTGGCGCACCATTGGGCGCACCATGCCGCGCTGCACCAGGGTCTGGAGGAACGGCTGTTGCCCGGCGGTACAGGCACCCGCGGCCTCATCGCCCGCTCGGCGGTGTCGCGCATCGCCGCTGGAACCCGCCCCCTGCCGTGGACGCGGGTATGGTGCGCCGGCCTCAACGCACTCTCGCCGGCGATGCATCGCGTCCTGGACGCGCTCCGGCACAGCGGCATCGCCCGCTTCGCCTGGGATGCGGACGGCCACTACCTGAACGACCCGTTGCAGGAGGCCGGCCGTGCCCTCCGCAGCGCCATCGGGCGCCACGGTCCCGGTGAACTGCCCGTCAGCAGCCGGATCGCGCACGACCCGCCCGCCGTGCGCACCATCGCCCTGCCCAGCACGATGGCCATGGTGCATGCCGCCGTGGAGCAGGTGATCGGCCTCGGCGAAGAGGACCGGGCGCGCACCTGCGTGCTGCTGGCCGACCCGAACACCCTGCTCCCCTTCCTGAGCCTCCTTCCGGCCTCCTGTGCTCCGGTGAACGTGACCATGGGCCTTCCGCTGACCCAGCTGCCCCTGCACGGCCTGTTCGTGCAGCATGCCCGGCTGCACAGGGGCACCGATGGGCGCTCGGTGCGCACCCGCGAGCTTTCGGCCCTTCTGGACCATCCGGCCTGGGCCGATGCACGGCCCATCACCGAGCTGCGCGAGCGAACGGCGAACGAGCGCCGCGCCCACCTTCCGATCGCTGCCTTGTTCCACGAGGGTGACGATGCCGTCCACCTCGCGCTTCACCGCGCGCTTTCGACCGAAGGTCCGTCCGCCCGCACGGCCCTGGTGGAAGCAGTGGTGCTGGCGAACCCCGACCCCTTTGTGCAGGAGCAGGCCCAGCGCATCGGACAGGTGCTCGACCAGGCCGCCATGGCCCTGGCCTGGAGCGGCCATCAGCCCGGTGATGCGGGTGCGGTCGGCCTGGAGGAGCGCCTGCTGCGACAGGCCCGCGTGGACCTTCGTGGCGAACCGATGGCCGGCCTTCAGGTGATGGGCATGCTGGAATCGCGCGCCACGGACCATGAACGGGTGATCGTCGTGGGGGCCAATGAGGGCAGCCTGCCTCCGGCCGAGCCCCCGCAGAGCTTCATCCCCGGCGAACTGCGCCACGCGCTCGGCCTTCCCCTGCGCGCCGACACGGACGCGGTGGTGGCGCACACCTTCATGCGCCTGCTGCATCACGCCCGGGAGATCACCCTGCTCCACGTCTCCGGCGGCGACGTGGAACAGGAGCGCAGCCGCTTCATCCTTCAGCTCGACCATGAACTTCCAGGCGGCCTGCGCCATTCCAGTCTGCGTCCGTCCATGCCCCGGCGGCCCGATGCACCCTTGCAGTTGACGCTTACGCCCGAGCTCCGGCATCGCTTCCAGCTCAAGGCGCAGCGGGGACTGAGCCCCACCGCCCTCACCGACCTGCTCACGTGCCCGCTGAACTTCGTGTTCCGCCACGGATGGGGGGTCGCCGAGGAGCGACCACCGTCCGCCGCCCTGGCGGACCATGAACTGGGCATCCTGGTGCATGCCGCGTTCGAGTCGCTCTATGGGCCCTTCATGGGCGGCGTCATCGAGCCCGACGCGCTGATCGCCGGGCTACCCGGGGCCTTGCGCATCCTGGAGGACCGGCTCCCTGGCGGGCTGAACGCCTCGGAAGGGCCCGTGCTGCTTCAGCTGGGGATGGCCCGGCAGGCGATCGAACGGTCGGTGCGCCACGAGGTGTCGACCCTGCGCGGTGGGGCCGCCGTCACGCTCCTGGGCCTGGAGACCCCGCTCTCCGCCGAGCTGCCCGCCGAGGCCCATGGCCAGGGGCACCCGGTGCGCCTGCACGGCCGCGTGGACCGCATCGACCGGCGCGATGGGCATCCGCATCTGGTGGACCTGAAGACCGGTCGCGTGGACCCGCGCGACCTCAAGCTCGCCCTGCCGGGTCCGCTCAAGGCCGACCATGGCAAAGCCGTGCAGTTGCTGACCTATGCCTGGCTGTGGCTCCGCAACGACCCGGAATGCGCGGCGGTGACCGCCGAGCTGCGTCCGTTGCGCAGCACCGAGGCCGCCGCCGGCCTGCCGCTGATCCTGAACGACCGCACGGTCGTGCGCCGGCAGGACATGCCGCTGATCGAGGAGGCGCTGGGGGCGCTCGTCCAACGTCTGTTCGATCCGGATGCGGTGTTCGCCCATCGGCCCAAGAGCTCCTATTGCACCATCTGCCGCGGCTGAGCCCTGAACGAACAAAGGGTGCCGAAGCACCCTTTGCCCATGCGGTCAGGGGACCGGTCAGCGGTAGACGATCTTGTGCACGTCGGTGGTGCCGTTGCGCGTGATCTTCAGGTAGTAGATGCCGTTGCTGGAGGTGCGGAGGTCCATCTCCTTGCGGTAGGTGCCCTCGAAGCCGCGCAGCAGTTCGGTGAACACGCTTTGGCCCAGGGTGTTCACCACCTCCACCTGGATATCGGCCGGCGAGGCCACCAGGAAGGAGAAGACGAACTGGCCGTCGTTCGGGTTCGGCAGGATGGTCACCGCACCGTCGAGCTCGCTGGCGTTGATGGACTTCTGATAGATGGTGCCGGTGCGGTCGAGGCCGCCCAGGGACAGGTAGTAGTCCGCGTTGTTGAGCGTTTCACCCGTCCAGCTGTCGTTCATGAGCTCCACGGCGGCCTCGCCGGTGAAAGGAATGCTGAGCAGGGTGTATTCCCGGCCACCTTCCCAGTTGACCCCGGTGTTGCGAATGGCTTCGAAACCGAAGCCCGCATACACCTGGTAATTGAACGAGCCGCTTTCGCGCACGCCACCCGAAGGGGCGATGGGGATGTACGTCCGGGGGCCCTCCGGCTGGGTGGCGTCGCCCAGCTGAACGTTGGCACTGCGGTCCCACCGCAGGGTGAAGACCACCGAGCTGAAGATGCCGTCGAAATCCGCCGTCGGGCGGACGCGGACCTCCAGCTGGCCGTTGTTGGCGAACAGGCCGATATCGACCGGGCTCTGGGCCTGGACCATCGCGGCGGCGCCCAGCATCAAGGCCAGGCCGGTGGAACGAAGGGTAGTGGTGCTCATGCGCATGCGTGTTCTGGGGATGTGCTGTTCCAATGACCGGACCTGTATCGGTCCCAAGGACGAGACGAAAGTAAGGCGAAGGGGATGCCTTGCGCAAGCCCACCCCCCTGGACAAGGAGCGGATCACGCCGACCGGTCCGGAAGGGACGATGAAACCGCACGAACGCACCCCCGGAAAACCGAACAGGGGCCCGGTGTGGGCCCCTGCGCGGTAAACCTGCAAGGAATAGGATGGAACCAACGTCAGGGGTGGAAGATGTTCCCGCTGACAACCTGAAGACGCGGACCCGTTGGAAGGGTTGCCTCCCCCCTTCTTGATCAGAACATGAACTTGTACCCCACCCCGCGGATGCTGAGGAAATGCACCGGGTTGCGCGGGTCGGGCTCGAACAGCTTGCGGAAGGCCACGATGAAGTTGTCGATCGTGCGGGTGGTGGGGAACACATCGTAGCCCCACACCTTGTGGAGGATCTCCTCCCGGGAGACCACCTCGCCCGCGTGCTCGATCAGCAGCCGCAGGAGCATGACCTCGCGCTGGGACAGGGTGCGCGCACCGCCCACGCCACGCGCCTCGAAGGCCACCAGGTCCACCTCATTGGGCCCGAAACGGACCTTGTCCGGCACGGCGGCGGGAGGGCGCTCGTCCGAACGCGCCACCAACTTGGCCACGCGCAGCATCAGCTCCTCCAGGTCGAAGGGTTTGCCCAGGTGGTCATCGCCGGTCCGAAGACCGCGCACGCGATCGGCCGCAGCGGTCCGGGCCGTCAGGAAGAGCACCGGTGTCCGGTCGCCCTCGAGGCGGGCCTTCTCGCACACGGTGAACCCGTCCATCCCCGGAAGCATCACATCCAACACCGCCGCATCGAACCGGGCGCCGCGCAACCGTTCCAAGGCCTCCGGGCCCGTGGCCGCAGTGGTCACGTGGTAGCCTTCCAGTTCGAGGTTCAGGCGCAGCGTATGGCGAAGGCCCTCCTCATCCTCGACGAGCAGCACACGGGGCTTGGTGGCCTTTTGCATGGGGTACAAAGTTCGGCACGGGTACCTTTGGCCCATGCGCTTCACCCCGGGACACGCGGAACAGGCGGACCGCTTCCGCGCCGGCACGCTGTCCGAACATCTCGACATCCGGTTCGGGGTCGATCCGGACGGTCACCTCACGGCCTCGATGCCGGTGGACGCGCGCACCGTGCAGCCCATGGGCCTGCTCCACGGCGGGGCCACGGCGGCCCTGGCCGAAACCCTGGGCAGCGTGGCCTCGGCCCTGCTGGTGCTGCCCGAGGGCCGGCAGGTGGTGGGCATCGAGGTGAACGCCAACCACTTGAAGGGGGTCCGCGAGGGCCGCGTGACCGCCACCGCCGAGGCGCTCCACCTGGGCCGCACCACCCACGTGTGGGAGATCCGCGTGCGCAACGCCGCCGGCGAGCTTTGTGCAGTGTGCCGATTGACCAACGTGGTGCTGCCCGGCGCCCCGAACCCGCCCACCGCATGAGCACCACCAGCCCCCTGCATCAGGCCCTCAGCCTCTGCCTTGACCGGCGGTTCACCTTCGCCGCGTTCCGCGTCCCTGGCGGCCCGGTGACCCTTTGGGCCCAGCGCAACCCCGAACTGGAACCCGTCGACGCCGCCTACCTCGGTCGCCTCAACGAGGCCTTCCTGGTGGCCCCCTTCACCTACGACCCGCAGGCCACCCACTTCGTGCGCAACGATGTGGAACTGACGTTCGGCGAACTGCCCGTGTCGCTTGAACCCCTTCACGGCTGTGAGGGTGCCCCTCCCATCACGCGCACCCGGCCCCATGATGCCGATCGGTCGGGGTATGAGGACCTCGTCCGGAGCGCCAAGACCGCCATCGCGGAGGGCACGCTCGACAAGGTGGTGGCCTCGCGGACCGTGACGATGCCCCTGGACCGCGCCGAGCTGGCCACGCTCTTCGAGGATGCGCTGGACCGGATGCCCCATGCGTTCGTGGCCCTGCTGAACACCCCGGAGCACGGCACCTGGCTTGGTGCGTCGCCCGAACGGTTGCTGACGGCCGAGGACGAGCTGGTGCGCCTGGACGCCCTCGCGGGCACACGGCCCCGGTCGGACGCGCCGGCCCTCGCGGAGGAATGGAGCCCCAAGGAGCGCCGCGAACAGGCGCTCGTCACCCGGGAGATCGTGGGCCAGCTGATCGAGCTCGGACTGCCGCGCATCGCCCTGCACGGTCCGCGGCCGGTGGAGGCCGGTGGGGTGAGCCACCTGCGCACGGAGGTGGAGGCCGACCTCGGGCACCGCTCGCTCGACGAAGTGCTCGTGGCCGTGCACCCCACACCGGCCGTGTGCGGCACGCCACGGCCGGCCGCGAACGCCTTCATCGCCGCCCACGATGGTCCTGAGCGCGGCCTCTACACCGGCTTCTGGGGGCCCTGGAACGCCGACGGGCGCACCGAGATCTTCGTGAACATCCGGTGCATGCAGGCCTTCGACGACGCCGTGGCCCTGCACGTGGGCGCCGGGGTCACCGACGGGTCCGACCCGGAGGCGGAATGGCGCGAGACGGAGGCCAAGGCAGCGGCGTGGACCGCCGCCATCCGGTCGCTGCACACCGCCCGGGTATCTTCGCCGGCCCGATGACCTCCGACCACTTCGCCGCGGCCGAGCTCGCCCGGCTCTGTGCCGCAAAAGGCGTGCGCCACGCCGTCATCAGCCCGGGCTCGCGCAGCGCCCCGCTCGTCATCGCCTTCCACCACCACCCCGACATCACCTGCCTGCAGGTGATCGACGAACGCAGCGCGGCCTTCTTCGCACTGGGCATGGCGCAGCAGCTGCACGCGCCCGTGGCCCTGATCTGCACCAGCGGCAGCGCGGTGCTCAACCACGGCCCGGCGATCGCCGAGGCGTTCTACCAGCGCGTGCCCCTGCTGGTGATCACCGCCGACCGCCCCGAGGAGTGGGTGGACCAGGGCGAGGGCCAGGCCATCCGCCAGCAGGGCGTGCTCGCATTGCACATGAAGCGCAGCGTGCAGCTCCCGCGCCTCACGAGCGACGAGCTCGCGCGCTGGCACTGCGGCCGCCTGATCAACGAGGCCATCGATGCCACGCTGCTTCCTGTGCCGGGCCCCGTGCACGTGAACGTGCCCTTCGCGGAACCGCTGTACGGTACCATCGATGCGGGACAGGCGGAGCGCCTGTCCAACTTGATCGCCCCGGTGATGACGGAGCCCTTCATCCTGCCCGACCACGCGCGCTGGCTCATCGGCCAGGTGAGCGCGTGCCGGAAGGTGATGGTGCTCGCTGGCCAGGGCCGGTGGAGCGAAGGCCTGAAGGCGCAGCTCAAGCGCCTCGCCGCCCTGCCGCAGGTCACGGTGCACACCGAGGCCACCAGCAACCTCGACGATCCCGCCTTCATCACCTGCATCGACCGCGCGATCGAAGGCGTGAACGCCACGAACGAGAACGACCTGAAGCCCGACCTGCTCATCACCTTCGGCGGCGCGGTGGTGAGCAAGCGCATCAAGACGCTGCTCCGGAAGTGGCGGCCGCTGCAGCACTGGAACGTGGATGTTGGACAACGGCACACCGACACCTACCAGAGCCTCACGCACGACATCGCCGTGAGCCCCGAGATCTTCTTCGCGCAGATCATGAACGGGGCGCAGGCGACCGAGAGCATCTACGGCGAGGCCTGGCGCATGGTGGACGAGCGCACGCGCGGCCTGCACAACCGCCTGGTGAGCGAAGCGCCCTTCTGCGACCTCACGGTGTTCAACACGCTCAACGACCGGATCCCCGGCGACAGCGATGTGCACGTGGCCAACAGCACGCCGGCCCGCTACGTGCAGCTCTTCGATCGGGTGCGCGGCCTTCGCTGGTTCAGCAACCGGGGTACCAGCGGCATCGACGGGTGCACCAGCACGGCCGTGGGCGCCGCCTTCGCTACGCACAAACTCACCACCCTCATCACCGGCGACATCGCCTTCTGCTACGACAGCAACGCGTTGTGGAACAACCACCTCTCTGCGTTGTTGAAAGTGATCGTGGTGGACAACGGCGGCGGCAACATCTTCCGGTACATCGACGGCCCGGACAAGGACGCCGAGCTGCTGCCCTGGTTCGAGGCACCGCACACCCGCAGCATCGCGCAGTTGGTGAAGAGCTTCGACCTGCCCTACTTCCTCGCGAACGACCAGGCCTCCCTCGAGGCCGGCTTGGACACCCTGTACGCGCAGCACGACAAGCCCGCCGTGCTCCACATCACCACCGATGCGCTCACCTCGCCGAAGGTGCTGCGCGACTATTTCAAGAACCTACGCGATGCCGGGTCAAATCCGGCATGACGGACGACCATGAGCAGGAACTGGACCCCCATCAAGGCATACACGGACATCACCTTCGAGTTCTTCGAAGGCATCGCCAAGATCACGATCAACCGCCCGGAGGTGTACAACGCCTTCCGCCCGGACACGAACAAGGAGATGATCGATGCGATGGACATCGCCCGCGAGGACCCGAACATCGGCGTGGTGGTGCTCACCGGCGCGGGCGACAAGGCCTTCTGCAGCGGCGGCGACCAGAACGTGAAGGGCCGCGGCGGCTACATCGGCACCGACGGTGTGCCGCGCCTCAACGTGCTCGACCTGCACAAGCGCATCCGCGAGCTGCCGAAGCCCGTGGTGGCCATGGTGAACGGCTACGCCATCGGCGGCGGCCACGTTCTGCACGTGGTGTGCGATCTCACCATCGCCGCGGACCACGCGCGCTTCGGGCAGACCGGCCCCAAGGTGGGCAGCTTCGACGCCGGCTTCGGCAGCAACTACCTGGCGCGCCACGTGGGCCAGAAGAAGGCCCGCGAGATCTGGTTCCTCTGCCTGCAGTACAGCGCGCAGGAGGCCTACGACATGGGCATGGTGAACAAGGTGGTGCCGCTGGCCGAGCTGGAGGACACCACCGTGGAATGGTGCCGCATCATGATGCAGCGGAGCCCGCTCGCCCTGCGCATGATCAAGCGCGGCCTGAACGCCGAGCTCGACGGTCAGCGCGGCCTGATGGAGTTCGCCGGTGATGCCACGCTGATGTACTACCTGATGGACGAGGCGCAGGAGGGGCGCAATGCCTTCCTGGAGAAGCGCCCGCCCGACTTCCAGAAGTTCCCGAAGTTCCCGTGAAGGATCACGGCCACTGCGCCTGCCGGACGTTGTTCGGGGTGGTCCCCCCGATGTTCACCAGGATCGGATCGCGGTCATTGTTAGCGCCGGTGTACTTCACCGCCCCGTCCATGTTCACGTCCTCGCTCCTATAGCCGGTGATGGTGTTGTTGGGTGTGGTGCCGCCGATGGCGATGAGCAGGGGGTCACGGTCGTTGTTCGGTCCGGTGTACTTCAGTTGGCCATCTCCGTTCGCATCACCGCTCCACATGCAATAGAGCAGCCCGGTGAGCACCGTGCTGTTCTCCCCATAGGTCACATGGTCCGTCGCGGTAAAGTCCACTAGGCTCATTTCGCCGGGCTGTGTGAGATCGACCGGGTCCGCGGTGCGGATGGGCAGATGGTTGCGGTGCCGTACCACCACGTGATAGTAGCCACCAGGGATCGACACGTTGAAAGGATAGGCGCCGCTGGCATCGGAGACGGTGCCGCCCCTTCGGAGCAGTAGCGGTATGGTCATCGCCACCTGTGCAGGTGCATAGGAAGGTCTCAGTTCCACCAGCAGCCAGTCCACCACTGCTGCACCAGGCGGGAACACGACGTTGAGCACGGAAGGGGTCGTGGTGGTGCCTGCGTTGTTGCCGAGCGTGTAGCCGAGCGCTGTATAGGGTTCCTCGTATGGTACCAGGCCTTGCGCGCGGAGCGTGTTGTTCATCAGCGTTCCTGTACCCATGCAGCCCTGCAGGGCCACACGCAGATCCAGTTGGGCGCTGATCGTGGTAGGAGCATCCATGTGCACCACCGATCGGATCGGAGCACCCCAGACGCCTTCCGCATCCCGCACACGTACATTCAGGACATGCGGTCCGGGTGCCAACAGTGCGCCGTTATCCACTGCGATCAGTTCTTCGGAACCGCTGTTCAGCGTACCGTCGGCCGGTGGCATGGCTATTCCATTGCCTTCACCGGGATCCTGGTCCCAGAAGTACTCGGCTGCTGTGAGGAGCGGCTCCCGTTTGGCGACCACCTCGATGATGGTCCGGGCCGGTGGGCCCCAGGTGCCGTCGCTGCCTTTCATGCGGCCGCTGAAGACATGCAGACCAGGCGGTGGCACGATGAACATGGGTTCGAACTCCTCGAAAACGTCATCAGCGTTCCCATCCGCCGGTGGAATGCTCGCCCAGGACGCTGAGTCATCCGGAACGCCCCATCGCATTTGGGACTCGACCAGGCGCGCATCGCTCATCAGGATGGCGTCCACGACGATGCTGAACGTACTTCCCCAAATGCCATCCGCACCTTTCATTCGGACGCTCAACTTGTGCGGCCCTTCGGTCGGCGGGATGCTGCTCACGACCCCCTGCTCGAAGGGGTCCTGGAACGCCCAATCGAAGGCATGGAGCGGGATGCCATTGCCGGGGCCGGGATCACCATCCCAGAAGCACTCGGCTTGCACGATGGCAGGGGTCTGGCCGGTCAGGTGGCCGACCACGCAGAAGGCGAGAAGGGTGATGAGGCTGCGCATGATGGTTCAGCGATCGAATCCTTCCGCCTTCAGTTGCATGCTGTAAGCAGCCTGCGTGCGCCTGGGTGCATCGAGAAAGAGCACCGCGGCCGAGGATGTCAAAGGATCATCGAAGTTGTCCCTGCTGAAGCTCCCACCATAACAACCGGCGTCGTTCCGGGTGAGGTCGAGGTCCGTGTACAGTGCATCGGGGTCGCCCCCGTTGATCGCTGGTGATCCAGGAACAGGCGCACCGGTGTTCTGGTCCACCTGTGCGGTGCTCATGCTCGTGATGTTGTATGCGATCTGCACGGACGGGCTGGCGGATATGACGGGCTGGGTGGATCCCACGAACAGGTTGTTGCGGACCGATAAGTTCAGCGCGGTGGATGTGGCATCGATCCGCAGGAAGACCGGGTTGCCGGTCCCGGCATGGATCATGGTGTTGTTCTCGAACACGTTCGGCTCGTTGGTGAGGAGCGATGTGTTGGGGCATTCCACCAAAGGGCCCGTGTGGCTCGCGGTATTCGTAACGAACAGGTTGTTCCGTATCTCGAATTGGCCGTTCGGACTCGCAAAGACCATTCTACCGCTGGTCGCCGATGCCCCTTTCCCGATCACGTTCCCGATGAGCCTGGCGGAGGCCGGCACTCCAAAGAACCCGGCCATCTCATACGCGCCGTAGCCGCTCGGAAGGTCATCGCACGTGAGATGGCAGCCGGTCACTACTCCATGTGTAAGTTGCACGTACGAAAGGAGCGAGTCGCGATGCAGATGACAGGTTATCCCGCTCTCACCCAGGATCGCCACTGACCCCGTTATGACACTATCGATGATGCGGATCGAACCGGTGACATTGGTCATGTTCTCATAGATCGCCCCGTTCAACCGCATGGAGGAGATGGTCAGGGTGACCTGTGCGGCTGAGTGGAGGAAGGTGATGCTCCCGTTGATCGTATAGCGTTGACCCGTTGAGTTCGACAGGAGTGTGAGGCTTTTGTTGATCGTGATATTGCCCGGGTATACTCCTGGTGCGATGATGATGCGGTCCCCGCTGTTCGCCGCATCGATGGCGCTGATGATCGTCGGGTGGATGTTGCCGCTTCCACCGGGTGCGACCATCCGATCCATCGGCTTGGCGCTAAAGGCGGTCGCCAAGCTGGCAAGGAGAAGTGTGTTCTTTAGAAGGTTCATGTGTTCGTGGATTCGTGATGGCAAAACGAGCCGTTGATCATCACCGGCACCATACCATCTTCATCGTATCCTGTTCAGGCCCCTTCCCCGGGCGGATGCTCGGAGTACCATTCGCATGGTATGGACGTCATGTTGGCGTTCCTGCACTTTTGCCTCCGAACAACGAACACCTACCGCATGAACCCCATCGCCATCATCGCCTTCCTAGTCGGCATCAACGGCAACCCTCCCGCCGAACCGGCTGCAAGCACCAAGAAAGAGGAGACCCGGATCGAACGGACGGAGCCGGCCACCGGTAAGGATGTTGGTGGCCGCAAGCGTCGCGGAGGTTGGGACCATAACTGAACCATAACCGAAGGACCATGAACCCGATCGCAGTGATCGCCTTCCTTATCGGCATCAACGGGGGTGCCCCCGCCACGCCCGAACGGAAACCAGCCAAAGAGGAACAACGCGTGGAACGCGAGCAGCCAAAGCCCGGCAAGGGGGATGGCGGTGCCAAACGCCGCGGGGGCTGGGACTACAACTAGGCCGGGCCTTCCGGATCGCGACCATGGCCGTTCACCTGCGCTTCAAGCGCCGCCTGCGTCTGCTGCACGAAGCGGACATCATCCGCGTGGTGACCGACCTTTCCGGCGACACCTCCCTACCCGCGGGTGAGGTCTTCGAACATCTGCTGGTCGCGTTGGAGGGTGATCCCGAGGAGGGGCTTCTCCGGGCCGACCTGTCGCGCCGGATGAACGCCGATGGCCAGGTGGTGGTGGCGTTGCTGGACCGTTTGTTCCAACTGAAGCTGCTCGAACGCTTCGATCCGGAGGTGGATCGTTCATCCCGGTTCGACCGGCAACTGCTCCTGTTCGATGCCCTCGCCCCGGTGGACGACCATGCATTGAACATCGCACGACAAAAGCGGTTGGCCGACGCGCATGTGCTCATCCTCGGTCTTGGAGGCATTGGACACCAAGTGGCGCTCTCCCTTGCGGCGGCCGGTGTGGGCCACCTCACCCTGGTGGATGCCGATGTGGTGGAGGAGAGCAACCTGCACCGGCAGGTGCTCTTCGCCGCCGATGCCGTGGGCCGCCCCAAGGTGGAGGCCGCGCGGGACGGGCTACTTCGGATCGCGCCCTCCTGTACGGTCGATACGGAGCGCACGATGGTGCATTGTGAGGAGGATTGGCGCACGCTCATCGGTTCCCATCCCGTGGTGCGACATGTGATGCTGAGCGCCGACAAGCCCGTTCAGCTGGTGAACTGGTTGAGCGACGCCCGCCGGACGCACAATTACCACTTCATCAAGTGCGGGTACATGAGCGCACAAGGGCTCATCGGTCCGCTCCTTGGCCCGGATACCTGCGGGTACGAAGCGCTGTTCGCCTCTTGGGGCGACCTGATCGACGCGCAACCCGGGCCCATCAAGGCCTTCAACAACAAGGCGGCCGCTCCCACCATGGCGGCGAGCAACGCCATCATGGCCAACATCGCGGCCTTGGAGCTTATCAAGCACATCACCGGCATCGGGCCGCTCACCACCCTGGAGCAGCGGCTTCTGCTCGATCTTCGCGACTACTCCGTACACCCCGGCTGACATGAGGGCCATCTTCCCGCGCCGAATCGTCCTCTTCCTGCTGCTGCGCGCGCTCCTCCCGGCAAAGGCGTCGGTCGTGGACAGTCTCAGGTCCGCGCTGGCCGATGCCTCCACCGATACGGCCTACGCGATCACTGCTGCGGACCTCGCCCAAGCCTTCCTGGCAGAAGGCGAGGTGGACAGTGCCCTGCGCTACGCCGGGCTCGGCATCACCCGATTGGAGGTCGGGCGGTCCGTCGCTGATGATGCCGCGCGTTGGTTGATCAGGCTGCACAAATTGAAGGGCATCGGCCATGGTACGGCTTCCGCATATGATTCGAGCCTGGTGGAGTTCCAGCTCATGTACCGGTATGCCGAGCGCCTTCAGCGCGTTGACGACATGGGGGCCTCGCTGACCTATCAAGGCTATGAGCTCCGGGAGATCGGTGATGTGGCCAACTGCATCGAGGTCACACGGCGCGCGATCGACGTGCTGGCTTCACGGCCTGAGGGTTCCGGAATGGCCAACGCCTACAACGGGCTCGGGCTCGCGTACGCTGCGCTGATGCGGACCGACAGCGCGCTCCACTGGCTGAACAGGGCCGCGCTGCTCTACGAACGGCTGGGCGACCGTACACACCTGCTGAACGCATACACCAACATCGCCGAGGTGTACAACACGGCCGGCCAATACGAACGGTCCGATTCCATATGGGAGCGATCGTCGGCCCTGGTCGTGGCATCCGAAGACCCCGTAGCCTATCTTCATTTCGCCGCTGGCAACGCGCGCAAGCTCCTCCGCGAAGGTCGGGCGGAAGTTGCGCTGGTCGTGCTCGACAGCGCGATCGGAATGGCCCGGGAGATGGACCATCTGGTGGCCGTTCACCACCTCGCCTACCTGCGGGCCATGGCCAGGAGCGTCGCCGGCGATTGGCCCGGGGCCTATGCGGACATGGCCCTGAGCAAGGACGCGCAGGCGGAGGACCTGAACAATGATAAGGTGCGTTCGGTCGAAGCCTTGCGGCAACAGCATGAACGGGAGCGTGAGCGCATCGCGGCCGAGGCTGAACTCCGGAGGCACCGGACGCAGAAGCAGGCCGGCATCGCGATCGGCGCACTAGGTCTGTTGCTCGCCATGGTCGCATACAGGTCCTACAGGATCAAGAGCCGCACTGCGGAAACCCTGCGGATCAAGAACGAGGAGATCCAGCGCGCACAGGCGCAACTGGTGGAGAGCGAGAAGAAGCGCGAGGCGGAGGAGGTGCGCACCCGGATCGCCCGCGACATCCACGACGAGATCGGCGCCACGCTCACGAAGATTGCGTTGCTGAGCGGTCTTGCCACCCAGAAGACCCGCGATCCCGAGGAGCTCGGTCGGACCTTCGCACGGATCGGCGAGCACACACGGCTGGTGAGCCGGGCCCTAAGCGATGTGGTGTGGGCCGTGGATCCGCAACGCGACACCCATCAGGGATTGCTGGACCATGTGCGGGACCTAGCCCAGCGGCTGCTGGGTGACAATGGCATCCGCTTCGAGCTGGACCTGCGCGCGGTGGAGCCTGATGCCCATGTGGAGCCAGCGCTGAAGCGCGACCTGCACCTGGTGCTCAACGAGTGCTTCAACAATATCCTGAAGTACGCCCATGCCCGTCTTGTGCGTGTACGGTTGGACCTCCAAGGTGGCACCTTCGATCTGCGCGTGGATGACGATGGCGTCGGCTTCGACCCGGCTCAGGTGCCGGACCGGGGCAACGGCCTACGGAACATGCCCGCGCGCATGGTCCAGCACGGGGCCGCGCTCACTGTTGCCAGCGCCCCGGGAAGAGGTACGGTCCTTCACGCGCACGGTCCGTTGCGATGAGCGATCTTGGGGGCCATGAGCAAGCGCGTGCGCGTTGTACTGGTGGAGGATGATGCGGAGATCCGCTACCTGGTCCGGCGTGTGCTCTCCGAAGACCCGACCATCACGTTCCTCAAAGCCTATCCCAATGGGGATGCCTTCCTGCGCGACCACACCGGGGAAGGTGTTGACGTGGTGGTGATGGACATCAATATGCCAGGGAGCAACGGCATCGACTGCGTGGCTCGGGCCAAGCCGGTCGATCCGCGGGTACAGTACATCATCAGCACGGTGTTCGAGAACCCGAGCTACATCTTCCAGGCCTTGTGCGCGGGAGCCACGGGCTACCTGTTGAAGAGCCTCAGCGCGCAGGAGCTCGTTCCTGCGATCCACGGGGTGATGGAGGGCGGATCGCCCATGAGCCCGGCCATCGCGCGGTTGGTGGTGAGCAGTTTCCAAGGACAGGCGCGAGCCAGCATCAGCGATCAGCAGCTCACGGCCAGGGAGCGCGAGATCGTGGATGGCCTGGCAGCGGGCCTCATGTACAAGGAGATCGCCGACAAGGCGGGTATCAGTATCGGTACAGTGCGCGTGCATATCCGCAACATCTACGAAAAGCTGCACGTGAGCAGCCGGCATGAGGCGGTGAAGAAGGTGTATCCCGGGGGAGGACCCCGATCGACCTGATGGCCGATCATGGAGGCGTCGTTCCTTTGTCAGGTATGAAACACTGG